>NZ_LWRV01000123.1 GCF_009372215.1 Acinetobacter portensis | reverse complement strand
TATAGCTAAATACTAAATAAATCATTACAGTAATCTTTAAATAATTTATCAATATCTTTAACTCTAAACTTATTTCGAATCGCCTTGACTCGCGACCACATATTTTCTATTGGATTTAAATCTGGACTATATCTAGGAAGCCACACAATGTAATGGCCCGCACAACGTACCAACTCCTGAAGTCTTTTCCCTTTGTGAAAGGTCGCATTGTCCATAATCAAAACACTGCTTTCTTTCAACTTAGGTAATAAATCCTGTTCAATCCAACATTCAAATACTTCTGTGTTCACTGAACAATTAAACACACCAACTGTCAGCAATCTATTTTCAATGATTGCACCGATCACATTACTGCAATTCTTCAACTGCCAGTTAAATTTACCTTCAGCACGTGTTCCTTGAAGGCTATAACTATGAGTTCTGGTACTTTCACTTTGAAAACCACTTTCATCTATGTAAATCAGAGGCAATTTCCCTTCTAAACACTCTATGAGATTTTGAAATTGCTGACGTTGATTTTGATCTGCTTTAGGATGCTTTAACGTCTTTTTTTACGCGATATTCCTGCGGCATGTAACGCATTAAATACCGCATGAGTGCTTACTCCTAAACGTTCAGCTCGCTCATACTGATAATCATCAGGATATTGTTCAACATCCTTCAATATTTGCTCTCTGCTAATTTTAGCTGGACGGCCAGGAATAGGTTTGTTTGTAGTGGACTTTTTCCAGTTCTGAATTGTCTGTATACAGATGTTAAAATGCTGTGCTGCTTTTCGCACAGACATTTCATCTCGAATCATAATTTCTATGACTTTGTCTTTAAAATCTTTTGAATATCCCATATCTCTATTGTTCTATAGTTTTTAGGATTTGGCTATA
>NZ_LWRV01000122.1 GCF_009372215.1 Acinetobacter portensis | reverse complement strand
CTAAGAACCTATCCAGAATATTTTCTATGCAAAAGTAGCCTTAAAAAGGCTAAATTAATGAACTGAAGGCTCGTATTTAGGTGCTTTTCACAGTTTTTCCAGAGCCTTCTACATTTTTCTAACCAAGCAAATGATCTTTCCACAACCCAGCGTTGTGGAATGACTGCAAATTTATGTAATTCACTTCGTTTAGCAACATCAACTCGGGCTCTGATTAAATTATTAACAGCCAAAGAAAAGGGTTCGCCTGTATAACCGCCATCAACAAGTACAACCTCTACATTTTGTAAGGTATCTCTATGCAAATTTATGGCATCTAACGCACCTTGACGATCTGTTTTATCTGCTGTCGTAACCAATATTCCATGCGGGAGACCTTGAGTATCAACAATAATATGTCTTTTAATGCCTGAAACTTTTTTACCAGCGTCATAGCCTTTATCACGTGCAGTATCTGTGTTTTTTACACTTTGTGAATCAATGATGATAAAGCTCGTTTGTTCTTTCCGTCCATTGCTGATACGGGCCTCGCCAACCACATTTTTTTAAAGCTTGCTCAAGTATGCTAGGTTCAGTTTCTGAAGACTTTTTATTCCAAATCGAGAAGTAATAATGCACAGTGCTTTTAGGTGGGAAGTCTCGAGGAAGCATACTCCATTGGCATCCACTTTTTAGAATATAGAGCAATGCGCAAAACACTTCATAGACATCAACGACTCTTGGACGTGTTTGTTTTCTTCCGCTCAATAGTAACGGTTCAATTTCTTTAAAAGCTTCTCGACTAATGTCGCTGGGATATGGTTTTCTCATGGGGGAAATTTAACAAATTATTTTTTCAATTGCTAAAAAAGAATGAAATTAATACTGGATAGGCTCTAA
>NZ_LWRV01000121.1 GCF_009372215.1 Acinetobacter portensis | reverse complement strand
TAGGGCGTGTCATCAATTACCTTGAGGAAAACCACCTTGTCCCCATTATACTTTTATGACTAAACGCTATGCCTTAAGAGATGATCAATGGGAACAGATTAAAGATCTGTTACCTGGACGAATGGGTACTGTTGGAGTAACGGCCAAAGACAACCGACTATTTGTTGAAGCAGTATTGTATCGGTATCGTTCAGGTATCCCGTGGCGAGACTTACCAGAACGCTTTGGTGATTTTAGAGTCGTGCATACTCGTTTTAGCCGTTGGGCTAAAACAGGTATGTGGCAGAGGGTCTTTGAAGTGCTGTCACATGACAGTGATAATGAATACGCCATGTTAGACTCCACCATTGTACGTGCTCATCAACACAGCGCTGGGAAAAAAAAATCAGGCGATTGGACGCAGTAAAGGTGGCTTAAGCACCAAAATTCATGCCCGTACTGATGCTTTAGGCAACCCAACAGGATTTTATCTCACTGATGGGCAGGCCCATGACTTAAACGGTTCAGATGTGTTGCTGGACTTATCGTTGAGCCAGACCTGGCTTATGGATAAAGCCTACAACTCCAGGGATCGGGTCATTGCTCCAATTTTAGCGGCGAAGGGTCAAATTGTGATGCCAGCGAAAAGTAATTCTATTGATCAGCGTGATTATGACCGACATCTCTACAAGGCAAGACATCTGATCGAGAACTTTTTTGCCAAGCTCAAGCAGTATCGTGCTATTGCCACACGCTATGATAAATTGGCTCAAAACTTCTTATCAGCGATCTACTTAGCATCAACAATCATCTCCATTAATTGATGACACGCCCTA
>NZ_LWRV01000120.1 GCF_009372215.1 Acinetobacter portensis | reverse complement strand
GAAATGTCAACAGACCCTAAACAAAAATAATACCTACATCATGTTTGTTTGATTGTTTTTTAATCAATTTAAAGTCATGAAGTCTTCTTTTGAGCAAGTAAAATTCCAACAATAATGATCACACCACCTATAGTGTGATAAATCGTCCACGCTTCTTTCAACCAGAAATATGCAATGAATGCAGTAAAAACTGGCATTAAGTTCATAAAAACACTGGTTCTGTTGGGTCCATTTTGCTGAATAGATAACATCCAGATTAATGGTGCAATAAGAGAAGGAAAAATACCTGCGTATAAAACACTGACTGCATTTTCAGGGCGAATGGCGTCTAAACCAAACCAAAGTAAAAATGGTAAGTGATAAATTAATGCAAAAATAATTTGAACATACAAACTTAACATTAGCGGGATTTGTAATTTCCATTTTTTCAGAAACACGCCATAAAAAGCATAGAAAAATACAGCGGCAATCATAAGCAAATCACCAACATGACCACCCAAATTCACCAAGCTTGTAATATCACCCTGCGCAATCACAAAAATCAAACCACTAAACGAAAGCACACCACCAATCACAGCATATTTATTTGGATATTCTTTTAAAATAACCATAGACACAAAAATGGTAAAAATTGGAATAAATGCGTTAATAATCCCCATATTTGTTGCACTTGTATAATGTGCTGCCGCATATGATATTCCTTGATAAAGCACCATTCCAAAAGCAGATAAGACTGCAAGCTTGGCTAAATTAGGTTGAATCAAATGCCATTCTCGAATGACTTTCATCAACATAAAGGGTGTCAAAATAAGAAATGCGACAAACCAACGATAAAAACTAATACTCACAGGGGAAATATAATCTGCAACATAGCGTGTCACCGCAACATTTAACGCCCAAATAAATACGGCAATAAGTGGCAAAAGGACTGCCCACCAATGGGTTATTTTTGTTTGCTGATTCATAAATACTTCGTGGCTTTAAGATGTGTGATTATTGTGCAAAAAGTCTGAAACAATTGAAATACTGATTTTCAGACATTTGTATCGTATAGTCGACATACTTCCAATATTCTTCTTTTCATTCTTGTTTTCTTTTTCTGTGAGTATTCAATATGCTTGAACTTGAAAAATACATCGATGTAGAGGATTTTTTCTATGAAAAAGATGATGTTGTTAGTCCACATGCATCTATTTGGGGAGATTTTAATTTTTGCCTAAACGGTATTTTAGAATATGAAATAGAGGGGCATATTCAACTATCTCCACCCAGTTATGGTATTTGGATTCCGCCACAAATCACACATCATTGTCATGAAGTTGAACAGACAAAAACGCATTATGTTGGCATTCGTATTCATCCAGAATTATGTAAAGAGTTTTCATCACATGCTGAAATTTTAGGGGTAAGTCCATTTTTTAGAATTCTGATTGAAGAAATTTTACAATTCAAATCTAAAGACAAAAAATCGCAAACTTATCGTCATTTATTACAGGTTTTATTGGATCAGCTTGTTCATGCACCGAAGTATCATCATTATCTTCCACAAAGCCACCACCCTGTTTTGAAAGATATTTTAGAAAACTTAGCCAAACCTAAAAATTTTACATGTAGTCGTCAACAAGTCATTTCCCACGCATCAATCACAGAACGGCATTTATTGCGTTTGTGCCAACAAGAACTCAACATGAGTATTTCTGAATGGCGTAATCGTGCCAAAATTTTGTACGCCATTACTCAATTAAGACAGGGCGAATCGATCAAAAAAGTGGGTTATGATTTAGGCTATAACCATAGTTCGAGCTTTATCGAATTTTTTAAGCGTTATACCAACCAAACACCAAGCCAAATTAAATCTTCTTAAGCTTTTTCTGTGCCAAAACCACTCCAAAAATTGCCATAATTGTGCCAATTGAATGGTAATACATCCATTGTTCATTCAAGTAAATATAGGCGATGATCGCAGTAATAATTGGGCCAAAATTGGTGAACATACTTGAACGATTTGGCCCCAAAGTTTGCATGGCTTTCATCCACATAAATGGTGCAACAATGGATGGTAACAAGGCAGCATAAAGTACAGGAAAAGCATTAGTCGCATTGATGGTTTGCAAGCCAACTACGCATAATAATGGAAGATGAATCAATAGACCTAAAGCAGTTTGAACAAACAAACTTGCCCCCAAACTTATTGGAAGTTTCCAGTGTCTAAGCAATACGCCATATAAAGCATAAGACACAACAGCCACAATCATAAGTCCATCTCCAAAGTGAAACCCACCTTGGAAAACGCCTGCAAAAGATCCACGACCAATTAAGAAAAATAAACCTGTAATTGAAATAATACTGCCAATAACACCATAAATTGTGGGCTTTTCAGCAAGCACGATTAAGCTAACAAATATCGTAAAAATTGGAATAAAAGCATTAATAATGCTCATATTGGTCGCTGTGGTGGTATGCCCTGCCGTATAAGACAAACATTGATACACAACCATTGCTAACAATGATAAAAGCGTTAGTTTTCCAATATTCTTTAATATAATTTGATGTTCTAAAATTAATTTTTTATACACAAATGGAAAAATCAAAACAAGGGCAATAACTAACCGCCAAAAACTAATACTAATAGGTTCAATAACAGAGGCAGCATAACGTGTGACCACCATATTAGTGCCCCAAATCACCACAGGCACCATTGGAATGGCATAAATCCATAGTGATGTTTTTTCAGTTTCCACTTGCTGTGACATATTCGAATTCATTGAAAAGCGATGTTTAATTGTACTGAATTTAGTTTCAAAATATTAATAGAATATTCAATCATTTATCTAATAAAAAATGCTGATTAATTCAGTTTTAAATCTTTAAAAACAATGATTGAGTCTTTTTATTCATTTTGCTTTAAATGTACAAATTTACCTCACAATCTACTTTAAATTCGCTTGCTCGAAAGCAAATTTAAAGCTACAACATTTGAGTTAATATTATTAGAGAAATAATCATGGCTTCTGTATACAACATTCCCCTAAAAAGCATTCAAGGTGAAGAGATCAGCCTTAACCAATATGAAGGCAAAGTTTTACTTCTTGTTAATGTTGCATCGAAATGTGGTTTAACACCGCAATATGAAGGCTTAGAAAAGCTTTATACGGAAAAGAAAAGTGCAGGATTAGAAATTTTAGGCTTCCCTGCAAATAACTTTTTAGAACAAGAACCTGGTTCAGATGAAGAAATTCAAGATTTTTGCTCGGTAAACTACAAAGTAGACTTCCCTCTTTTTTCAAAAATTTCAGTTGCAGGTACAGATAAACACCCACTTTATCAAACTTTGACTCAAGCTATTCCTGAACGTATTGGTGAAGGTCCTTGGTGGAAAGATCTTGTAGATTATGGTCTTACTCCAAATGAACCACCTGAAGTTTTATGGAATTTTGAGAAATTCCTTGTGTCTAAAACAGGTGAAGTTGTTGCTCGTTTTGCACCAGATATTACTGCCGATGATGCACGTATCGTTGATGCGATTAATGCTGAACTCGCGAAGTAATTTGTAACAGTAATGTAAGCATATTGCACAACGCTATATGCTTACATTTATCAATAAATAACAATAAATTAAAGCCAACAATGAACCATTTAAAAACTTCACAATTCACACATTATTTTAATATTTGAATAACAAATACTTCACTATCTATCAAATACTTAGACCTAAGATAAATTCATAAATAAAGATGACATCGTCTATAGGTGAAGCATGAACACTCTCGTTAAAGTACTTGTATTATCAATATCTACTGCTTTAGTTGCTGCACCTGTAATGGCTGCACCGCAAGATCATCAACCCAACAAAGGTCAAACTCAGTTTCAGCACAATAAAGCACCTGCCCCACAAAATCATCAGGCTCAAATGAATAAGCATTCGGCACAGCCTTTACAACAACATAAGCCTGCTGCTCAAAAAGCTGTAAAACCATCGTATGATTGGAGAGCAGGTCAAAAAGTTCCAAGTCAATTCCGTGGTCAAAGTTATAATGTAGATCATATGAAGCATAGAAAATTGACCAAACCTGCTAAAAATGAGCAATGGATTAAGGTAAATAATGACTATATTTTAACAAATGTGATTAGTCATATTATTCTTAAAGTAATTGCTGGTTAATTTTGGAATATCTAAAAAAAAGAGCATAAATATGCTCTTTTTTTTATGAAAAGAAATGTAACTCCTTTACAAAAGTCTATTTTTAATCCACATTCCACCTTTATATTCAAATTATATTTTATAAAAGCTGTCAATATTATGAAAAAAATTCTTCAAGGTGTATTACTTCCATTTGCTATTTTTAGTGCGGGCATTCTTTTAATTGGTTGTGAGCAAGATCAATCTCCCGAAACAACAACTGAACACAATACAACAGAGCTATCACAAGATTTAAATTCGAGTAGCGAAGTACATGAAAATTTAAAAAGTGGCAATGTTTTTTACGTTGTTCGTGATGTTGCAGACATGCAAATGAAAGCAGGAACTTATATTGATCAGTTAAAGCAAACCCAAATTAGCTTAGAAAATGCGGTCAACACGAAAGATCATCAACAATTAAAAGCAACCGCCACTCAGTTACACACTCAGCTGAAAGAATTGAATCAGGTTTTAGAATCTCTTAATTTAAAAAGTCACGAAGTGGATAATATTCGTGCAAATATTTTATCTGCCAATGAAAAAGTATTAAGTACGCCTTTTTTAAATGGTGATGTCGATTTATCTAAAATTGATTTGACTCAAATTGAACAACAAATGGGTAGCGTTCAAAATGAAATGATCAAATTAGCAAGCATGATCATGTCTTCTGATGAGAAAAAGTCATCTTAATGTTTTTAAATCATCATATTTTTCTATTTTTTGATTGAGCTAACACCATGCAAGTGATTATTTTTACCGGTGTTCAAGCTTCGGGTAAGTCGAGTTTTTATTTACTGAATTTAGCGCATAGTCATTTGCGTATTAATTTGGATATGTTGAAAACTCGGCATAGAGAAAATATGATTTTTGAAGCATGTTTAGCGTCTAAAACTAAAATGGTGATTGATAACACCAACCCAACGAAAGCTGATCGCGCACGTTATATTCAACGTGCAAAGGATGCAGGTTTTGAAGTCATTTCTTATTATTTTGAGACTGATTTAAAAAGTACGTTGAAGCGTAATAGTTACCGTGAGGGTAAAGCCAATATTCCTGAAGTGGGTGTTAGAGCAACTTATAAAAAACTAGAAATACCAAGTTTAGATGAAGGGCAGAGTAAAACTTGAAGT
>NZ_LWRV01000119.1 GCF_009372215.1 Acinetobacter portensis | reverse complement strand
ATACTTTTGGAAACACCACCGCTTTTTTAAATACTTAAGTCTTAATTTGAATGTAATCCCCTTATTCTCTAATGAAATTATTTTTTTAATTTCTAATCGCAATGCTTTTTTCCAATCCGATGCATTAGAAAGCTCACTCTTCCATTGTTTGAACTTACTCTCTACCAACCACACATCATACATCAGTATACTAGACTCATTAAATGGAATATTGTGATCATGACATGCTTGTATGATAATATGGGTATTGTTTATTATTTTATAAAAATTTGGATGAGCTTTTTTTGTAGTAGAATTCGTATTAAAGTTGTAATAGTAAACACCATCGCACACTCTAACATTTCTCGCATTCAAGAAATTAAATTTCGTAATAATTTCATCATTATTAATGTAGTTTTCTCCATTATGATTATATTTTTTATATAAATTATAAGAATCTAAGAATATTTTTTTTCGAAAAACACCAAGACCATGAACTTTCCATTCTGATAGACAATTTTGAAAAGCCATTAAACCAGTAAATTCAATATCTTCTGTAAAATATTCATGTAATTTAAAAACGGAATTTTGCTCATTTTGTGATACAGCTAGTTTATACAAAATAATATCTATATCTTTGTTAAACTCTGACATTGCTAACAATATGGCATCAGGAGAAAACAAGTCATCTGCATCTAAAAAGGTTACAAACTCAGCATCACATCGTAACATTCCTGCTTCTCGTGCTTTCGCAGCCCCCTTATTTGCTTGAACTATATAGTGAATATTTTTATGATCTTTTGCATAATTACGAATAATATCTACTGTTTTATCTGTTGATCCATCATCAACCACCCAAATTTCTAAGTTAGAATATGACTGGCTAAGTAAATTATCTAAGCAATTAGCAATGTTTTTTCTTCATTATATGCAGCAATAATCACTGCACATTTCAATTTTGTCATTTGCTCAACCTTAACAGTGATATTCCAGAAGAAAAAGTTCATTCTTCTCTAAAATGTAATAATAACAAGGAAGTATTATCAACATCAAAAAAATATTAATGGATTTTCACTGCTATTTATATATCCATTATTGTACTAGAACACGAAATTTAATTAACAAATTAAAGCTTTATTATTAATATTTATATAAAATCTCCAAAATTAAACCACTTAACATTTTCATGTTGCTATAAATGAATTTTAGATACGATATAAATGGACTTAGAGCAATAGCTGTACTTGCTGTTGTGATTTTTCACTTTAATCCACAATGGTTACCTGGTGGATTTGCAGGGGTAGATGTTTTCTTTGTCATTTCTGGCTTTTTAATGACATCTATTATTTTTATTGGTGTAGAAAAAAACACCTTTAATTTATTCAAATTCTACAATGCTAGAGCAAATAGAATTATACCTGTGCTTGCAGCCATGTCAGCAGTGTTGCTTGTATTTGGTTGGTTTTACCTACTACCAACTGATTACCGTGATTTAGGGAGACAAATTGAAAAAAGCTCTCTATTTGTCTCTAACCTATTATTCGCTAAAGGCGGTGGTTACTTTGATACCGCAGAACATACTAAGTGGCTTCTTCATACTTGGTCTTTATCTGTTGAATGGCAATTCTATATTTTCTTCCCAATCATCATTGTTGCTCTTAAAAAATACCTAAGTTGTAGCAATTTAAAACGTATCGTTTTAGGCTTATTTTTAGCAAGTTTCATTTACTGTATTTATGCAACTTACAAAGATAGTAAAACTGCCTACTTCCTACTTACAAGCCGTGCATGGGAGATGTTACTTGGTGGTTTAGCATTCTTATATCCTTGGTCATTAAAAAATAAGTCACATCAAATAATTACTCAATGCTTAGGTATTATCTTAATTGTTGCATCATATTTTTTAATATCAAAAGATACGCCTTGGCCGGGTTACATGGCACTAATTCCTGTATTTGGTGCATATTTAATAGTCGTTGCAAACTATCAAAATAACTTTTTAATAAATAACCCTATTTCTAACTATATTGGTAAATGGTCTTATTCTATTTATGTTTGGCATTGGCCATTGGTTGTTTTAGGATTTTACTTTGCATTTGAAGATTGGTGGATCTATGGAATTCCTCTCTCAATTTTACTCGGTTTCTTAAGTTATCAATTTATTGAAAAGATCAATTTCCAACGCTATTCATCTTGGAAAGAAATATATAAGGTTAAACCTTTTTATATTTTCTTAATTATTCTAGCTTGTGGGCTCATTGTTAAAGAAACAGATGGGATGAAATTTCACTATGCACAAGAAATTAATCTCGCCTTAGATGAGCTTAATGGAACAAACCCTTATAAATGCGATTCAAGATCAAGAAATAATGAAATGGAAGAGTGCATTATTGGTAACCATCAAAACATTAAGGCTTTAGTTTTCGGTGATAGTCATGCAGATTCACTCACAACAGCTGTTGCTTCTTCTTTCGATCTAAAAAAATATGGGATCGTTTCTATTGTTACGGCAAGTTGCCCATTTTTTCTAGAAGCTAATATTAGAGATCCGATTAATAATAATGACTGCCACGACATCAACAAAAAAAGATTTCAACTTATTAAATCCGGGAAATATGCAAATATTCCTGTCATTTTGATATCACGTTTACCCGTATACTTTGAAGGGCAAACTGATATGGAACGTATAAACCATCAAGAAAGCGAACCTCTTATGTTTTATTCAAAAAATCAAAATATTGATAAAGCAACTCTTTATACAATTGCTCTAAAGGACTTAACTCAAACAGTATGTGAGATTTCTAAATATAATCCTGTTTACCTTACATATCCAGTACCAGAATTTCAGACAAATATTCCTAAAGCTGTTGCCAAGAATTTATTTTTGAAGGAATCGATACCAACCACAATATCTTATGTAGATTATATTCATAGAGCTCATAAATCACGGAATTTAATATCCACTGCAGCAGAAACATGTGGGGCAAAGACGTTAGATCCAACAAAAGTTTTATGTCCTAAAAATGAATGTAAATCATTACAAAATGGTAGACCCCTCTACCGTGATGCCGATCATATGAGTGAAAATGGAAATAAAATTTTAACACCTATGTTTAAAGATGCATTAAATCCATAATAAATAAAGCCCTCATTAGAGGGCTTTATTTATATAGTCAAAGCGTAATTCCAAAACTCATCCACTTATTTATCACTTAAACCGAGAACGGTTTGTATAGCTATAATACTATCATCACCTACTATTGAGCATAACTGCTCAAACAACGCATATTCATTAAACTCATTAAATCTATTATAAAAATCTAACAATAAAACAGTGTCATTACTAATATTCTGCTCATTGCTCTGTTTATATAGATTTTTAAAATCCTCAAGCTCCAGCTCATCTAATAAATCATAACTAGTTTTTAAAGGATCATCTTCCACAATCCAAGGCTTATCTTTCACACCTAATGTCCATCGCCACGTCGAAGAATATACTTCTAAAGGAGAAACTTACACAAAATAATTTACAGGCTATTAGGGATAAAATTCATGTTTAGTCGCTAATTTAATGAATTCATCAACACGACTATTTGGAATATGCTTATACCAGTCAATGATATCTTTAATGAAGGGCATAATATCCTCATTAGTTAGTATAACTTGTAGATCCTCATCACCATAATCATTAAACATGTCTCCATCTAGAAAAAAAAGATATCCATCGAATTTTTCTTTAATTCCGTGATCCTCCTCTGAATCTTCATCCCATATTTCTATTCCAGCAAATTCTCCATGAGCATAACCACATTCCATTAGTTGCTTAAATTTATCAATATATATTTCCTTTTCATCAAGAAAGTACACTAAACAGTTTATAATAATAAATACAGCCTCATCATTCAGATTATATTTAGAAAATGCAGCATAAAGACTCATATACTATTACTCCCTATCCATTTTATTATCCTCAGTAGGATAAATTAAAATTAAGTACTTACACAAAATTTAGTACAGTCTCAGTATTACTCATTTTTATCCGTATATTAATTATCATACAAAACTTTGAGGGTTAAGGCTTTACCAATATCCTAAGCATCCAACATATCAGCAATATCATTCACATCAGGATTATAATAAGTATTCACAAGCATTTTAATATTCTTATGCCCTGTCACTTTCGCTAATACCTCAACAGGCAACTTCTGATTATTCACAAATCTTGTAATAGCTTCATGACGTGCATCATGAAAATGAATATCTTCTAATCCCACCTTCGCCTTTCGTCTTTCCCACATTAATCTAAATGCATTTTCTGACTGTGGAATAAGTTTAAGTCCATCATGGTCAATCAGATCTAAAAGTGCTAAAGCCTTTTTAGTTAATGGCACATTACGAGCATCACCATTTTTTGTTTTTGGTAAATGTACATGACGATCAAAAATATCTGTCATCTGAATACCAAGTATTTCACCACGGCGCATTGCTGTCTCAAGTGCAAATAAAAATGCCCATGCAACATAGTGTTCAGGAAATGTTGGCGTTTGCCCTTCACTATAATTTAATGACTCAAGAAGAAGCAGGATTTCATTATCACGAATACGACGGTGACGTGCCTTTGGCTTGACTGGCTTTTTAACATTGGTCCAAGGATTCACATCAAGCAAAAATAGCTCTTTCACTGCATAACTAAATACAGAGCTATATAAAGCCATTTCGCGCAGTAATGTGTTCGCCCCTACTTCTTTTGCTCGCTTATTTCTCCAAGCCGTTAAATGCTTTGGTGTAATGTCGTGAATAGACATTTCAGCTAGTGCACCAAATTTTTCTTCAAACGGTTTTAATTGTTCTTTGACATAAATTGAACCACGAAGCTTTTTACCTACTTCTTCATAATATTTATAAAAAAGTGTCTTGAATGGATAGTGGTGTTTTATTCCATTATCTTCAGCAAGTTTGTTTGCTCTCGCTTCAAGTAGTTTTTGAGCTGCCCATTGCTCACATTCTTTTGCAGTATCACGAGTCGCAGAAATACGCTTGCCATCTATCATTATTTTAATTTGATAGCTTTCACCACGCTTTATTGGTTTTGGTAATTTCATGGGAAAATCTCAATTATTCTTGGGACAATCTTGGGACAAATTTTACAGCTAACTAGGCTTATTTCACCCTTTTAACCAACTGTGCAGATATTAGCATATATTATTATAGACATAAAAAAAGGGTTTTAAGCTACTGATTTCGCTTAAAATCCTTACTATTTCTAGCTTTGAATTTTGGTAGGTATAAGCAGACTCGAACTGCTGACCTCTACGATGTCAACGTAGCGCTCTAACCAACTGAGCTATACACCTAAAGTGGCTGAAATCATATTCATTTTTATTTTTTAAGACAAGCTT
The DNA here is from genome assembly GCF_009372215.1 of Acinetobacter portensis. Lineage (GTDB taxonomy): Bacteria > Pseudomonadota > Gammaproteobacteria > Pseudomonadales > Moraxellaceae > Acinetobacter > Acinetobacter portensis. The sequence continues at coordinate 13,028 of NZ_LWRV01000119.1, read as the reverse complement.
TTTTTATATTGAGCAAATACATTCGAACAACGATTAATCAACTTTAATAAAACTTGAATATCTTTTTCATCTTTTAAAAAGCCATACATATAATTTTGATGCTTTTCAATAATTTCATTAACCAAATCTTGATCATCAATATTCATATTAAGCTCAGCAACCACATGATTTAACCACCCAACAATGGACTCATATGATTTTTTTTGTAGATGATCAGGTAATTGCCTCAACAACTGATTTAAAGCCCATTTCACCCGATCTCTACGCTTAAAATTTAAATAGCATATCCAAGATAAATAAATACAAATGACAATCAAAGTACCAAAAAATAACACTAAAATTACAGTATAAGTACCATTAAAACCCAAACGATCAAACCATCTTTTTTGACTTTCAACATCATAACCAACAACTTTACTTTGCCACTGATAAGTAACGTAATCGCTCCACACTCTAAGCTTATTTAAAAGGCTAAACTGCTGATATTTCCATTCAGACTGACCCTCACCAAAAACACGTTGATTATTCGCGATTAAACTTTGCATTCCATTGCCAATTCGATCGGGTGCTATCATCGCTGTTGGATCATATCTCACCCAATTTTCAGCTATTAACACCTCTGTCCATGCATGTGCATCGAGTTGACGAACTTCCCAACTTTCTCCATCAGGAGATAAATGACCTCCTTGATAACCGACAACCACACGTGCAGGAATACCAACATAACGCATCAGCATGACAAAACTTGAAGCGTAATGTTCACAAAACCCCTGTTTTGATTTAAATAAAAATTCATCTATTCGGTTATGCCCTAACAATGCAGGATTTAATGTATAAGTGAACTGATTTTCTTTATACCATTTCAGTAAATTTTGAATATATAAGCGTGGATCTTCTTTGCTTTTTTCAAATAATTCACGTGCAAATTTCTGCGCTTGTAAATCCAATTGATTTGGAACACGGGTATTACTACTTTTTATCCAATTGGGTACAGAATCCGTTTTTGAATAAAATGCTGCATCACCAATCCACTGCATTTTCACAGGTTGAATCCGTCCATTTGGGCGTACAGGCACCACACTCCAATCTGTCCTCAATACATATTTTTCTTGAATAGGAATAGATTTTTCTAAAGACATCACCCATTTTGTACGTACATCCGCAGCTAAATATTGATATTCAAAATGTGAATTATTCTTGTGAAATTTATTATTTAATGAAGCTTGTTGATTGATGAAATTACTTGTCCATTGTTGACCATCATATTGATCTAAAACCAAGCCACGCCAATACAACTCAGACTGATTTGGTAAATCTTTCATATTGCCAATTATGCGAAATGCGAGCGCTGAAGATTGTGACAACTGCGCAATATCTCCGGGAGACATCGTTTCGCTTATTCCCGTAACACCCTGAGTATTGTCTGGAATAGGAATATGCCAAAGTGGTGGTAGTCGTGGAAAAAACAGGAATAGTAAAATAAAAAATGGCAGTGCATAAATGATAAATTTTGCGACATGGCGTACATCGCTAAGCACACTAACTTCAAGTGAACTTTCATGAATAAATTCTGATATTTGTAAACGATATAAACCTACCAAACAACTCATTAAGCATAGAACAACAAGTACCGCCATCCATAAAGTTTGGCTATATAAAAAACTACTTGCACTAACAAATAATGCAAAATTCAAAAGAATAATCACATCACGTTTGGCTTTAATTTCCATAGCCTTAGCAAATAAAAATGTTGTTAATACTGCAACACCTGCCTCAACACCAATAAAGCTTTTATATGAAACATAAATGACAGCCAATATTGAAACAACAAATGCAAATGTAATTACTTTAGATGTACGTTTTTCTGGCTTTAGTAAACTAAAATAGAGTATAAATATGATCAAAAAAAACAGAGCAGAAACAACTAAAGGAAGAAAAAAGCTTTGTGTTATTAATATGATAGCAAGGGTTAAAATGATTGAATTTTTAATTGATTTATTCATTGTCATTACGCCTTTGCCAACAAAAGCTTAGCTTTGAGTAATTGCGTATTTCCCACACCTTTTTCCAGTTCGCAATGAGGTAAAATCAAGCTATATTCATGTTTGAATTGTTCACAATGTTCAACTAACCCCATTATTAAACTAAGTCGTTCTTCATGTGAATTTGCAGGCATTTGCTCATAAACAATATTCACGTGATGTTGCTCTTCGAATTGCTCAAATATTTTGACATATAAGCCTTGACCACGTGCAGCATGCTTCCATGAAACCGCATGTAATGAATCCCCCGATTGGTAATCTCGAAGCTCCCTAAAATCATCGACATCTTGTGAAAAATTCTGCTGAACATATTTATTCTCTGTTTGGAATTCTAGTGATTTCGGTGCAATCCAAACATGATTTTTTAAATACAAATATGTCCAAGCACGTACTAATCCAAATGGATAAACCGCATATATTTGTACATTCGGAAACTGAAATTTACCGCGTTCATTGGTATAGAAATTTAGTGTAATTTTCTCTTTTGAATTTTGAATTAATATTTTTTCTAAATGCTGATCTGTTTTAATCCAAAGATAACGATTTTGCTTAACATTTTGTTGAAAATATAATGTGAGCTGTACAGAATTTCCCACCTGCCCAACTTCAGACATCGCAGATGTAATTTCTAATCCATGAAGCTGTTTAAATGTTAAATAAAAGCTAATACACAAAATAGAACCAATTAAAAAGCAAAAACCTAAAATAAGATTATTCGCGTAATTCACACCTGCAATAAAGGTAATAAAAATAAGAATAAGGTATAAATAGCCCTGCTGGTAAATGAAGACCAAAATATCCTTTTGCGCCATTTTCTTAGATTGTTCAAATCTAAATCTTTTATTTGCCCAGTTTTGCCAATATTGCTTCAGCATCCCCCATTAACTCACACGTACTTGTTTCATTAAATGCAATGTTTCCGATTCTGAAAGCCCTAAACGATGTGAGGCAACCGCTGTAAATACTTCTTGAATATCATCGGCTGTAACAAAAGCACGTTGCATGATTAATGCATGAGCTTGGGCAGCTTTTTTCAAGGCTAGAACGCCGCGTGTCGATAATCCATGCTGTCTTTTTCGTGACTCCTCAACCAAATCTAGAAGATAATCTAACGCCGCATTTGAAATAAAAATGTCTTTTACCTTTGCTTGAAGCTCTACTATTTCAGATTCTGTAAATACATTTTGCAAGGTTGAAATTAAGCTCTGTCTTGAGTTTTGTTGAAGAAGTTGCTTTTCTGCCTGTCGTGATGGATATCCCAAAGATAAACGCATCAGAAAACGATCTAGTTGAGATTCAGGTAAAGTATAAGTCCCACTTTGAAAAAGCGGGTTTTGTGTTGCCATCACCCAAAATGGTTGCGGAAGTTCGTAACGTGTACCATCAATGGTGACCAAACCCTCTTCCATTGCTTCAAGCAAAGCACTTTGGGTTTTTGGACTACAGCGATTAATTTCATCTGCAAGTAATATTTGTGTGAAAATTGGACCTTGTTTAAACTCAAATTGATGTTCTTTTTGATTAAACATATTTACCCCAATTACATCGCTTGCAAGCATGTCATTGGTAAATTGAATACGTTGAAACTGTAGTCCTGCAAGTTTAGCTAATGCGCTTGAAAGTGTTGTTTTACCTAAACCTGGTAAATCCTCAAAAAGCACATGCCCACCTGCAAGTAAGCAACAGAGTGCAAGCTTAGTTTGCTGTTCTTTGTCTAAAATAATTTGATTTATTTGCTTTAAAAATAATGTGATTTTTGGAGCGAATTTTTGTATAGAAATAGCCAAATCTTGATAATAGGCATCAGAAACATCTTCATTTATTTTTTTCATTCCCCAAATCACATTTATTCCCCAATAAAATCAGTGCATGATTAACATACACTGTTTTTATTTTTTTCTAAAGAATTCAAAGCTCTTTGTGTCTATCATTTTATTAATACTTAGGCTACTTTATTCTCAACATCCAAAGCTTCATTTTCAGATTCAATTTTATATTGTGGTTCTAATTCACAGAATATTTTTGTTAATTCTGGTTTTAATGATTGTATTAATATAAAAAAAGCAGAGATTAACAAAGCAATAAAACAGATAATGGCATTTATATAATATTGTCCATCTACATCCAACTTAATTTTCAACAAATTGCCAATGACGATCAGTAAAAATGGGAAGGAACCGATTAAAACAATTATGAAATAGAATAATGTACCTGCATATCCATTAAGCTTTATACGCCAATTTGGCATAACCAAGTTCGGCAATGCCTTTCCATTTTCAATTTTGATTTCATCTTTAATACGATGAAAAATTCGAATTGCTCTTGTTATATGTTTTCGGCTCAAAATATATTGCGCCATTTCCTTTGAACAATATGGACAACCAATTAAAGCTTTTAATTGTGCTTCTTCACACAAGCGCTCATAGTTAGCCTTCATTTCATCATCAAGAAAACTTTTTTCATGAAATTTATAAGTTTCTTCAAACTTCTGCATCAATCGCTTTTTATTTAAATCTTTTATATCTAAAAATATTTGCAATAAATCTTTAATTTTAAATATCAAAAAACCGCATACCGCAATAATTACAATACTTGATGATGGATTGGCAATGACCACTTTTATTAATTCTACAAATTCACTCATTTTATATATTTCCCCCGCATCAGCATTATTCAAATATTACTTTTAAAATCAAATAAAAAAGCGCTCTTATGAGCGCTTTTTTAAATTTTAATTTATTAACACGGACACTTCTTCATATCACCACCAGCACTTGGATAACGAGCATCCACGCAATAGCGATAAAAAGTTTTCGCATCCATAGCTTCCAAATCTGGATGATGTTTTGCCATGTGTTCTAAATAGTTTTGGTAGTCAGGCACACCCACCATCAAGCGGAAACTTTGCTGTAAACGCTGCCAAAGTGTCGCAATTCTCGACCAATTCTTAGGATTAAGAATCAGCTCTTTTTGCGACATAATGGTCATCTTGATGATTTTATAAATCACCGTTTTACCACTTTTAGCAAACTTCAGGTTCATTTAAAGCGCCCCTTAATGTGCAGATTTTGATGGCTCAATTTCAGCAGGATCTCGGTAAATTGCTTCCGATTCATTCACTGTTGGTACAGGACTTGCCAATGCACGGCGAATCACACGTATTGCAGCAAATAACATTACGAATGCAACAATCATAAAGAAAGCACACAACGCTGCGTTAATTTGATTAGACAGCACAATCGTTTGCATTTCTTCAAGCGTTTTTGCAGGTTTTAGAATTTCACCACGTGCAATTGCATCAGAGAAACGATTCGATTGAGCCAAGAAACCAATTTTTGGATTTTCGTGGAAAATTTTCTGCCAACCAGCGGTCATTGAAGTAATGAATAAGAAAACTGTTGGAACAATAGTGACCCAAACATATTTTTCTTTTTTCATTTTGAACAGAATTACCGTACCTAACATGAGTGCCATTGCTGCAAGTATTTGGTTACCAATACCAAAGAGTGGCCATAAGCTATTAATACCACCTAAAGGATCAATTACGCCTTGGTATACAAAGAAACCCCATCCTGAAACAGCAACTGCGGTACCCAACAAATTACCAAAGAAGTTACGTGAGTTTTTCACTGCGGGAATAACAATACCAACGGTATCTTGAACCATGAAACGACAAGCACGCGTACCCGCATCTACCGCAGTTAAAATAAATAATGCTTCAAACAAAATGGCAAAGTGATACCAGAAAGACATCATTTCACGGCTGTTAAAAATTTCAGTGATGATATGTGCCATACCAATTGCAAATGTTGGCGCACCACCTGTACGAGAAAGAATTGAGTTTTCACCCACTTCTTGTGCAAGCAACGTTAATGCTTCAGGCGTTACAACAAAACCTAAGTTACGAACAGCTTCAGATGCTGTTTCAACCGTTGTGCCTAAAACAGCAGCTGGCGAGTTAATTGCAAAATACACACCTGGTTCAAGTACAGTTGCACAAACCAAAGCCATAATTGCAACAAAAGACTCCATCAACATGCCGCCATAACCAATCATACGAATATCACGTTCGTTATTGACTAGTTTTGGTGTTGTACCCGATGAAACTAATGCATGGAAACCTGAAATTGCACCACAGGCAATAGTAATAAATAAGAATGGGAACATTGAACCTGCAAATACAGGACCTGTACCATCAATAAACTGGGTGATCGCTGGCATTTTCATTTCTGGCATCGCAAAAACAATACCTACTGCCAAACCTGCAATTACACCAATTTTCAAGAATGTAGATAAATAATCACGAGGCGCCAATAACAACCAAACAGGTAAAACCGATGCAATGAAGCCATAAGCAATTAAGCACCACGTTAACTCAGTACCTGTTAGTGTAAATAATTGTCCCCAATAAGGATGTTGTGCAACATTCTCACCATAGATAATCCCCGCCATCATCAGTACAAAGCCAATGATTGACACTTCTGCAATTTTACCTGGACGGATAAAACGCATGTAGATTCCCATGAACAAGGCAATTGGAATAGTTGCCGCAATACTGAACACGCCCCAAGGACTATTCGTTAATGCTTTAACAACTACCAACGCCAACACAGCAAGAATAATGACCATTACACCTAAGGCGCCAAGCATTACGATGACACCGGCAAAAGAACCTAGTTCTTGCTTTGCCATTTCACCCAATGAACGCCCATCTCTACGCGTAGAAATAAAGAGAACTAAAAAGTCTTGTACAGCACCTGCAAGTACCACCCCGACCAATAGCCAAATTGTACCTGGCAAATAACCCATTTGTGCTGCAAGGATTGGACCTACAAGCGGACCTGCACCTGCAATAGCAGCAAAATGGTGTCCAAACAATACGCTTTTATTGGTTGGAACGTAGTCTAAACCATCGGCTAAGCGATGCGCAGGAGTTAAGCGTCTTTCATTTAACTCAAAAACTTTATTGGCGATAAATAAACTATAGAAACGGTATGCAATGCTATATACACAGATGGCTGCAAGAATAAGCCAAACTGCATTCACATGCTCTCCACGACTTACTGCGAGTATTCCAAAAGATACCGCACCTAATATGGCAACAAGTAACCATATTATTTTCGAAGTTGTTGTCAACTTTGGTTGAACTGATTCCATGTAAATCCCTCATAAATGTATGTACTAAATCAGCTTAATTATTTTTTTAGAGATACAGCTGTTTCGTCCTGCACAACTGTACTCTTCACATCCTTTTTTTTATCTAAGACTTTGGCATAAAAAAAGGGATGATTTTCATCATCCCTTTCGATAATAGTATATTTCTATACCATTATGCACGCTCTAAATAATCACCCGTACGAGTGTCTACACGAACGCTTTCTTCTTGCTGTACAAATAATGGAACACGTACAACTGCACCTGTTTCAAGCTTAGCAGGTTTACCGCCACCGCCTGAAGTATCACCACGTACACCTGGATCAGTTTCAACGATTTTTAATACAACGAAGTTTGGTGCAGTTACGTTTAATGGCACGCCATTAAATAACATAATTGTACATTTTTCGTTAGAATCGTCTTTTAACCATTTAGCAGCATCGCTCATTGCTGTTTTATCAGCAGCGATCTGTTCAAATGTTACAGGATCCATGAAGTTCCAAAGTTCACCGTCGTTGTACAAATATTCCATTTCTACTTCAACAATATCAGCCGCTTCTAAGTTTTCGCCTGATTTAAATGTTTTCTCTAGAACTTTGCCACTGCGAAGGTTACGCAATTTAACACGGTTGAATGCTTGACCTTTACCAGGTTTAACATATTCGTTTTCCATGATTGAACATGGGTTACCATCAAGCATAACCTTAAGGCCTGACTTGAAATCATTCGTAGAATAATAGGCCATGAATGGCACTCCAAACTTACTAACTTTAATCTTTAGTGCTATGGGCTATACGAAGTCATTTAGCAAGCTAACTCGCACTTTTTTGCCACACGCACATTAATGTGATGTGACGTATTCTAAATGACCAATACACCATGCCGCAATGAAAAATTCCTGATTAACCGACTTAAGCTGTTTAAGTTCTGTTCAGACATCAAATAGAATTGTTTATACGGTGACTATAAAGAGGTAATATTCATGAAATTCAAATTCAATTTTCATAATGTGATGCCCCGTCTCTCACTTATATCTTTTAAATTTTCTCTTTTTTAATTGGGTTTTGAATAGACCTTTGGCTTTGAACCTAAAATCTCCTTTATCTTAAATTAAGCACGAACATGACAAATTATCTGTATCAAGAGCAAAATTGGCAATCGCAAATGAGCGATTTAATAACCGATCCTAAAGAATTGTTAGATATATTAAAGTTATCATCCGATCAACTTTTATCGGGTGCAATTTTAGCTTCTCAAACTTTTAAACTTCGTGTTCCTCGTGCTTTTGCTGAAAAAATTGAAGTGGGTAATCCACTCGATCCACTTTTACTTCAAGTTTTGCCACATCATTTAGAGTTAGAAGATTTTGAGGGTTTTGTGACAGATCCTTTAGGTGAAGAAGATGCAAATCAACAGCCAGGTGTTTTGCACAAATACAAATCTCGGTTTTTACTCACTCTTACCGGTGCTTGTGCCGTTCATTGTCGATATTGTTTTAGACGACATTTCCCCTATCAAGAAAACCTACCTAAAAATGATGATTGGGTGAACATTAAAAACTATATTGAGTCTAAACCCGATATTAATGAAGTGATTTTGAGTGGTGGTGATCCACTAACGCTTTCGAACAGAAAGCTACAATTGTGGATTGAGCGATTATCATCAATTGAACAATTAAAATACTTGAGAATTCACACTCGTGTGCCTGTTGTTATTCCTAGTAGAGTTGATGAAGAGTTTATTTCTATCTTAAAAAACAGTAGGCTACGTGTTATTCTAGTGATACACTCAAATCATGCTTCAGAATTAGATGAATTTACTTGTTCAAAATTAAGTGAACTTGTACATAATAAAGTAACCGTATTAAACCAAGCTGTTTTATTAAAAGGGGTAAATGATTCAGCTGAAATTTTAACTCATTTGAGTTATAAGTTATTCGATACAGGCGTAATCCCTTACTATTTACATGTCTTAGACAAGGTAAAAGGGGCTCATCATTTCGATTTAGATACTAATGAGATTAATCGAATATATACTGAACTACTTGCAAATTTACCGGGTTATTTAGTCCCAAAACTTGTAAGAGAAATTGCCGGAGAAAAAAACAAAACCCCGCTTTTTGGAACTGAAACTTTTTGAGTTAGATAAGAACTATGGATATAAATAAACCTGATATATTTCAAACAACCAATGAACTAAAATTGGATCAGCTTAGTTTTTGCCAAAATTCTGTAAAAAGTATCCAACAATGGTCAGCAACCTTAGAAATTCATCATTTGGGTGATTCTGCTCGGTCTTTATTTAATGCGATTATCGAAATAGCTGAACTCAAATGCCAAGAAACGCTGCGTTTTGACTTAATTCAAACCATTCATCCTCTTATTGACAATATTTTAAATAGCTTAGAAAAACATTTTTTCAATCAATCTTTAATTTCTGACAATAGAAATAAGCAAATTATTGAGTTAGCTTTCTCGCTTAGAACTCATTTATCTAAAATTTATATTGATATCGCTCAACGTAGTAATCAGCAATTAGAAAATCAAAGTTTTTCTTTATTTTCATTTAAGTTAAAGAAGAATTTACAAACGGCTCGAATTGTTTCGACATATTATGCATTACAGCAATTATCTTTATTACTCTATCACCAGCAAATGCTTTATAACACTGTATTGCCTGGTCAATGGTTGATTGCACATAAACTTTTAGATTGTGCAATGAAACATAATTTTAATATTGATAATATTAATCAAATTTTAGGTACAACCCATCAAATTAAAAATATTAATCAAGCCTATGCGCAATTGATTTTACTTGATATTTTTAACACACATCAAATTCGTCCTGCCGAAATTCAAGGTTTATATTTATGCAGTTTTGAGTGGGCTAAGCTTATTCATATTTTACCTAAAGAATCTACCTTATCTCGCTATGTTGTGGATTCTACAAAAGACCACCCTCCTATTTACAATACAACGTCAGGAAATAACTGTAATCCGAGTATTTATATTGCAACACAGGCGCTTCTTAATTATTTAAATGAAAATCAAGGTCGGAAAAATGAAAAACTTACAGCAAATGAAAAATTATTTTTAACGCCTGCGCTGCATTTCCATATTCATAATATTTTAACCAATACAGCAGAACGGCGTCATGAACGCTATGAATATAATGCACGTATTAAAATATGCTTTGGTTTGAGCGTCGCACACTTTTATTTAGCTAAAGCTAAAAACTTTAAAGAAACTTTAGAATTGGGTGCAAATTACCAATTAAAAAGTGAAAGTGTTTTTGTAGATTCACATGAAAATACACCTCATTTCGATTTAAGCTCAATTAAAACCATTGATCGTGAATCTAGAAAAATACATCAAGTCGATGTTCTTGATATTAGTGTCAGTGGTTATCGTATTAAGTGGACGGGAGAAACACCTGCAAATTTAAAAACAGGTGAGTTTATTCTGGTTCAAGAAAATTCACGTAGCCCTTGGCGTGGTGGTGTTATCCGATGGATTAAACAATCCACTGAGCAAAGCTTAGAAATTGGTCTAGAAATATTAGCTCAAGAAATTGCACCTTGTGCCTGCTACCTACAAATAGACAGAAATACGGGACATTACCACCCTGCTCTAATTATGCAAAATGCTCAGTTAGATGAAGTATCAACCACACTTATCTTACCCGGCATTGGCATATTAAAAGATAAGCAGTCTATTCAATTACGATTAGGGCAGGATGAATTAAAAGTCTTTTTAATGAAGCCATTATTAATTACCCAAAGCTTCATGCGCTTTGATTTTGAATTATTAAATGAGCAACAAAGACCAGTTTTGGATAATTTTATTCATAAGCAATTTAATGAAGTAAAACATCATGATTTATGGGAAACATTAAAGTGAGAAATCCACTATTTTCAAAAAAGCTTAAACGTTCTGAAGCACGTTTACTCATTATTGATGACAATCAAATTAGATTTAATCAAATTTGTAATCAATTAAAGGAAAACAATCTTACTGTTGCTGCAACCTTATTAGATGATGTTAAAAACTTTGAAAAACAACTAAATTTCACTTGGGATATTGTGATTTTTGGTCGTGCATACGATTTAAAAGTAGATCAAGCAATTGCTTTGATTCGCTCATCAACACAACCAAATCTTCCCTTATTGTTATTAAACCCAGATGATTATGAATATGACCAATACACCAGCTATATTCATAAAGGTCTATATGATGTATTAAACATAGACTACCCTGAACGCTTCTATTACGGTGTAATCCGCACACTCGCTTTTAGCCGTATGCAACAACAACAAGAAAGATTAGTAGATGAACTTGAAACTGCTCAAACCCAAGCACAATCTTTAGTTGAAGATAGCAATAAAGCTTTAGCCATTATTCAAGAAGGTATTCACGTTCAAGCGAACCCTGAATATTTAGAACTTTTCGGCTTTCAATCTGAAGATGAAATTATTGGCTTACCATTACTTGATTTACTTCAACCTAAACATTTAGCTGAATTAAAAACACGTATTAAAAAAGCATCACAAGGACAACTGGATGCTGGCACTTTTAGCTTAGATTCTTTAAATAGCAAAATTGCATCAAAAAATCCTCTTACAGTCGAGTTCTTAAAAGCCACAGAAGAAGATGCTATTCAAATTACAATTGATACTGAATCATCAACTACTGCCATTTCACCAAACACATCAACAGAAAATTCTGCACCAAAACCAAATGTTTTTCAGCAGATTAATCGAAGCTTACAAAAAAATCCTGCATCATCGAATGCACTTGTTACATTTTCGTTATCAGCTTGTCCTGAACAAATTTTTCAAGCAGATTGGCTCACATCTAAAACATACTTCCAAAATATCCGTAGCTTTTTAAAAGAACAAACACAAGTTCCATTATTTAAAGTAGATACACTGGTATATGTCGCACTGTTCCAAGCAGAATCTCAAGCTGTTTTAGATTCTAAACTTACAGGTTTAAGTGCATTAACTAAACCACAATTAATTGATGTAAATGGCTCATCTTATCCTTTAAATTTGCGCATGGGTTATAGCGTACTTAATGGTGATATTAAAGATGAGACACATCTAGATCATTATATTTCGCAAGCATTTGCGACTAAACTCCCTATTCCATGCGAACAAACATCTATTCCTTTAGGTTTGGATTTAGATTTAGACTTTTCACCGAAAATTGAAACACCGTCATTAACAACGGATGCACCCGTTGTATCTATTCAATCGACAAATACAGAAACAAATGTACCTGTACTCCTTACGTCATTAGACAATAGTACACTCAGTCGTATTTCTGAATGTTTAGACAAAGGTGAAATTCACCTAAAATATCAACAGCTTTACGATAAAGAAGATTCTAATCTTTATACCTATGAAGTGACCAGTAACTATATCGATGGTTCTTCATGGAAAAGTTGTTCTGATATTTTAGATCTTTCTGAAGACCCTGAACTTTCTATTAAGTTGGATCGTTGGATTTTAGTAGAAGCCTGCAAACAATTGCATAACTTTATTACTCAATATCCAGATGCAAAACTTATTATTAATTTAAATAAGCATATTTTATTGAAAGACAAAAACTTTCCTGAATTTGTTTCGAAGCTTATTACGATTATTGGTAGCACAACAGAACACCCACTCATTCTTCAGTTTGCAGAAGAAGATTTACATCAGCATTTAACAGAAGTACAAAAGAAAATTACAGAATTACAGCTACACGGTGCACAAATTGCCATCCGTAATTTTGGACGCTCGATGTACAGTGAGACCTTATTAAAACAAAGGCTCTAGACTAGCAGAAT
>NZ_LWRV01000118.1 GCF_009372215.1 Acinetobacter portensis | reverse complement strand
TTAATACTGGATAGGCTCTAAATTATTTGATTTTTCAACATCTAGATTTTCATTACCACGTTCATAAGTATTTGTCGCAAGATGTTTTCCATCTGCAAATAACTCTTGTGCAAGCGGTAAACGTTGTTGATGTGAACCAACCAAAGATAATGTGTAATTTGGTGCAAATACCCAATTCACAGCAGCAGAACCAGAAAATGCCTGATCGCTATAATTCTTTTTATTTGATTCGATATCAATTGTTTGATGATCTACACGTGCACCTAACTCAATATGAAAGTCATTAATTTGTTTATGTTCTAAAGCAAATAGACTCCATTTTTGTGTTTTCGTTGGCTCAAGAATAGATTCTTCACCTGTAATGTCTAATTTCTGCTGAGTATATTGCGTTCCAAACACACCTTCCCAACCTGCAACAGGGTTATGAACTAACTCTAAGCGACCATCGTAGCCTTTGCTTTTAAAGGTTGTTGCAACTTCATTACCTTCAATTTCATCATGCTTATAGTCTGTATAACTTGCATGTGCACGTAATTTTGAAAAACCTACAAATGGATCTGCTAATTCCGAACGGAAATCATAACGTTCTGTTTTTAAATCTACCCAAGGACCTGCTTCATGTTCTTCATGATCATGTCCGTGCCCATGTCCGCCATGATTATGACCTGGTACATTATTATGTCCTGCATGGTTATTACCATCACAATGTAAATGATCATCATGTGGATGACATGACTCATATTCATGGCTATGACCTGGTAAGCCATATTGATCTTGACGATTGCTATATGAAATACCTGTGAATCCACGGTCATGAATCCAAGATAAACCTACGTTTACAGTTTCACCTTTTGCAAAAGTATTTCCTACACGGCGCTCTTTTTCATATTCTGTATGCTTTTCTACCTGACCATTACCTAGGTCATGTTCATGCGTATGAGCGTGATAATAATTTGGCGCAATATATGCATTCGCATCACGTTTTAAACCTTCAACACGTAATGCGACTTGATCTGTTAAACCAACAGTTACACCACCACTCGCAAGTTTTTCATCACTACCTGAGTTGTAGCGTAAACCGACTTGCCCTTCATAGCCCTTTTCAGGCATTTGTGTTGGAATTTTATTATCCGTTACGTTAACTAAACCACCTACTGTACCTGCCGAATAAAGCAAAGTAGAAGGTCCACGAATCACTTCAATTTGTTTAGCTAAAATAGGATCTACAGTTACAGCATGGTCAGGAGACAAAGTTGAAACATCTGCTGTTTCAGAAGCATGTTGTAAAACTTTTACACGTGGACCATCTTGACCACGAATAACAGGACGGCTTGAACCTGAACCATATTGATTTGTATGAACACCTAACTGACCATCCAAAGCATCACCAATTGTTGGCGCACCTGTTGAAAGTGTTTTTTGCCCAATCACATTATCTGCTGCAGCAAAGTCTGCAGCCGTTTGCGTCAATGGATGTGCTGTAGATTTTAAAGTTTCTAATTGTTGTGCTTGTTTATCATCTTGTGCAAAAGCAACAGGTGTAAAGGCAGCTAAAATAGATAGCGTGAGCAAATTCTTATGAAAGGACATGTCTAAAACTCAGGTTAGATCGTTTTGATTTTGTTATATTATAACATTACTCATTTTATGCAAGATATTTGTGCATTTATTACAATTCAATTAGTCTGCTCAATATCCCTTTTTTGAAATATTGATTATGCCTTTTACGCTTGCTCACACAGTAATTGCATCACCTATTTCAAAAATATCAAAAAACAAACTTCCAATTGCAGCACTTGCTATTGGCAGTATGACACCAGATTTATTTAGACTTTTTTCCAATTCAAGCGGTTTAGAAACACATACTTGGACTGCTATTTTTTATCCTAATTTATTTTTAGGATTAGCATTTTGCTGTCTTTGGTACAGCTTATTTCGCCCAACTTTATCTTCATGTTTATCACTTAATGATGACCTAAATATTTCAAACTTTTTATATTTTTGTAGATTTTTAGGATTGATCTGCATTGCTTTAATCATCGGCAATATAACTCATCTTTTATGGGATAGCTTTACGCATTTAGATTCAAGAACTTTAATTCCTCTTCCATTTTTTGAACCTACAATTTCATTATTTAATCGACAATATTCTTATGCTTTCATCTTACAAATAGTGTCTTCAGTTTTGCCTTTACCGTTTATTTTTTACATGATTCATCAATATTATAAAAAGTACAAAAACCCAAGTATCTCCCTAAAAAATCAGCAAAAATTTATTTTATGTAGTTTAGCTTTAAGTATATTTATTGGATTTATTGCTTTGAGTTATTACGCTTCACAAATTTCATATGAAGTTTGGCTCAATCATCAATATTATTTTTTAGGTAGAATGCTCAACAAATTTACTCAAGCTGCATTAATTTGTTTTTCATTATGTTGCATCGTTTATCAATATAAATATTTCAAAAAAAATCATAAATAAGTCATGCCTTAATTAAAATTTTAAAAATTTAAGCTCAAGCTTAGGCTTTTTACTTTGACTTGTTGTGACAAAATGCCCAAAAAGAGGCATAATTCAATATTCGAAAGCGGTGCGCTGTTTACGCATTCGCTCGCCTTAAACCATATAGTTGGATTGTTTACGCTATGATGCGAACTCATTACTGCGGTTCTTTAACCGAAGCTCAAATTGACCAAACCGTAACTTTATGCGGTTGGGTACACCGTCGCCGTGACCACGGTGGTGTTATTTTCCTTGATATGCGTGACCGTGATGGTCTAGTTCAAGTGGTTATTGACCCAGATACTCCTGAAGCATTCGCAACAGCGGATAAGGCTCGTTCAGAATTTGTATTAAAAATTACAGGCCGTGTACGTCGTCGTTACGAAGGTACTGAAAACGCAAATATTACTAGCGGTCAAATTGAAGTATTAGGCAAAGACATCGAAGTTCTTGCTGCTTCTGAAACTCCGCCATTCCCATTGAATGACGAAAACACAAATATTTCTGAAGAAGTACGTTTGAAATATCGTTTCCTTGATATTCGTCGTCCTGAAATGTTAGATCGTTTACGTTTCCGTTCTAAGTTAACAAACCTTATTCGTAACTATTTCGAAGACAATGGTTTCTTAGATGTTGAAACTCCGATCTTAACGCGTGCAACTCCTGAAGGTGCGCGTGACTACTTAGTTCCAAGTCGTGTTTCTAACGGTAGCTTCTACGCACTTCCACAATCTCCACAGCTATTCAAACAGTTGTTGATGGTTGGTGGTATTGATCGTTACTACCAAATTGCTAAATGTTTCCGTGATGAAGACTTACGTGCTGACCGTCAGCCTGAATTCACACAAATCGACGTTGAAACATCGTTCATGAGTGACGATGACATCATGGATTTAATGGAAACTTTAACAGTTAAGATGTTCAAAGAACTTCTTAATGTTGAATTCGACAAATTCCCACGTATGACTTATGCAGATGCAATGCGTGATTATGCATCTGACAAACCAGATATGCGTATTCCGTTGAAACTTGTTGACGTTGCAGACATGATGCAAGACGTTGAGTTCAAAGTATTCGCAGGTCCTGCAAAAGATCCTAAAGGTCGTATTGTCGCTTTACGCGTTCCTGGCGCTGGTGCATTACCTCGTAGCCAAATCGACGAATATACTAAATTCGTTGGCATCTATGGTGCAAAAGGCTTGGCGTACATCAAAGTTAACGAACTTGAAAAAGGTATTGAAGGTCTTCAATCGCCTATCGTTAAATTCATTGAGCCAATCGTACTTGATTTGTTGAAACGTGTTGGAGCTGAAAATGGCGACATCGTATTCTTTGGTGCGGACAAAGCGAAAGTTGTAAATGATGCAATGGGCGCTTTACGTATTAAAGTCGGTCACGATATGAATCTTGCGACTTGCGAATGGGCTCCGCTTTGGGTTGTTGACTTCCCAATGTTCGAAGAAACTGATGATGGTAAATGGACTTCTGTTCACCATCCATTCACGCTTCCTAAATCAAGCGTTGAAGAAGTGAAGAACAACCCAGGTGCTGCATTGTCTGTTGCATACGATATGGTATTAAACGGCACTGAAGTTGGTGGTGGATCTTTACGTATTCATAACCTAGAAATGCAAAAAGCAATTTTTGAAGCTTTAGGTATTAATGAAGAAGAAGCGGAAGAGAAATTCAGCTTCTTGTTAAATGCATTGAAATTCGGTGCGCCTCCTCATGGTGGTTTAGCATTCGGTCTTGACCGTTTAGTGATGTTGATGACTGGTGCATCTTCTATCCGTGACGTGATTGCATTCCCGAAAACGAAAACAGCTGAATGTCCATTGACTCAAGCGCCTGCTCCAGTTGAAGGTAACCAATTGCGTGATTTAGGTATTCGTTTACGCGAAAAACCAAAAGCAGAAGAAGCTAAATAATTTTTACTTCTTTCTTTTTCTCCTTTTAGGAGGAATAACAAAAAAGCCCTGCAATTGCAGGGCTTTTTACTGCATTGAGTCTAAAGAATATCAGTGGCATAATAGCCACCACTTTCCACTTAATTGTGAATATCTCCTATGGCTATGCGTCCTGAAGTTCGTCGTCGTGCAATTGTTTTAATTATCTTTGCTGTCGTACAGTGGTTATTCATGCGTCATATTGTAGATAATCAGTTATTCAATTTAACAACATATGACCGTATTGTATTTTTCTCTTTAAGCAGTATTGGCGGTGCTTTTGTTATTTTTGTTGGTTTGATTTATATGGTTTTGAAAGGGAATTCTGAGAAGGAATAATATCTTCCAATTACAGTGGAATGAACCTGATGCTCCCTTCTACAATTTAAAAAGTATTTACCTCTTAAAAAGATATTCTAAATTAACCATTTAATTGAAATATTGTGCTTTTTAAAATAGTTTTTTCTATTTAGATTACATTTATTCTATCTAAAATTATAAATGTAATCTAAATAATATATTGGTCTGAAAATCTAAAAAATATAATATTAAGTTTCTAGTATCAGTTAACACTCAAAATTTAGCCTTATTATACCAATTTAAAAATATTCATATAATCAGGAAAAACAGCATTAAATTCAACATTAGAAATATTTTTCATTTTATCACCATATGAATAGAATCAGTTTCAATGCAAAACACCTATTCTATTAGCAAACAACATTGATACATAATTCTATTTTAGCAACAATAGCCTGAACCGTACCGGGTTTGTC
>NZ_LWRV01000117.1 GCF_009372215.1 Acinetobacter portensis | reverse complement strand
AATGTCAACAGACCCTAATGTATTTAATTTTTAAGTGATGAATAAAAAAGCAAATTTTTAAAAATGCTCAATAAAATAGCAACATAATTTGAATTATGATTATTTTACCACCTAATTAATATATTTTTTATATAAATAGATACCTTAATTCTATTTCTCATTGAAAAAAGATTAATGAATAATAGCATCAGTTAAGCAATTAAGCCTATGTTTTAAAACATGCTTATTGTGAAGCCAGAGATTTGCAAGACCCTCTGGATGTGATTACACATCCTTTTTTATGCTCAGCCATCCCTATATGGTTGAGCTTTTTTTTGTCTAAATATTATGAAAATGTTTTTCACTTTTTTTGGTGTTTTTTAAGCGCGAATAATATCGCCTGTTTCTGCATCTATAATTTTGCTTGGTTCACGGCTTAATCCTAAATCACCGTTCAAATAATTTAATTCATTTTTAAAGTAATGCGTTGCATCTTGTAATGAGCGAGCAGGTTCTAATCCTGCTGTATTTGCACTTGTCGACACAATATAGCCATTAAATGCATTACATAAAGCAATACACAAAGGGTGGGTTGTTACACGAACAGCAACTTTGGGATGATTGCCTTTAATCCATGTTGGAATATCTTCTGTAGCTGGTAGGAGCCAAGTTGTTGCACGTTCCGATGAACTACGATTACTCCAAGAATCAATAATCTGATTTCGTATTTCAGGACTTAGATTTTTTAATAAATGTTCGACTTGTGAAATTTGCCCTGCTAATAAAATCACACCTTTTTCAATAGGACGCTGCTTTAAGCGTAATATTTCCTGAAAGGCTTTCTCATTATGTGGATCACAGCCTAAACCCCAAACAGCCTCTGTAGGATAGGCAAGCACTTGTCCTTGTTTAAGGCAATTCGCGGCTTCTGTAACAGAGGTGGTGATCATGGGAGGGAACCTTTAAAAAATAAAGGGTTATTGTGAACCTTATTTATTGGAACGACAACGCACATATAAACCTGATTGTTGCATACATAGACCACTTAACTCTAGTTCCATCAAATGACCCGTTAATGTCGCAATATCAAGTTGAAGAGTTGTTGCAAGCTGATCAATATTTTGTCCAACCCAATCGAGTTGTTTGTAAAGAGGAATGAGATAGTCTGGAATATCTAAGAATTGATTAGAATCTTTTTCACTTAATTCTGTTGAGTTGTTTTGCTCAGAATTTTGTTGGCTGTGCCATTGCGTTGGAAGTGCTAAGTCTTCAATTGCTTGTTCAGGATGATCAATTAAAATTGCACCTTCACGAATAAGTTGATGGCATCCTTGATGGTGTTCACTATAAATATGTCCAGGAATCGCAAATATTAATTTACCCTGATCTGCTGCAAGTTTAGCGGTGATGAGTGAACCACTTTCCAGACTAGCCTCAGCAACAATGATACCTAAGCTTAAACCGCTTACAATTCGGTTTCTTCGAGGGAAATGCTGTTGCAAGGGCTTCGTTGTCGGTAAAAACTCGGTAATGACTGCACCATGGTGATTTATAATTTCTTGTCTTAATGCTTGGTTTTGAGATGGGTAGGTTATGTCTAAACCTGTTCCCATTACGGCAATAGTTCGATGGTTTTTGATCCCACCTTGATGAGCAGCTTCATCTATTCCTTGCGCTAAACCACTATTAATATAAAAACCTTTTTCACTTAAATAATAGGCAAAGTCATACGCTACTTGTCGACCATGAGGGCTAGATTTTCGACTTCCTACAATTGCAATTTGTGGTTGTAGAAGAATTTGCTCATTGCCTTGCCCAAAAATAATGGGAGGTCTATCGCTATAGGGTAAAAGTTGGGTTGGATAGCATGAATCTGCTTCTGTAATAACAAAATCCGAAGATTGCTTAATGTGTTGAAGTAAATGTTGAAACTCAGTTTGACCTTCTTGGGTATGAAATTTTTCTAAACGTTGAATATGGTTTTTATGGAGGTTTAAATTCTTCCAAGCAATTAGGCTTTCTGGCTTTAGTGAGTCTTCTAAGTTTTTAAAATGTGCTTTTATTTTGTAATAACTAGAAAGTGAATGTTGAACCACATACCACACCGCAATTGTTTCGATCTGAGTTTGTGATAAATGATTCAACATCTTCGTTCAACTAGTCATTCATGATTGGTGGTGTAAGTAAGGCACCAATATTTATAGGTAGGTCACTTTCAAGAACATAGGCATAACTCAAATTTTCAAATGTTTTGAATACCATAATGCTACCTACGTTTTCTGATGGTAATTGCAGTGTTTCATGAGTAACAGGATCTTTAACAGTTTGACCCAGTTCGTTTACGCTAAATACATGACCTGTTTTAACGCCTTGGTTTGTTCCGCGGTCAATGCTTACAACACTTCTTACTGCAGCAGCACTAATTGAGCCTTGAATTCGAATAATTTTACCGCCAGCAATGACTTCATCCGCATTCACTGGATAAAACAGTGTTGGTAACATTGCATCTTCTTCTAGCATTACGAAATAACCACGACGGATTTCCGAGTTATAAGAATCTGTAATTTCTAATGTAGTGAGATCGCCTGTTTGTTTGGTCGCAATTCCCGATGCAACTTGAACAATTTCTAAACCAGCATTATATTTTTTACCGTTAGCATCAAGCATGATGTAAGGATCATTTTCTCGGTAAACACCGTATTGTTGCCCTATTTCCAAGCCATTTCCGCGAACATAAACACTTTGTCCTTTAGCCGCTAAGACACGCTGATCTTTGGCTCCAACGATATATGGTGTGTTTTTAACGGAATCAGCAGCTACGACACTTGAGCGCTCTAGCCAATTTTTAATTCTATCTAGTGGAATGACAGGAATCGTGTTATTCAAAGACTCAATACGAACTTGAGGTTGAAGAGTAATGGTGCCATTGCCATAGCGACGGATAATGCCGTCACAGCCATCACCCTGATCTTTACCAATAATTGGGCGATTATTATAGGTACACATAAGTAAGCGATCGCCGGGGAAGATCCAATGTGGGTTTTTAATGTATTTATTACTTGCCCAAATTTCGCGCCAACGGTACGGATTCTTAAGAAATTTCTTTGAAATATCCCAAAGCGTATCGCCCTTTTTTACAACATAAACATTAGGTGCGTTGGCTTTTAATGCTGGTGGATTGATATTACGTGTCGGTGTTGATGCTTCAATTGTCGTTACAACACCAATGCTTAGACCTGCACAAATAGTAAGTGCAAGCGTCTGTTTTTTTAACCCCAAGACACTGAAATAAGATGTGTCTTTAAAAACCTTTTTCATTATCATAATTCCTAAAATTATGTATGTAGTTGCGTTATAATAACGATCTTACACACATTTTTTCGATGAAGCATTCCTTCATTTTGGTTTTTTGATCAATGGCATAAGTGAGGACGCAATATGGCCTTATTACCTATTTTAAGTTTTCCCGACCCACGTCTTCGTACCATTGCACAACCAGTCGAAGAAGTTACTGACGAGATTCGTCAGCTTGCTGCAGATATGTTTGAAACGATGTACGCAGCGCCAGGAATTGGCTTGGCTGCAACGCAAGTCGACAAGCATATTCAGCTTATTGTTATGGATTTATCTGAAAATAAAGATGAACCCATGGTTTTTATTAACCCTAAAGTTACCCCATTAACTGAACATACCCAACCTTATGAAGAGGGTTGTCTTTCAGTGCCTCAAATATACGACAAAGTTGAACGTCCGTCACGTGTCAAAATTGAAGCTGTAAATTTAGAGGGTAATGCTTTTGAGTTAGAAGCAGATGAACTTCTTGCTGTTTGTATTCAGCATGAAATGGATCACTTAAACGGCAAGCTTTTTGTAGATTATTTATCTCCTCTTAAACGCCAACGTGCGCGTGAGAAAATTGAAAAAGCTGCTCGTCAGCGTCAAAAAGAAAATGTTCCAGTGAAACGCTAACTCATTAGTAAATGTTTGTAACTCAAAGCCCAATTTTTATTGGGCTTTGTTATACTCAGTTGTGACAAATTTTAGGATTTGCCTTTGCTCTTACGTAGTGGCTTGCTGCTTTCAGCTTTTGCAGTATTTTTACAGATCGCTGTATTTTTACAGCCTTTGTTACCGAAGCAATATCAAGTTGCTCCGGTCTGTGAAACCATTACGCGTGCACTTTTGCTGAAACCATCAACGGTACATTCATCGCACAGTGCTCATTCACATCAATCTTCTATACATTCAGAACATCAAAAAAATTCCGAACATGCAGGACATGAACATGATGCAAATCATCAATGTCAGTACTGTACTGTGTATGGAAATTTGGTGTTACCACCTGAGTTAGATGTAAAAGAAGTATTTGATCGTATTCAAGTTCGCTTAATTGCATTCCAACAGGCATTTAGTCATGTTTGGTTTGTTCTACAACGACTTTTTCTTATCCCCCAAGGGCGAGCCCCACCACTTTTCGCATAAATCAAACGTTAATTTCGGGTCTTTACTGACTCTAGCCTTGTTTTATTTATGTTTTAAGTGAGAAAAAAATGGCTCAGCCAAAATTTTTTTTACAGCCTCTTGCGGCTGCGATTTGTGTTGCTTGTTATTCACCAGTTGTATTGGCAAATGATTCAAGTGAATCTAAAAAACTTGCGCCAATTACAGTGACTGCTCAAGCAGGTAACGATGCGAATGGCTTAATTGTTCGAGCAGATCCAAAACAGCCTATTCAACCGATTCCTGCAACAGATGGTGCAGATTACTTACAAAGTATTGTAGGTTTTAGTTCTGTAAATAGTGGTGCAGGAACCAATGGTGATGTCACATTCCGAGGTATGTTTGGTTCACGCATTAAAATTTTGACGGATGGCACGGAAAATTTAGGTGCATGCCCAAGTCGTATGGATTCGCCTACATCTTATATTTCACCAGAAAGTTATGACCAAATTTCTGTCATTAAAGGGCCACAAACCGTTCAGTATGCCAATACGGGTTCTGCTGCAACGGTTATTTTTGAACGCTCACCTGAAAAGTTGACTTCTGAAAAGCCTTATCGTGGTCAAGCAAGTGTATTGATGGGGTCATTTGGGCGTTTGGATCATAACCTTGAAACAGCAATTGGCGATGAACATAAGTATGTTCGTTTAAATGCCAATCGATCAGTTGCAGATAGTTATAAGGATGGCAGTGGAAATACAGTTCCATCTGACTGGAAACGTTGGAATGTTGATGTCGCTTTAGGTTGGACACCTGATGAAAACACATGGCTAGAACTTACTGGTGGGAAGGCCGATGGTGAAGTGGTTTATGCAGGTCGTGGCATGGATGGATCTCAGTTTGCTCGTGAAAGCTTAGGTTTGCGTTTTGAAAAGAAAAACGTCACTGATGTCATTAAGAAAATTGAAGCACAAGTGAACTATAGTTTTAATGATCATGTCATGGATAACTATAGTTTGAGAAAAGTGCCTCAAACGCATGATATGACAACGCATGAAATGGTTGATAATCCATCATCTATGCAGGTAACACGCCGTACATTGAATACGCGTTTGGCTGTGACGCATGAATGGGACAAACTTCAAGTTATTACAGGTGTTGATTCTCAACATAATAAACATGCGGGTGGTATGAAATCGAATACGATGGATATGCCACTGAAGTCTGATATGCAATTTCAATCATATGGCGCTTTTGGTGAATTAACTTATCAATTGGAAGGAGATAATCGTGTAGTTGCAGGGGCGCGAATTGATCAAGTTAAAGTAGATGCTTTAAAAACACAGCAAAGCCGTTCTGAAACATTGCCTAGTGCATTTATTCGTTTTGAAAATACACATCCTGAACATGAAGATGGTAAAACATATATTGGTCTAGGCTATGTAGAGCGTGTGCCAGATTATTGGGAGTTATTTAAAACAGACTATTATGGTGTAACAGCCAATACCTTTAAAAAGTTAGAAACTGAGAAAACCTTACAACTTGATTTTGGCTATCAACATGAACATGGAGCTTTTAATTCTTGGGCTTCTGCTTATACAGGCATGATTAAAGATTATATTTTGATGACTTATCCTAAATCACAAAACAGTGGACATGGACACGGCCATTCAATGGGTATGGGCTCTGGAAAGCAAAATACGGTAGATTCACGTAATGTCGATGCTGTTATCGCTGGTGCGGAAGCGGGTATAGGCTATAAATTTACAGATGCAATTCAGGCAGATGTAAGCGCAATGTATGCTTGGGGTAAAAACACCACAGACAATACACCTTTACCACAAATTTCACCTTTAGAAGCACGTGTAAACTTACGTTATGTGCAAGACAAATATAATATTGGTTTGTTATGGCGTGTTGTGGATGGGCAAAACCGAGTAAGTTTAAATGAGGGTAATATCGTAGGTTATGACCTGAAAAAAAGTTCAGGCTTTACGACCTTGTCTATTAATGGATCTTATAACTTAACGAAAGATGTGGATTTATCTATTGGTATAGATAACTTGTTAGATAAAACCTATACCGAGCATTTGAATAAAATGGGAAGCTCTGGCTTTGGTGATGATTTTGCCACTCAACAATTTAACAATACAGGGCGTAATTATTGGGCACGCATGAGTATGAAGTTCTAAATAAATTGCAATTTTAGATTTAAAAAGCCATTACTTGTTTAGTAGTGGCTTTTTTTATAGAGGGATGAACTTCATAATTTGAAGTCTTTTATGGAATGAAAAACGAATATTGAATGCTTATTCATCATATTGTTGGTAAATAAAGCAAAAATTGAATTTTATTTAAACAGGAATTGGTTTTTGTTTTTAATAATTATATATAAAACAAGTTCTTATGTTTGTTTTGATTTGTTGATTCTATAATAATGAATTAATTTAAAAATAAATTATATTTAAATTTCATGTATTTATGAGTTTTATAGATTATAAAATAAACATGCAAAATAAAATATTTACAATAGGTGTTGCAAGCCATCAAAAATCCTGTAGAATGCACATCCATCGGCGGTGATTAAGATTAAAACTTCTGATAAAACAGCAACTTAGTACGAAGTGTTAAGATTGGGTTTTAGGAAGAAAGTTTAAAATAATTTGAATTACTAGTTGACTTCCTAGAGATAGAGAGTAATATA
>NZ_LWRV01000116.1 GCF_009372215.1 Acinetobacter portensis | reverse complement strand
TAACCTGAGTTCGATGAAATCCACTTAACCTTTTAGCATATTTTGGAAAGTTGGCTTATTGGGGTTCAAACAATAAGCCACTACAGCAGCCATGATATTCACCATGAAGTTATTTACCGAACGATGACGTGAATGTTCAAGTTGATGTAAATTTTTTAATTGATCATTCACTGTTTCGATCAATCCTCTTCTGCAAAGTAATTGTTTTTCTTCTTCAGTTTGGATGGGTTTATTTTTCATATTCCGACGTGATGGGGTCAATATTTTCAGTCCTCTTGCTGCTAAAGCTTCGGCTTTTGCTTTGCTCAAATAGCCTTTGTCTCCGAGTAGGATCCCTTTTAATTCTTGAGTTAAAGATTCTAATATAGCAACATCATGAACATTTCCCGATGTCAGCTTGAGATTAATAATTTCACCTAAATTATTGATAACGAGATGTAATTTAAAACCATAAAACCAACCCGTACTACTTTTTCCACGACCGGCCAAGCCTTTAAATACACGATGCCTTTTAATCCGAAGATTATGGCAAACTACCAATTTAGTGGAGTCAATGATACTGATTCCCGTATCTTTTCCTTTCACCTGATGGAAGAAACTACTCAGAGCTTGCAAACAACGGGGCATGATTTCAATAAATCGGTTGTAGCTAAGCAGTTTAGGAAAAGCAGATTTCCAGAATGGAACGATCATTTGGCAATAAAAATATTTGAAGAATCTAAAACCGGATTGATGAAATAAAATGACAATGGTCATTGCTTCAGACAAGCTTAAAGCTGACTTTTTCAACCTGGTTTTTTGATTAGAAATTAAAGCTTTCTCTAAAGATTCATTAAATTTTTTGCAGAAATCATCCAAAATACAAAATAATTCGGTAATATGATCCATTGAGAAGCCTTGTTTTATAACATTTTGTCTTGAGAACCAATATGTTACAAAAACAGGGCTTTTTTTCTACTCTTTTTTTATATCGAACTCAGGTTA
>NZ_LWRV01000115.1 GCF_009372215.1 Acinetobacter portensis | reverse complement strand
AAATGTCAACAGACCCTAGTTATGAGATTTTTTTGCGGCTTGTTGTTTTTTCAACTGCTGTTGAAGTTGAGCAAGACGGGCATTTAATAATTGAATTCTATGATCCTTTTGATTTAATGCCATTTCCAACTGAGTTACGTTTCTCTGTAATTTAACGGTTTTTTCACGAGATGTCATAACCTTTGATGATAAATCATCGGAAGTTATATTACTTTTCGTGCTTTTTGATGCAGAACCGTGCGCTGAGTTCTGTTCGCTCTGTGCAACTAAACTCATTTCCGCTTGGTTTAATTTGTATTTTGCTGTTCCAGATTGTTTTGTTTGATTGTGATCTATTTTATTTTCAGCAACTTTTTTTGCTTTTTCTTCTGCTGTTGCCTCTTTTAAATTGAGCGTTGCCCCACGTTTTAAGCGGTTAACATCACCTTTAATAAAAGCATGTTCATTGTTGGTTTTAATTTGTTGCATCACTGAGTTTACAGAGCGATTTTGTTGATCTGCAATTTTCGCAGCAATTGCCCATAAAGATTCATTCGTTCTTACAACATGTTTTTCTACATGACTTGTTGAAATATTATTTTCAGTCTTTTTGGATTCAACTTTTTGCTCTTGGGTTTTTAAAGCATCGGTTTTTTTAGCGTCTGTCTTTTGAAGTTCAGTTTTCTTTGTTTCAGCTTTTTGTGGCTCTACTGATTTGACAGCAGGCTTTGCGCTCTTTTTCTCAATTTCACCACTTGCATACTTGTTCACTAATGGATCTGCTGAAATATTAGATTGTGGAATAGGAGGGGCAATTTGAATAGTCTGATCAGGCACTTTTTTAACAGCGTTAGTTTGTGCTGTTACAGGTTTTTTAGGTGTTACTTTTTCTATTGTTTGCTCAGTGTGAGTTTCTTTTGGTGCTTGTTGAGCGTTGGTAGTAGGTGCTGCAGATTGTAGAACAATAGGGGTAGGTGTAGGTGGTAAAGGCGTTGCTGAAATCGTTTTTTGTATTTGAGGTGGAATGTTTTTTGATGGTTCCAGATTTACCATTGGGCGTGTTACAGCAGGAGCTGTATATGCACTACTTGTAGGTAAATTTAAAGCAATGTCTTTTTCATTCACAATCACAATAGGCGTTAATGCATTTTCTTTTGTTGTTGTTTTATTTTGTGTTGGAGCACTATTACGAGCAAGCGGCTTTTTAATTTGCTGTAAACGTGTTGTAGAGCCTTCTTTGATTTTAACAATAATGTTCAATTCAGCATCGGTAATTGGTCTAGAAGATGTAATAGTGATTACGCCTGTTCCATTTGCATTGCGACGTGTGAAAAAGTTTAAATGACCAGGAGGCTGATGTGTCGCACCAATGGACATTAAATCTTCAGCTTTAGCTAAGCTCACTTCAATGGGTGTGTTTATGTCCGATTGACGGAAATTTAATTCGGCATAAAGTAATTCACCTGCACTTGATTGAATAACAGCAGGGTCGACATTGAGCGCATAAATATTTTGTGATGCAATAATTGTTAAAATCGCGATCTTTAATTTGTTATACGTGGTCATATTAGTCTATTAGCTCGGTCACAATCGCAAAGCGGAAATTATAATTATAGATTAGCGATTTGTTGTCTATTTGTAAAACAAATACCGTGAACTGTCATAAAAAAGCCGATCATGAAAGATCGGCTTTTTTAGATTTTTAGTTGCGCTTAAGCACTTTTAAAATCAATTAATATACGAAGCATACGACGTAAAGGTTCAGCAGCACCCCAAAGTAATTGGTCACCCACTGTAAATGCACCTAGGTATTCTTTACCCATATTCAATTTACGTAAACGACCTACTGGAACACTCAAAGTACCTGTTACTGCTACAGGTGTAAGATCTGTCATAGATGCTTCACGCGTATTTGGAACAACTTTAGCCCATTGATTTGCACTACGTAACATATCTTCAATTTCATCAAGCGGCACATCTTTTTTCAATTTCAATGTTAAAGCTTGAGAATGGCAACGCATTGCACCAATACGTACACAATGACCATCAATAGGAACAATTTGTTGATTGCCTAAGATCTTGTTGGTTTCAACTTGACCTTTCCATTCTTCTTTCGATTGACCGCTTTCAAGCTGTTTGTCGATGTATGGAATTAAAGAACCTGCTAAAGGCACACCAAAGTTTGCAGAAGGGAAGCCTTCACCACGTTGAAGTGCTGCAATTTTAGAGTCGATATCTAAAATTGGAGATTTAGGATCATCAAGCAAATCTTTAGTATTGTTATATAAATAACCCATACCATTGATGAGTTCACGCATGTTTTGCGCGCCTGCACCAGATGCTGCTTGATATGTCATTGATGTTGCCCATTCCACTAAATTGTTTTGGAATAAACCACCAAGACCCATCAACATAAGTGAAACTGTACAGTTACCACCTACAAATGTTTTAGTACCATTTACTAAACCATCTTTAATTACATGCATATTCACAGGATCTAGCACGATAATTGCTTCATCATCCATACGTAATGTAGATGCAGCATCAATCCAATAGCCAGCCCAGTTTTCCGCTTTTAATTTAGGGAAAACTTCAGACGTATAATCACCACCTTGGCAGGTAATAATGACATCCATTTGCTTCAGACTCTTAATGTCTGTCGCATCCATAAGTGCTGGGGCAGTTTTACCGCCAAACGCAGGCGCTTTGCCACCTGCATTACTGGTAGAGAAGTAGAACGGCTCAAAATGAGCAAAATCATTCTCTTCAACCATACGTTGCATAAGGACAGAACCAACCATCCCGCGCCAACCGACCAGACCTACTTTCATGTCACTTTGCCTCGGTGCGTTAAAATAAAAAAAGGGGGTTTGAGTGTATCAAAAGAGCACGTAACTGCAAGTGCTACAGAATGAAAACAGCATTTATATTGTGGAATATAACTTGTTTATGTTACATGGAAAATTGATATAAATTTATGAATCAATAAAAAATTAAGAATATAAGAGAAAAGATATGATCTGGATTGAGATATTAGCTGTTGTGGTTGTTTGGTTGAGCTTCTGGTCACTGATTCCTCGAGATGAGTGGTGGTTTCGTGGTGCAGACTTCCCGCGTTTACAAATACTTGTCTTAGGATTTTGTGCATTTGTATTGTTGTTGATTTGGGATTCACCATGGGATATTTGGCGTGAAATACTACTTGTTGCTCTCATTGCAGCCTTGGCATATCAGCTAAAAATGGTATTGCCTTACACCTTTATTTGGAAAAATCAGGTGAAAAAAGTTCGAGAAGGGCAACTTGATCCGAAAAAACAAATTTCAATTTTAGTTTCAAATGTATTAACGCCAAATAAAAAATATGATGCATTAATTTCACATATTAAAACGTATCAACCAGATATTGTTTTGACCTTGGAAACAGATGAAGTTTGGCAAAAAGAGCTTTCAGTTATAGAACCTGATTATCCATATCGAGTTCCTGTTCCTTTAGATAATTTGTACGGTATGCATTTATATAGCCGTTTAGAATTATCAGATACAGAAGTGAAATTTATTTTAAGTGATGAAATTCCATCTATTCATACAACAGTCACTTTAGATTCAGGGAATAAAGTTCAGCTGTATTGCTTGCACCCTAAACCGCCAAGTCCAACCGAAGCAAAAGATTCAACATTACGTGATGCGGAACTTTTAATTGTGGGTGATCAGATTAAAGATTTAGATGAAAGTTGTATTGTGATGGGGGATTTAAATGATGTGGCTTGGTCTAGAACCACACGTTTATTTCAGCGTATTAGTGGTTTATTAGATCCACGCGTTGGGCGTCATTATGTCAACACTTTTCATGCTGATTATCCATTACTACGTTGGTCTTTAGATCATGTGTTTCATAGTACCGATTTTGCTTTGGTAGAAATGAAGCGATTGCCTCATATGGGGTCAGATCATTTCCCTATTTATGTGGTTTTACAAACAGGACGTATATTCGAGAAAATTCAGCAAGAACTAGAACAAACCGATGCAGATGAAGAAAAAGCACAAGCTGCTATTCAGCAAGGAATTGAAAAAACAGAGAAAGAAGAAAAAATTGTGACAGATGAAATTGCGCAGGATTATAAATCTTAAAAGTTAGACTCATGCCTTTGTAGTCAATCTCCTACAAGGTTTTGAGGATTTAGAGGCTAGTTATAAAAGTGGGGGGGCTTATTGTTATTACATCAGCACATGGAACGGGAATGGATAGTCCCACTATGGAAGACCAAGCTGAAGGAAAGACATCAAGGACATGATGTGTGGTTAGGATAGCCAGATATAAAATAAAAAAGATATGAAACAGCACAACCCCATATAGCCCGAGTTTTACAGGATGTAAAGCTCGGGTTGTTGTTTTTAAGGGGGATAAATTTTTAATCCAAATGATTAATATAAGCTTTCTGAACCTTCAGGTCGTGTTTTAAAACGACGGTGAAACCACATGTACTGTGTAGGTGCAATACGAAGTTGACGTTCAATAATTAAATTGGTGCGTGTCGCATCATCAAGTTCATCATCACTTGGTAAATTTTCGACAGGTGGTTCAATTAAAACTTTGTATTTTGGATTAGAAATATCACCATCACGATAGAAATAAAGCGGAATTGCTTCTGCCTTGGTCATTTTTAATAAACGACGATGTGCGGTTACTGTCGCGGCAGGAACACCAAAGAAGGGTGCAATAACACCTTGTTTTAAGCCAAAGTCTTGGTCTGGGCTATACCAAATTGCACGTCCATTTTTTAAATGACGGATTAAACCACGCATATCATCATGGTCAATTTGATGCGTATAAATGGTTGAACGACATCGGTAAATCAGCATATCAAGCAATGGGTTGTTTTGCGGACGATAAACAACATCTGGGTCAAAATATTGTGCGCAAACATAACCGCCAGCATCAAGCAACGTTGAGTGTGTACCTAGAAGTAATGCACCTTTGCCTTGTGCTTGAGCATTTTGAATATGTTCTAAACCTTCAATTTCTACACGACCGTTAAACCATTTTGGGCAGTACCAAGCATTTAATGTTTCAAAAGCGCCAAGCATTTGGTCGATAAACACTTGTTTTGAGTTTTCGAGAACTTCAGCTTCAGACCATTCAGGAAAGCAGAGTTCTAAATTTCGAATTGTGGTTTTACGACGCGATTTTAAATATTTGAAAGCGGTTGAGCCTAATAGCTTTGCAAGTCTATGTTGAATTGACCAAGGTAAAATAGCCAAAATCATCAGGAAGATAATACCCATCCATACGCCCCAATATTTGGGTAATAAAAATGACCATTGAAATTCACCGGGTTTGTAATCTGGCTTTTTACTCATTGCAAAGAGGTAACCTTAAAAATTTTATATAGTTTAACATGAACTGATTATGCAAATAAAAAGACACCTAAACCAAAGGCGTAGATGTCTTTTTATTGACTTGGAATTAAGCTTAGTTGCCTTTGCTTAAGTTCTCAAGTTGTTCCCAGCGTTCTAACTTTTCAAGCAAAAGCTCATCAATTTCAGTTAAACGGTTTGAAAGCTTCATGGCTTTATCTGCATCAGATACAAACATAGAACCATCTGCAAGTTGTGCATTAATGTCAGCTTGCTCTTTTTCAAGTGCTTCCATTTCGGCAGGAAGTTGCTCTAAAGCACGTTGATCTTTATAGCTCAATTTTGCTTTTTTAGGCACAGCAGCTTCGGCTTTTGCGATGGCTTTTTTCACATCACTTTTTTGATCTACAGCAGTTTGATCTGGACGTTGTTCTAGGTAATCTTGGTAACCACCGATGTATTCATCGATATGACCTTTACCGTCAAATACCCAAGTTGAAGTCACAACGTTGTCCATAAATGCACGGTCATGCGAAATCAATAACAATGTTCC
Source organism: Acinetobacter portensis (assembly GCF_009372215.1). Taxonomy (GTDB): domain Bacteria; phylum Pseudomonadota; class Gammaproteobacteria; order Pseudomonadales; family Moraxellaceae; genus Acinetobacter; species Acinetobacter portensis. The sequence goes on along the minus strand of NZ_LWRV01000115.1, from coordinate 3,041 downwards.
TTTGTAGCCACCTAACATTTCTTCAAGTAGCTCTAAAGTCACCATATCTAGATCGTTTGTTGGCTCATCCATTACAATTAAGTTAGATGGCTTAAGCAGTAACTTCGCCAATAGAATACGGTTACGTTCACCACCAGACAATGCTTTTACTGGTGTACGTGCACGTTCAGGTGAGAATAAAAAGTCTTGCAAGTAGCTATAAATATGACGACGGCCGCCATTTACATCTACAAAGTCAGAACCTTCAGAAACGTTATCTTTTACAGATTTTTCTAAATCAAGCGCATTACGCAATTGGTCAAAATAAGCAACCTCTAGCTGAGTACCTGTTTTAACTGTACCGCTATGTTCGAGTTCACCTAAAATCGCTTTAATTAAGGTGGTTTTACCTACACCGTTATCACCGACTAAACCAATACGGTCGCCACGAAGGACAAGAGTAGAGAAGTCTTTGATGATCGGCGCATTATTACCAAAGGTCACACTAAGGTTAGCGATATCAAACACTAATTTACCTGAACGATTGGCTTCTTGCGTTGCCATGTTCACTTTACCTTGTTGTGAACGACGTGCTTTTGACTCTTCACGCAATGCTTTTAAATCACGTACGCGACCTTCATTACGAGTACGACGTGCTTTAATACCTTGGCGAATCCAAACTTCTTCTTCTGCAAGCTTTTTGTCGAATAAAGCATTTTGCTTTTCTTCAGCTTCCATTTGCATGGCTTTAAGTTCTAAGTAACGTGAATAGTTACCTTCGTAGCTACGCAACGTACCGCGGTCAAGCTCGACAATACGCGTTGCAATGCTGTCTACAAATGAACGGTCATGCGAAATAAATAATAATGTTAAATTATTTTGATCGAGTAAGAATTTTTCTAACCATTCAATACTTTCAACGTCCAAATGGTTGGTTGGTTCGTCAAGTAATAAAACGTCAGGTTGAGTGAGTAAAGCACGTGCAAGAAGTACACGACGTTTACGACCACCCGATAAATCTGCAAGGTCTGCTTCTGGATCTAAGCCCATTTTGCTTAAAATAGAGTTAACTTTAGTTTCTAAAGCCCAGCCATCTAGCTGATCCATTTTATGTTGCAAGTTCCCCATGCGGTCACAAGCTTCCATATCACCAAGTACACAAGCATCGCTTGCCTCATGGTAGGCTCTCATTACTTCAGCTGCTTCACCCGCGCCATCGGCTACGATATCGGCAACTTTTCCTGAATCCATGGGTACATCTTGAGCAAGCATGGAAATGGTAATGCCATTTTGTAAAGAAACCTCACCAGTATCTGGTAATAAAGTTCCCTCAATCAGTTTAAGTAAAGTAGACTTACCTTCACCATTACGACCGATTAAACACACTCGTTCGCCACGCTCTAAACTGAAGTTCGCGCCGTCGAGTAAGGCAGGTCCGCCAAACGCAAGCTGGACGTCCCTTAAAGTAATATAGGCCATAATGTTTCCTAAAATCCTACATGAGGAGTGTAAATTGACTAAACAACAAAATCTTGATGAACAGGCGTCATTTTCCGCACCCATTGAAGATTTGCAAGTGCGAATTGCCTTTTTAGATGAATTAGTTGATCAGTTGAATGAACAATTGGTCATTCAAGGTCGGGAACTTGCTGATTTAAAAAAACAAATGAATATTTTGTATCAACGTGTAGAAGCATCAGATATTTCTGATGGAATAGCAGCATTTGATCCATTGACAAACAAGCCACCGCATTATTAATGAGTTTTAAGACATTAACAACTTTTTTGATGAGAGATATATTCTAAGTTTAGAATATAGTTGATCTTTATTGTTGTTATTTGTCGAATAAAACTAAACACAAAAAGACCGTATTTATGAGCCAAAAAGTCATTTTATTTGATCTTGAAGATAATCCGCCTACAGCATCTTTACTGCGTAAAATTATTGAACATTATGCAACGATATATGTGTTTAATTGTAGCGGTAAGTTCGAATTTCCTTTGGGAGATTTGACGGAGTTTTCGAGTTGGGTAAACAGCGGTCAAATTGTCGTATTAGATACGCCTCGAGCTTCACAGCGAGAGTTTGAGTATGCGGTTGTAGTTGGTCAGTTGTTGGCATTATTAGATGCAGACAGCCATGTAGAAGTTATTTCTGCTACCGACAGCAGTGATATGTTGATATTAATGCTACAAAGCTCGAATATCAGTTGTCATCTAATTCAGGTGGAATTAGAAAATAAAGATATAAAATCTGCGAAATATGTCATTCCAAGTATTCAATCTATTATTGAAAGTCCGGACTTAAAGTTAGTAAAGCAGTATTGCGATGCTTTAGAAAAAATGTCAGGTAAGCCAAATAATATTGAAAAGCTTAAAAATTCAATTTTGAATGTATTAAATGTTGAAGCAGAAAAAGCACAGCATTTAATTGGCATGCTCATAAATTTGAAAATTGTCAAAAAATTTGATGAGCAAATTTCATTTCGTAAGAAAGTCTTAAAGCAATGGGCATTGCTCGATTTAGACAATATTGATGAACAACAAAATTCGACTCAATCTACGTCGAATTTTATGGCGCATATCAATACTGAAAAACAAGCTTCAGACCTTACTTCAGATGCGAATGCCAATATTCAAAATGCTCAAAATGGGTTGTTCAAGAACTTCGCAATGATTGATCCTGTTCAATTAGAAGTTGCACGAAAATTACGTGAGCTTAAATCGAATAAACCTAAAGATATTTATGAGTTACGTGACTTATTAGAACAACTTTTTCCGCAATCTAATATTCGTCTGCTTTTAAAAGAGTTGTTGGATAAAGGTTATATTTATTGGAATGGTCATGAAGTTTTATATAGTCATGAAATGTTTTTGAATTAGAGAGATCTTTTGTGAATATTGATGAAATCTTAGGGCGATTAGGTAAGTTTTTCTTTTTTATTTCAACACTTTTTATCGTATCTATTTCGCTTGGTGGGATTTTATATACAGATTCTTTTTCACAGACACTTGGTTTTAATTTTTCACTTTTTGATTTAAATGGGCTTTGTTGCACAAAC
>NZ_LWRV01000114.1 GCF_009372215.1 Acinetobacter portensis | reverse complement strand
GCATTACCAATCAGGAGTTTGCTGGTCTCATTCACCCAAGCACTGTCGCTGTTGCCTTTGCCTTGGTTGTAGCTTGCCGTGATATTTTTTGAACCACCACCATAGCCGCCACCAATAGAGCCACCTTTACTACTATTACTGCTCGATGCTGTATCTTGTAAGCTTTCAACATGGATACCTTTGACCTTGAGATCACCACGATCAGCAATGCTTACCGTGCCGCCTTTAATGTTGAGTTGGTCAATCACACCTTCTGTTCGATTCAGCGCAATCTCACTATTTACATGAGTGAGACTTTCACTGTTCGATTTACTCGTCTGCTTGCCTATTGATGCACTACCACCGCCACCATAGGTATAACTGACATTTTGGCTATTGGTTTTACTGTTGCTATCTTGTTTGCCACGTTCAACGCCTGCTGTAACATTTAAATCTTTGGTGCCATCAAAGGTTGTGGTGCCCGTCGCATTCACGCGACTACCTTTGATATTAATATCTTTATTTTCTGATTTAAGTTGAAGGTTGTTTAAGCCTAAATTACTACCTTGCCATTGGCTTTGTTCGGTATTGGTCGTAGATGTAGTTTCTATACGTTCACCATTGGCACCTATGGTAAAGCCATACGTTGCACTACTTGCAGCCGCTGTAGCGGCAGC
>NZ_LWRV01000113.1 GCF_009372215.1 Acinetobacter portensis | reverse complement strand
GATTTATGACGGAAGTCTAATATTTATTCATCAATTTTTGATATTAAAGACCACAAATCAGCAATTGCTCTTTTTGATCAACTCTATAACAAACCTAAATATGATTTACTTGCACATTTATATGATTACAATAATTTCGCTACGTCTATTGTAAATATACCGTTGGAAAATAAAATTTTTTTTACTAAGATTATAACTATAAATAATCAAGAAATTGGAATTGCATCTTTAAATACTTCTTGGCTCACCAAAGGTGGAGGACAAGCTGATTATGGTCATTTATTCTTAACTGAAAGACAAATAGAAAGAGCATATGATGAAATTAAGCATAGTTCATTAAAAATTGCTGTATTTCACCATACTTTTGACTGGTTAAATCAAAATGAAAAACAATTAATTAAAAATAGATTGAGTGAAAAATTCAATATTGTTCTTTGCGGACATAATCATGAAAATACAGCAGAAACGCTAAGTGGTAACATCGGAGAGCTTTTTATAAGTAATACAGGTTGTCTATATCAAAGTAGAGATTACTTTAATGGCTATACAATTTTAAAGTTAGACAATAATAATGTTGAGGTATTAGCTAGAGAGTACTACCATAGTAGAAATACATTTGATCAAGCTACTAGATTTAACACTAATGGAAAGAAAAATTACCCACTCTCAATCTCTTCAAAAAATACTATACCAATTACAGATATTCTTTATAAAAGTATAACTCAAAGAGCAAACAATAAACTTCTCTCTTCAAATTCAGCTATTGCCCCTCGGGAAGTTCATAATATTTTCGTCGAACCACCATTAGCACAACTTGAGGAAAAAGAGTTTTACTTCAATAAAGAACATGTACAAAATAATAATTCTACTGAATATGTGAAATTAAATGATCTTAGAAACTCAACTGAAAATATTTTATTTCTAGGAAAACGCGAAAGTGGGAAAACTACATTATTAAACTATCTTATTGTCGAAAAATACAATGAAATATACTCACAAACAGCTTTAGGAATAGTAATAGATTTAAAAAATGCTAGAACAAAAGATAGTAATTTATCAATTAATTTATTACTTAATGAAGGTTTAAATTTTTTAGATAATGAATTAAATAAGCAGCAGCTCAAAGATTTATTATTAGCTGGTCGTATTTTAATTGGTTTTGATAATTTTGACACCAAATCAACAACCGATTTAAAATGTCTACGTAATTTTATGGAAAACTATCCACTTAGTAAGTATATAGCTGTTAGTTTAGAAGATGAATCCACTTTAAAAACAATTAAAGTGGATATTGATATTTTCCCCAAACAAGTATTCATTCACTCATTCAAAGCAAAACATACAGAATCATTAATCTGTAAATGGTTTTCAAGCGACACTCATACAAACTCATTAAAAATTAAAATAATTAAAAAGCTGATTACACAATTAAACGTACCATCAACGCCGTTTTTAATATCTATGCTGTTGTGGGTAGTTGAGAAACAAGGGACTCAACCCAATTTATACAATGAAGCCTCCGTTGTTCAAGTATTAATTGAGGGACTACTCGAAAAATTTCAGGAAAAAAAACATCGTGAGAACTTTGACTCCACTAACTTAAGTCATTTTTTAAAAGAGTTTTCACATGAATTGAATATACGAGAAACTATTGGGCTTGATGTAAATAGCTTTGAAAAATTCAAAACTCAATATCTAGATGAACGTAGCCTTCCTGTATCTACTAATTTACGCCAAGACTTAATTGAGAAAGGAATTCTCTTCAGTGATGGAGAAATAGTAACTTTTAAATTTGACTGTTTTAGAGCTTATTTTCTAGCTGAAAAATTTAATACAAATAATGAAATTTGGAAAGATATTATACAAAAAAATAAAGCTCACTTATATACCACCGAATTTGAATACTATTCAGGTATTTATAGAGACAAAGAAGAATTACTCAATGAATATTTATGTCTCGTGGAAAATACATTTAAAGAGTTAAATTTAAATATAGACCAAGAAGCTCTTGAAAATGACTCAAGTATACTTTTAGCAAGTAATATCTTTGGTGAAATTTCCGATCATGTAGAAAATAATGATTTTATTAATTCAGAAGAAGATTTAGAAGAGTTACCACATGCTGCATCTATAGATCAATCTGTTAGTCGTAACAAACAACAACCTAATATCCAATCACAAAAACTGAATGCTTTACTTATTTTAAGATCTTTTGCATCAATATTAAGAAATAGTGAATTAGTTGCAAATAAAAGTCTAAAAGAAATAAGTCTAGATGTACTATTTACTGAGTGGAACAATATTTTCTTGTATTTACTTGGAATGGTAAAACATGATTTCGAGACTTTATTCTCAAATGTATCTCAAAACAATAATAATGAACTTTCAGAGAAGGAGCATCTTAAAACTTTATTTAGCTTATTAATCACATTTATGTTCGCTCATTTAATTGTTGAAAGAGCATCATCTTCCAAGTTAAAACATTTATTTAGTCGTTATTTTGATTCTCAAAATGCAGGTCATCGAGCATTAGCCTTATTATGTTATATCGATATAGACACAGATGAAGCCATAAATCAAATTAAAAAATCTATTGGCTTTTTCAGAAAGAAAAATTTTTATCTTCAAGGGTTATTTATTTATCTTCTCCATAAATATATGGAAACAAATAATCAGAAAATCAAGAAGATTCTTGGGGAGTTAAGTGCAGCATTTTTAGATGTTCCAAACCATCAAAGACATCGTGCTGTCGAAGGTTTTATTAAAAAGTTTGAAAAAAACCAAGAGCAATTACAAACTGAATTTTAAACTAACTTTAAAAAAACCCACCTTTCGGTGGGTTTCTTTAAATCAATTCAGTCTATTACAGACGAACCAACTCAACAATCTTTTCAGCCAACTCTTCAACAGCATCTACTGTAAATGTTACATCTGTACCTTCAGCTACAGTCGTAATTACAGCAATACCCGTTTCACGTAAAAGCGCAACTTGAACAACATCTAAACCTGCTTTCGCAATAGCAACCACACCTTGTTGAAGCAACAAGTTTTCAAGTGCTTGCGCATTTTCCAATGCTTTCGCTGAAACAGTAATAGATGCAGGTTTTTGACCTAAACGAGCAGCACGAGCTTCCGCAGTTACAGGGTTCGTATGAGCAGTCCATTCAACAGACTCCTCCACCATACCCGCACCAATCGTCACGTTATTTAAACGATCAATAAAGATAAACGAACCTGTATAACGACTGTCTTGATAACGGTCAAATACAACAGGTGCATCAAACTCAACGGTTACATTGGCAATAGAGTTTAGCTCTAAGCTTTCAACTTGCGCTTTTTCAAGCGTATTCACGTTTGTACGGAAGTTAATCGCAGTCACTTTTGCAGGAACAGTTTGCGTACCCACTTTCAAGTTATACAACTTACCAATCACAAGTGGTTGATCTGCCATCCAAACCACAGTCGCATTCACAGAACGTGAAATAAATGGTTCAGCTTGATCTGCACGTACTAAAACATTACCACGTGAAATATCAATTTCATCGTTGAGCGTTAAAGTAACCGCTTGACCTGCAACAGCACGCTCAAGGTTGCCATCAAAAGTCACAATTTCTTTAACAGTTGATGATTTACCCGATGGTAAAGCCTTAACTATATCGCCAACATTAATATCACCCAAAGCAATCGTACCGCAGAAACCACGGAAGTCGAGGTTCGGACGGTTTACATATTGAACAGGGAAACGGAAATCTTGCTTCGCAGATGTACGATTAATTTCAACAGATTCCAAAGAACCCATTAACGTTTGACCTGTGTACCAAGGTGTATTTTCAGACTTGTTCACCACGTTATCGCCATTCAATGCAGAAATAGGCGTAAAGATGATGTTTGACGGTTTACGATCACCTAATTGCGCAACAAAACCTGCATATTCAGCTTGAATTTCATTGAAACGAGTTTCAGAGAATTCCACCAAATCCATTTTGTTAATCGCAACAATAATGTTCTTAATGCCTAACAAGCTTGCAATAAATGTATGACGACGTGTTTGCGTTTGAACACCGTAACGCGCATCAATTAAGATGATTGCAAGGTCACACGTAGATGCGCCTGTTGCCATGTTACGCGTATATTGTTCATGCCCTGGTGTGTCAGCAATAATAAACTTACGTTTTTCTGTAGAGAAATAACGGTAAGCCACATCAATGGTAATACCCTGTTCACGCTCAGCTTGTAAACCATCTACAAGTAAAGCCAAATCAGGCGCATCACCTGTTGTACCGACTTTTTTCGAGTCACGTGTTACCGCTTGCAATTGATCTTCATAAATCAATTTTGAATCGTAAAGCAAACGACCAATTAAAGTCGACTTACCATCATCTACGTTACCGCAAGTTAAAAAACGTAGAAGGTCTTTATTTTCGTGTTGTTTTAAATAACCCAAGATGTCTTGGCTAATTAAATCTGATTGATGAGACATTGCTCAAACTCCACATATTCTTTTGAAATCGGTTTTTTCTAATCTCCCTAAATCCCTCTTTACGAAAGAGGGACTTTTCACCCTTTTCATTTCAGGGATTTCTCCTCTCTTTCTCAAAGAGAGGTCGGGAGAGATTAAAAAATAAATTTAGAAGTAACCCTCTTGTTTCTTCTTCTCCATCGAGCCTGCTTCATCATGGTCAATCATACGACCTTGACGTTCAGAACTTGTTGCCAAAAGCATTTCCTGAATAATTTCAGGCAATGTATCGGCTTCAGACTCAACAGCACCCGTAAGTGGGTAACAACCCAATGTACGGAAACGTACCGATTTCATTTGTGGAACTTCGCCTTCTTTTAAAGGCATACGTTCATCATCAACCATAATTAACGTACCGCTACGTTCAACCACAGGACGTTCTGCAGCTAAATAGAGTGGTACTAATGGAATGCTTTCCAAGTAAATGTATTGCCAAATATCAAGCTCAGTCCAGTTTGATAATGGGAATACACGAATGCTTTCACCTTGGTTTACTTTACCGTTATAAAGATTCCAAAGTTCAGGACGTTGATTTTTAGGATCCCAACGATGTTTGTCATCACGGAATGAATACACACGTTCTTTTGCGCGTGATTTTTCTTCGTCACGACGCGCGCCACCAAAAGCTGCATCGAACTTATATTTATTCAAGGCTTGTTTTAAACCTTGAGTTTTCATGATGTCTGTATATTTAGAACTACCATGGTCAAATGGATTGATGCCCGCATCTTTCCCTTCTTTGTTTTGATGCACGATCAAATCAAAACCATGTTTTTTTGCCATGTTGTCGCGAAATGCGATCATGTCTTTAAATTTCCAACCTGTATCTACATGAAGTAGTGGAAATGGAAGTTTTGCAGGATAGAAGGCTTTGAGGGCTAAATGCAGCATGACTGCTGAATCTTTACCAATTGAATAGAGCATAACTGGGTTTTCAAACTCAGCAGCTACTTCACGGATAATATGAATACTCTCAGCTTCAAGCTGTTTTAGATGAGTAAGTCTTTCCTCATTTAACGACATGGACAACACCAGCTTAGAAAAACGTGTCCTTATGACACATATGAAATTTGATATTCATTATAGTGATTTAGTTATCTTTGCTATTGCTTGTTTTGTGATATTAATATGCAAAATCATCATATAAAGCTTTTTTGATATTGCTTATAAAATATAATTAATCAGGTATTTAAACTGACTGTCATTCATCTATTCAATTTCATTTTTAACCCAAAGCATCAAGTATGCTTTTCAAGTCGTTAATCTATAAAATTATAAACATTTAAACTTTAAACAATAAAAAACCCGCACTTGGCGGGTTTTTTATTATTCACATCTTATACGTTTTTATGACGCATATGAGGGAATAAAATCACATCACGAATACTTGGTGCATTCGCGAATAACATAACCAAACGGTCAATACCAATACCTTGACCTGCTGTAGGAGGTAAGCCGTATTCTAAAGCTTCAACGAAGTCTGCATCGTAATGCATTGCTTCATCATCGCCTGCATCTTTTTCATTTACTTGTGCTTGGAAACGTTCCGCTTGGTCAATTGGGTCATTCAATTCTGAGAAGCCATTTGCCAATTCACGACCACCAATGAAGAACTCAAAACGGTCTGTGATATGTGGATTATCATCATTACGACGTGCCAATGGAGAAGTTTCAGCAGGATATTCTGTAATGAAAGTAGGCTGACGAAGCTGCGTTTCAACTGTTTCTTCAAATACGATAGTTTGAAGTTTACCTAAACCAAAACCAGGCTTCACTTGCTCTTTTAATGTTTCTTTTACGAAATTCGCAAGGAATTCACGATCAGCTACATTTTCAGGAGTAAATTCTGGGTTATGTTCAAGAATGGCATCAAACATTGAAATTTTCTTGAATGGACCTTTGAAGCTATACACTTCTTCGCCATAAGGAACATCTGAAGAACCTAAAATGTCGATGGCTAATTTTTCAAGCATTTTTTCAGTGAGTTCCATCAAGTCTTTATAGTCTGCATAAGCTTGATAGAATTCAATCATCGTAAATTCTGGGTTGTGGCGCGTAGAAACACCTTCGTTACGGAAGTTACGGTTAATTTCGAATACACGTTCAAAACCACCAACAACCAAACGTTTTAAGTAAAGCTCAGGCGCAATACGTAAGAACAATGGCATATCTAAAGCATTATGATGCGTTTCAAATGGACGCGCAGATGCACCACCTGGAATCACATGCATCATTGGTGTTTCAACTTCCATGAAGCGTTCGTTGGTTAAATATGCACGAATACCTGAAACCACTTTTGCACGAATTTCAAAAGTTTTACGTGTTTCTTCATTTACGATTAAGTCGAGGTAACGTTTACGATACTTCACTTCTGTATCTGTTAAACCATGGAATTTATCTGGAAGTGGACGTAATGATTTAGTTAAAAGTTCGAAGTGTTCGATATGTACATAAAGATCGCCTTTACCTGAACGACCTACATAGCCTTTAACAGCAATAATATCGCCAAGGTCTAAGCCTTTAATTGTTTCCAATACTTCAGGTGCAAGTTCTTTACGTGCAACATATAACTGAATACGACCCGTCATGTCTTGAATTACGATGAATGAACCGCGGTTCAACATCACACGACCTGCGATAGATACATAAACCTTTTCACCTGCTTCAATATCTTCTTTAGATACTTCGGCAAACTGGTCTTGTAAATCTTGTGCGTAATGCTCACGTTTAAACGTATTTGGCCAAGGGCTAACACCCGTTTCTTTTGCTTGTTCTTGGATTTGCTTTAACTTGGCATGACGCTGTGCAATTAAATCGTTTTCGGAAATAGGTTGTTCAGAAGTCGATTGAGCGTTATTTTGCGTCATCTCTGCCTCGTAATTAGATAAGAAATAGAAGTGGCATAGCATAGCAGATTTACATCACAATGCGCAGGGGGAAATACTGTTCATTGATAAAAATCTGCCGTGTAGTACAAAATAATAATCCTTAAATTCTTCTTTATCATTTTATACAGACCCAAACCTATTCATTTTAAGTCAAAAAAATGGTTTAAAACCTAGACTAAAGGCTTAAAACCAGCCATAAAATAGACGAAAATCTAACATTTATAAGATCAATTTTTCATTAAGATAAAGGTTGACCATTTGTTGAAAAATCACGTTTTAACATTTTTATTTTCTTCGCTTTGTGAATAAAAAATAATGACGACTTGTATTTCAAAAATTTTGTTTTTCCATGGCTTGGACTCTTCAAGAGATTCAACAAAATTTCATGCGCTTGATGCTCAGCAAAAGTATTGTATTAACGTCGATTATCGTAATTTAAATTTTGAAACTGTTTCGCAGTTTTATCATGATATTGTTGAAAAAATTAAACCCAATATTATTGTCGGTCATAGCTTGGGTGGCTACTGGGCGTTACTGATGTCATTTCAACATCAAATTCCATGTGTCATTGCCAACCCTAGTTTAAGACCAAATTTCCGCGATGATTATCCCCCAATTACCGATGCAGACTTAAATCATGACATTCAGCAAATGGCATATTTAGAGTTGGGTGATGAAAATTTAGATATGCATGCGACCAAAGAGTTTTTGGAAAATTATATGCAAATCCAAAGTATCGCGGGTGGGCATCACCGCTTAGATCATCCTGAAAAAATGAATGATTTAATTGTAGAAATTGAGAAAACGTTTTAAAGCGGTTAAAAACACGAATCTAGAAAATAAAAAAGCCACAATCAATGTGGCTTTTTAGCAATCGAATAATCAATAAAACTTATGCTGCAACTGTTTCAGGTTTAGATTTATCATCTAAAACAGTCCAAATATCTAGACCTAAATCGGCATGCAAATCTGGTAAATCTAAGAAAATACTCGCACCTAAAACATTGTGGTGACATTTTTCAGCAAGTTGCTTAACTGCTTTTAAAGTACCACCAGTTGCAAGCACGTCATCTACAATAATCACTTTTTGGCTTTGAATTTCAGCAGACATTTCTAAACGATCTAAGCCATATTCTAAGCTATAACCCACGCCTACAACAGGAGGTGGCAATTTACCTGCTTTACGAACCAGAATTAGACCTTTGCCTGTACGTTGTGCAAGTAAGCTTGCCAATACAAAACCACGTGCCTCAACTGCAATAAAGCTTTCAACTTCTTCAAGTTTTTCAGCAGGAATACTCGCAATAAGAGCATCAGTCAAAAGACCAATGTTTTTCATAAATAATGGCGTAAGATCGAAGAAACAAATACCTGGTTTTGGAAAATCTTGAACCGTACGAATGTGTGACCACAAAGCTGTAGACTGATTACTCATGGGAGAAAATTTAATTGGGAAGGAATGGATGAATTTTACCGCTTATTTTCAATAAGAGCTAGCAAAAGGAGGCTAAAACGAATGCATAGCGAACACAAGTGAAATATTAAACAATTGTTTTAATTGGTTTATTTTTTATCTAAATATTAATTATAGATTCATCTAATTATAAAATACCTGATTCTTTCAAAAATTTCTGTTCAACTTAAGTCGTAATCAAGCATATTGTTTTATTTATAAACAAACTGACTCCTTAGGTTTTCAAACAATAGAAATGACATTTCGCCAAATAAACAAATTCACTCTGTATTTGTGTCAAGTTTTGTTCATTAATTACCTTCAGTTTTAAAAATGCGCAATTAAAGATGTATATCTACTTTACTTTAGATACATAACTGCGTAAAAATTTACGTATCTATATGAACGCTGATTGTCATATAAAATAGTATCTTGCCTTTATAAGGATTTTCACCGATCCCTTTTAGATCGGTATTGGAGAGTCAAATGAAAAAATATCAATGCATCGTATGTGGATGGATTTATGACGAAGCAGAAGGCTGTCCTCAAGATGGTATCGTAGCAGGTACTAAATGGGATGATATTCCAGATGATTGGACATGCCCTGACTGTGGCGTATCTAAAGCAGATTTTGAAATGATTGAAATCTAAGCATCAGTATTAAAGACCATACTCTGGTCTTTTTTATGCACTATTCCTTTTAACGTGGAGATTGTTATGCATCCTATCGTCATTATTGGTTCAGGTATGGCGGGTTATACCGTAGCACGTGAGTTCCGTAAACTTAATACAGAACAAGAACTTGTTATGATTTGTGCCGATGACGCAGTAAATTATGCAAAACCAACCCTTTCAAACGCATTAGTAGGCAAAAAAGCACCCGAGCAAATAGCTTTAGGCGATGCAGAAAAAATGAGTGCTCAGCTCAATATGCGCATTGAAAAAAATACGTGGGTGAAAAGCATAGATGCAGAAAATCACCTTTTAAGCATTGAAAAAGATGGTGTTGAATCATCTTTAACCTATGCCAAACTTATTTTAGCTGTAGGTGCAAATCCAATTCGTCTTGCCATTTCAGGCGATGCAAGTGATGATATTCATGTTGTTAACAACCTAAGCGACTACACTGCTTTTCGTAAGCAAATTGACCAAAATCACGATAAACGTGTGGTCATTTTAGGCGCTGGCTTAATTGGTTGTGAATTTGCCAATGACTTACAAAACACAGATCACAAAGTCACCGTCATTGATTTAGCAACGCAGCCACTTTGTCGCTTACTTCCTGCTCATGTTGCATCTGCATTCAAACAAGGTCTAGAAGATACAGGCGTTAAGTTTGTACTTGGCACAACTGTTGAAAAAATTTCTAAAGCAGAAAACAACAGCTATGTCGTTTCCTTAGCAAACGGACAATCTTTTGTTGCAGATGCGGTTCTTTCTGCAATTGGCTTACAACCCAATATAGCACTTGCTAAAACAGCAAATATTCAAACTGCGCGTGGTGTGATTACCAATAATCAACTTGAAACCAATCAAGCAGATATTTATGCCGTTGGTGACTGTGCAGAAGTAAATGGTACTTTACTGCCTTACGTTATGCCAATTATGCAACAAGCACGCGCACTTGCTAAAACCCTCAATGGTGCAAATACAGCAGTTCACTACCCTGCAATGCCTGTTGCGGTAAAAACACCTGCTGCACCACTGACTGTTTTAGCTGTTCCAAATGACCTTGAGGTCACATGGCAAACTGAAGAATTAGATGATGGTATGATTGCAAAAGCTTTCGATTCATCTGACACTTTACGTGGCTTTGTATTATTAGGTGCAACTGCAGCGAAACAACGTTTAACTTTAACTAAACTTGTTCCTGACTTGATTCCTGCATCTGTTTAAGGTTTAAATGACAAGGATGCCTAAAAACATCCTTGTTGTAGGAAAATAAAAATGAATAGTGCCCTAAAATATCAGGACTCCCCTTACACCTCTTTTATGTCTGAAACTAAAGTTCAGTTAACAAACGGCATAGAGCTGCATGTAGAATTAGGCGGAAAAAAGGAAGATCCTGCCATTTTGCTTATTATGGGCTTAGGTGCACAATTACTTTTTTGGCCTGATTTTTTTTGTAAGTCGCTTATTGATCAAGGCTTTCGTGTAATACGTTATGATAATCGTGATATTGGGCTATCAAGTAAAATTCGAAATAAAGGTCCAAAACTAAATACCATAAAAATGATGGGTCGTTTTTCCCTAGGTTTACAAAATCAAGGTGCACCTTATAGTTTATATGATATGGCTGAAGATGCAGCTTTACTTATTGATGAACTTGGTATTGAAAAAGCGCATGTGATTGGTGCTTCGATGGGCGGTATGATTGCGCAAATTCTTGCATCAAATTACCCTGAAAAAGTGCAAAGCCTTGGCTTACTCTTTACCAGTAATAATAAACCTTTTTTACCTTTGCCTTATCCAAAACAACTGTTAAGTTTAATTGGTAAGCCAGAGTCATCTGATGAAAATGGTATTATTAATCATAGTATCCATTTGTTAAAAACGATTGGATCACCAGGTTTCGTGAACCAACTAGAAGCAATGCAGACCGCGAAAAAGCTTTATCATCGGAGTTACTACCCAACGGGTATACTTCAACAGTTTTTAGCAATATTATGTACAGGATCATTGCTACAATTAAATAAGCAAATTCAAAAGCCAACCCTTGTGGTTCATGGCTCTTGTGATCGTTTATTACCTCCTGGACATGGTAAGGCTGTTGCAAAAGCAATACCGGGCGCTAAGTTTGAATTAATTGAAGGAATGGGGCATGATGTCCCTCCGCACTTTATTCCATATCTTAGCGGATTATTTGTACATCACTTTAAATCGAAAAATTAGGACACTATGGCTGCACTACCATCCCTAAGACAGCTGTCATATCTAGTTACGCTGTCTGAAACGCTGCACTTCACAGAAGCCGCGCGCCGTTCATTTGTGACCCAATCGACTTTGTCGGGCGGCATCATGGAGTTGGAACGATTATTGGGTGGCGTACTCGTTGAACGTGATCGCCAAAACGTACGTTTAACCCCTTTGGGTGAACAAGTCGTTGCACGAGCCCGTGTTCTATTGGCTGATGCGCAAGACCTTATGCGTTTAAGCCGTGAAATGAGTGAACCACTGACAGGTGATTTGCATCTTGGCGTTATTCCAACAATTGCTCCATTTATTTTGGCGCAATTATTAGATGAAATGCATAAGCAACTCCCTAAAATTCAACTTCATTTCCACGAAGCACAAAGTGAAAAAATTGTTGAAAAATTAGAGTATGGCAACCTAGACATGGTTGTTCTTGCGCTACCATTCGACACTCGAAGCTTAAAAGTTGCTGAAATTGCACGTGAAAATTTATGCTTGGTTTATCATAAATCAGACCAAAATGCGGCAAATGCGAAATCTTTAGATCAGCTCGATCTTTCTCGTTTAATGTTGCTTGAAGAAGGTCATTGCTTACGTGATCATGCTTTAAGTGCCTGCCCTATTGGCGAGCGTAAAAATGATCATCGCTTAAAAGCAAGTTCATTGCCTACGCTTGTTGAAATGATTTCGGCAAATCTTGGCTTTACATTACTTCCTGAAATTGCAATTCATACCAATATGGTAAAAGCAAATCCAGATTTAGTCGTGAAGCAAATTGATGCTGCTCCAAGCCGTACCTTGGCATTAGTGACACGTAAGAGTACACCGCTTCAAAGTGAATTTGATGTGCTCCTACAAATTTTGCAGAAAATTACGCAAAACTTAAACTAAGCGATTTAGTTTAAGTTCAAACATAAAAAAGGAGTCAATTATGACTCCTTTTTTTATTATTTATTTTACTTAATCTCAGCCAGTAGAAGTCGTTGAGCATTATGTGGCAATTTCCCTTCCTCAACACCTGTACGCAACCATGTACCATCACCTTGCAGTAACCATGCTTGTTGATTATCTTTTAAGTACGTCAATAAACCTTGCTGATAAATACGCTTTTTCAAGGCAGGATCAACAATTGGGAAGCATGCTTCAACACGATTAAATAAGTTACGATCCATCCAATCTGCGCTTGAACAATAAATTCGAGCATCACCATTATTACCAAAGTAATAAACCCGAGTATGTTCTAAAAAACGCCCAACGATTGAACGAACACGAATATTTTCAGACAAACCAGGTAAACCAGGGCGCAAACAACAAATCGAACGGATAATTAAGTCAATCTGAACACCTGCCTGAGAGGCTTCATACAATTTATTAATCAGCTGAACTTCGGTTAAAGCATTCACTTTCACAATAATTTTTGCAGGCTTACCTGCTTTTGCATTGGCAATTTCATCTTCAATAAAATGAATAAGCTGTGCATGTAATGTAAATGGCGCATGTAAAAGCTTTTTAAGCTTCGCCATTTTGCCCATTCCGGTTAACTCTTGAAATACACGATGGACATCTTCACAAAGCTCTTTATCTGTCGTTAGCAAGCCATAATCGGTGTAAATACGGGCATTACCTGCATGGTAATTACCTGTCCCCAAATGCACATAACGAACAAGTTTGTTATTCTCGCGACGTACCACTAAAATCATTTTGGCATGTGTTTTATAGCCCACTATGCCATATACAACAACAGCGCCTGCCTCTTGCAAAACATTGGCAACCGCAATATTCGATTCTTCATCAAAACGTGCACGAAGCTCAATAACAGCTGTAACCTCTTTACCATTTTTAGCCGCTTCAGCAAGGACTTGTACAATTTCAGAGTCAGGACCACTACGGTAAAGTGTTTGCTTAATGGCTAATACTTGTGGATCACGCGCAGCTTCACGAAGCAAATTAATGACAGGTGCAAAAGATTCAAAGGGATGATGCAACAAAATATCTTGCTTTTGCATTGCACTAAAAATATTTTCAGATTTTTTGAGCACTTTTGGAATGATTGGCGTGTGCGAATCGTAACGCAAATGTGGGCGTTTAAAATTGGTCAATAAACGTGCAAGATTTACAGGTCCTTGTACTTTATAAAGTTGATCTTCATGTAAATCAAATTCATCTAACAAGTATTCATAAATATTTTGTGGACAGTTTTGCGTCACTTCTAAACGAACTGCACGACCAAAACGACGTGAATTTAACTCCCCTTTTAGCGCTTTTGCTAAATCTTCAACATCTTCATTTAAAGCTAAATCTGCATTACGCGTTACACGGAATTGATAACAACCTGTTGCCGTCATTCCTGGAAATAAATCAGAAATATGTTCATGAATAATGGCAGACAACATAACATGATGTTCTTTACCATCGGTTAGCTCATTGGGCAAGCGAACTACACGTGGCAATGATCTTGGCGCAGGAACGACAGCAAGATCAATTTGACGACCGAATGCATCTTTCCCTTCCAAAGTCACAATAAAGTTAAGTGACTTGTTCACCAAACGTGGAAATGGGTGAGCAGGATCTAAACTAATTGGTGTTAATACAGGTGCGACTTGTTCTTGGAAATATTTTTTCACCCAAGCCGATTGAGCAGGTGTTAACTCACCACGACGTAAGAAACAAATATCTTCTTCCTGTAATTTAGGTAAAATTTCTTCATTTAAAATTCGATATTGACGCTCAATCGCTTCATGTGCAGTTTTAGAAATTTGCTCCAAAACTTGCTTTGGTGTTAAACCATCTGGGCTATGACTTTCATTACCTAAATCGAGTTGCTCCATCATTCCTGCAACACGAATTTCAAAGAACTCATCTAAGTTTCGGGAAAAAATAAGCAAGAAATTCATACGTTCTAATAGCGGATGAAGTGGGTCTACAGCTTGCTCTAATACACGAAGATGAAAGTCTAAAATTGATAGTTCACGGTTTATATAACGATCATTATATGCGTATTCAATTTGTGGAGCTTGCGCAGGAGTTTCACTAACAGCCGTATTCATAGATCACCATCATTATTTTAAAGTCTACCCATACTTCTAAGTATGCTTCAAAATTGTGACAATTTCATAAAAAAAAGCCCAATTTTATTGGACTTTTTATTTACTCTTTACAACACCTAAACATTAAGGAATTTGGCTATATCGCATATACTTTTGAATCATACGTTTGCGATACTTTAGCTTACTGTCATGGCGTCTATCTTGAAAATACTTTGGGTTAGGTAGTATTGCTGCTAAAAATATGGCTTGTTCACGGCTTAAACTTTTTGATGATTTGCCAAAATAATGTTGAGTCGCAGCTTCAATACCATAAATATTTTCACCAAATTCAACCGAATTTAAATACACTTCTAAAATACGTTCTTTTGACCACATTCGTTCCATCATCCATGTAATGACAGCTTCTTGCCCTTTACGAATAAATGATCTTTTATTGTATAAAAATAAATTTTTAGCCAATTGTTGTGAAATGGTCGAACCACCTGCAACCAGTTTGCCCTTATCTTTATTACGTTCTAGAGCAAATCGCATACCATCCCAGTCAAAACCGTTATGGCTCATAAATTTCCCATCTTCAGCAGCAACAATTGCGTGCTTTAAATAGTCGCTCATTTGATCATAATCACGCCATTCATGCTGAATCGGCTTAGACATATCGGAAAAATAGTCTATTCGCATAAACATTGTGGTGTTTACAGGATGCGTACGCCACCAAGCCAAACTGGCAAAAATCCATAATTGTATGATTAATACCAAAGCAAGGAGTATCATCAATATACGTAGAATAAAAGCTTTCACCTTAGAACCGTACCCCTGTCTAATTTTTTCGTGCTATCTTAGAAGTTATAAGCCAAGACTAAAAGCTTATTTCACATTTTTATCATAATGAATCATATCCCAAAAATCACATGCAAAATCAAAATCCACCCATTATTCATACAAAACTTGATATCCATCTTTGGTGGATCACTGCTTTCATTATTGCGATAAATATCGCTTTATTTGCTTGGCAAGTGATTACAGGTATGGACGTTTCAAACCCTAACTCTGCGGATGCAATTCGTTGGGGTGCCGATTATGCACCTTTAACTTTTTTAGTAGAACCCTTCCGGTTATTTAGTAGCATGTTTTTTCACTTTGGGCTTATTCATTTAATGCTCAATATGTGGGCTTTATATATTTTTGGCAGTGTGGTTGAACAACTTTTTGGACGTTGGTATTTCTTAGGTTTGTATGTGCTGGCTGGTCTTTCAGGAAGCTTATTAAGTGGTTATATTTCTATTCAAAATAGCTACACTTTACTAAACGCGAATGAAATGATTCCTGAATTATTACCACGTGTTGGCGCAGGTGCTTCAGGTGCTGTTATGGGCTTAGGTGCAGCTTTGACCTTACTTGCACTCTTACCACCACTACCTCGTCAAAAATTCATCTTAGATAAAAAGACTTTAGTCATTGTAATGGCTATTAACTTGAGTATGGGTTTTATGATTTCAGGCATCAACAATGCAGCACATATTGGCGGCATGTTGATGGGACTATTGCTTTCATTCATTTGGTATTTTGGTCAACGCTACCATAAAAATGTAAGCTTCAAATGGTTTGGTATCACTCTTGGGAGCATTATTTGTTATGTTGCATATACATACTGCTTAAATCAGATTGAATATATCAGCCCACTTTGGCAAGCACTTCTTGAACATTTAAACGAATAATAATTATACTTTTAACGTTTTAAACTAAATTAAAAATAAGAGAGATGAATCTATTACTGATTCATCTCTCTTAAACTTTGTAGTGGTGGAATTTCAGATAAATAGCTGAGGCGATAACGTCCAATCAAGGCACAAAGCAAGGTCATACAAATAGGTAAAATCAGCCAGATTTCCAAATGCATTTGCATGATTAAATCCATTTTATAACTTGCAATTGCACTAATAATTTCGGCAAACAAACACGCCACAACCCCTGCCACTAAGCCTATAAAACCTATTTCTAAAGTCATCATTTGTTTAAGCTTTTGCTTAGACCCACCAAATGAGCGCAATAAAGCAACTTCTCTTTTTCGCTCTTCCATCAGTAAGTTCAAACATGCAATAAGGACTAAGATTCCTGAAATACTGACCAATATTGCAAGCAGACTTATAATTTGAACTAGCACACTTACAATACGTTTCACTTCATCTAAAATAAGACTGATATCAATAAATACAGTATTTGAAAATTGCTGAATCAGTTGAATTAATTTAGGTTTATCCTGTTCAGGTACATAAAAACTGCCTAAATAACTTCCCGCATTTTCATCCATAGTTTTTGGTGAAAAAATAAAGAAAAAATTAGGACTGAAACTTTCCCATTCTACCGATCTTAAATTAATGACTTTGGCTTCTAAAACACCTTCAGGCAAACTAAAGGTCAGCCGATCCCCCACTTGAATACCAAGTTCATTTGCTGTTTTAGCTTCTATAGAAACTTCATTTCTATCGCTAAATGCAGGTTCACCCGCCACAATAAAATTGTCTGATGGATAAGTCTCCGCCTGTGTTAAATTCAGTTCACGACGTAAAGAATTATTTTCTTTCACCAATTCTTGTGAAAATGGTTGATCATTTTTCGCAACTAATCTGCCACGAATATTGGGATATAAAGGCGTACTTTTCCATTGATTTACATCCAACTTATTTTTAAGTTCAGGCATATCAAAAGGCGGTAAGCCATACACAAATTGATTGGGTGTGCCTTCGGGTAATTGTTGTTGCCAACGATCTAGTAAGTCCGTTCTTAATACCGCTAAAACCGTAACTAAACTCAACCCTAAAGCCAAAGCTGTAATTTGAAATGCAGATTGATATGGCACACGTACATAAGCTGAAATCTTCCATTTTAAAGATTGTATAAACTTTAAAATAAGCCAAATACTCATATATAAAACAGCACAGAGGATGATAATTACACCAATCACCCACAAACTTAAAACTAAGTTTTCAGTTAAAACTGCACTAAAAATCACTAAGCTTAATGTGCCTGTAAATAACATCCACAGCATAGACTTCACAGATTTTTCTGACTGACGAATTACACGAATAGGTGGTGTTTTTAATAATTGCATTAAGCTTGGTACAACAAAACCTAATAACACGACAGCACTCGTGAGCATTGCAATAGGTAAAGGTCCTGAAAGCATATCAACTGCTGAAAATTGTAATTGAATATGTGGAATGAGCTGAAGCATTAGCTGTAATAAGCCATAACCTAGTGCCAATCCAACAAAACAACCAACAACGATAGCAATAACTAAAACCACACTCAGCAAACTTAAATAAGCCAATAATATTTGATTTTTAGTCGCACCTACGCAGCGTAGCAATGCAATATGATCTTGATTTTGCTGTACATAACGCTGACTTGTAAGCGCAATTGCAATACCACACAGCAAAATTGTTAAAATATTTGCCAATTGTAGAAATGTATCCAAATTTGCAATTGGCTTCATTAAGCGAGTATTCCCCTCACTTGCTTTACGCAGTTTTAAACTTTTTTGTTCATCAATATTTTGACCATCAACTTCTGACTTATTTTTGTTGGATTGAACAATTGCTTTGAAATCTTGCTCAAAGCCTTTTGTATTTTTTACATTACCTGAAAGTAATACACGATACTCAATGCGACTACCTGTTTGTATTGCGTTGGTTTTCGCAATATCTGCTTGGGAAATGATCACCGTAGGTGAAAATGCTGAGAAACCAAGCTCCTGATTGGAATCATGTTCAATAACGGCACTAACTTTAAACTCACCATCTGCAATATGAAGTTTGTCGCCTATTTTGACTTTCAATAAATCCATTGCACGTGAACTCAGCCACACTTCACCAGATTGAATTTTTTGAGATGAATTTGGGCTAACTTCTAATTCGCCACGTAAAGGAAATTCATTATCAATGGCTTTTACATTGACCATAACAAACTGATCATTGGTAAACGCCATAGAGCCAAAAACAGTCACATTAGATTGTTTAAGTTGATGTTCTTGAGCTTTATTTCGCCACGTATTTTCAATCGGATCATTATCTGTAATGACTAAATCTGCTGCGAGCATTTCAGCAGCTTGTAACGCAACCGCATTTTGTATTTGTTCATTACTAAACTTTAAAGCGGTGGTTGCACTAATGGCTAAAATTAAAGCAATAATAAGTAAGTAAATTCCCGAACTTTTAAAGCTTTGAATGAATAAGGGACGAAAAAGAGCATTCATATTGATGCTCCTTGCGTTCGATCAATCAGCTGACCATTCAATAATTCATAATGTTTTTGACATTGCGCTGCAAGCTGAACATCATGCGTGACTAAAACCAAGGTGGTTCCAATTTCACGATTTAATTCAAATAATAACTGCTCAATTTCTTTTGCTGTTTCACCATCTAAATTACCTGTAGGTTCATCTGCAAAAATAATTTTTGGCTTGCTAATTAAAGCTCGTGCAATTGCAACACGTTGCTGTTCCCCACCCGATAGAACTTTAGGTGTTTGCATTGCTTGGCGTTCTAAACCAACTCTTTTAAGTAATGCGAAAGCCTTTTTTTCAGCATCTTTATAGTTAAAGCTCGTTTGCAATCTAAGCGGTAAAATTACATTTTCAATTGCAGTTAGATGTGGGAGCAATTGAAATGATTGAAAAACAAAACCAATATTTTTTAATCTAAGCAAAGCACGTTGCTCTTCATTGAGTTGATGTACAGCTTCATCACATACAATCAACTTACCCGAATGTGCCTGATCTAAAGTTGCTAAAATTCCTAATAATGTCGATTTTCCCGACCCTGAACGCCCTGTAATTGCAACTTGTTCGCCTTGTTGTATCTCTAAATTTAAATCTGCGAAAATTGTAAGTTCTTTGTTGCCAAGTTGGATCTTTTGGGTCAATTGCTGTGCAGAAATAATTGCTTGTGGCATGATGGAATTATTATTGGTGAAGTTGGTCATATTGTCCCTTATGCAAAATCGCAATTATAAAAATCGTATATTGGCGTATGTCTGTTTAGTGTGCTTTAGCGCAGTGCCTATGTTCGTTTCAGCAAAAACTATTATGATCGTTGGAGATAGTTTAAGCGCTGGTTATGGAATTCAAGTGAATCAAGGTTGGGTGAGTTTGTTCAAAAATCGTCTAGAACAACAATATCCCAAAAAACATAAAGTGGTCAATGTAAGTGTCAGTGGTGAAACAACCAGTGGTGCTGTAGCAAGATTACCTAAATTATTAGCAACACATAAACCTGATATTGTGGTGATTGAACTGGGCGGAAATGATGGTTTACGTGGTCAACCACCGCAGCTTATTCAAAAAAACCTAGCGCAACTTGTATTACAAAGTCAGAAAACAAAAGCTCAAGTCATTTTACTTGGCATGAAAATGCCACCAAACTACGGCACAGCGTATCAACAAGCCTTTGAAAATAATTATAAAATTGTGAGTAATCAATACAAAGTAAAGCTCATGCCTTTCTTTTTAAAAGATGTTGCAGGTCATAAATACTTAATGCAAAAAGACCAAATACATCCGAATGCCAAAGCACAACCCATTTTGTTGAATAATACCTATCCATATATAAAAGGCGCTTTATAAAGCGCCTTTTATTTTTCATTTTAATTCTAAAACATTTAGAAATCGTAGAAAGTTACTTCACCTGTTTCTAGCGAATATTCTGCACCTACAACTTTTAATTTACCTTGACCAATTAAATTCTCAAGTACAGCTGAACCATGACGAAGTTGGTTTACTGATGCAAAAACATTTGAACGAACAGCATGTTGCGAAAGTTTTTCCAAATCATCCTTAAGTTCTGTTTGCATTAAAATTTCAACAGAAGGACGAACGCGGTTCACAATTGACATTAAGTTTGCAGATGATGATTGTTCTGGGTTCATCAGCACTTCAATTGTTGAATGAATCGCACCACAATGCGTATGACCCAATACGACAACAATTGGGCAACCGAAACTTTCAGCTGCAAATTCAACACTACCTACTTGAGATGGCGCAACGATATTACCAGCAACACGAATAACAAATAGATCTCCAAGCCCCTGATCAAAAACCATTTCAGCTGGTACGCGAGAATCTGAACAACCTAAAATGATGGCAAATGGTTCTTGACTACCCGCCATTTCTGCCCGTTGTTGATGTGTCAAAAGCTTAGGATGACTTGTTTCACCTTGTACGAAACGTAAATTTCCTTGTTTTAAACGATCTAAAGCTTCTGCTGCTGTTAGCATTATTCCTACCACCGATCTTTTAAGTTGTCATAGTTTAATCTCATGCTTTTTGATTGTCACTTGCAAAAAATAATAGCTGTTTATTTTTTATAGTATTGAACCACTAAAAATAAACATGACTTTTCATGCTCATGTTCACATTTTAATAAAAGCATAAAAGTAACATCACAAAAACATAGGATGACAGTCGGATTTAATTATTTATAATAGAATCAAAGGGATTCAATAATTATCACGCAGTTTTATAGGCAAAATATAAATCTAATATTCAAATAAATTTGCAAGAATCTAGAGTTAGGGGTGAACACATGGAACAACTTAATACTCGATTGACCCATTTAAGACATGCACTTTATATTAGTTTGGCTGTATTTTGTTCGCCACATTCTTATGCAGACAAGTCACGAGATACAAAAAACAACGAATTTAGCATCCTACAAAAATACTTAAAACAAGAACGCATACATGCAGGTTTAAGCACAAAAAATATTAAAGTTGGCGATATTTTTTGGACATACAATGAAGGTGGTGATACATCCAAACCTGCCGTATTACTCATTCATGGCTTAACAGGAACTCGCGATCATTGGAATCGTGTTGCACATTACTTAACACCTCATTATCACGTTATTATTCCAGACTTACCTACAGATGGTGATACAACCGTTCCAAAAACCTTCGATAGCTCCATCCCCAATATCACTTCAGAACTACGCCAATTTGCTCAAGCAATTCACATTGATAAAGACTTAAATATCGCAGGTCACTCTTTGGGTGGCTCTATTGCAACCGTTTATGCATCGCAATATCCATTTGATACACAAAGTTTATTTTTATTGAGTAGCGCAGGTATTTATAAACAAGCCAATACCAGTTATGCAAAAGACCCAAAAACACTTAAAGACTTATTAATTTATAAGCAGGGTGATTTTGCACACGTCATTCATAAATTAATGATGTCTCCACCTAAAATGCCAAATGAATTACAATCTGCACAAGAACAAATTTTAATTTCAAAAGCATCTAAGACCAATCAAGCCATCGATCAAATTGTTAAACTCAACCGTATTTACACACCCGATAGTTTTGCTCGCTTAACGCGTAATGTGGAAGCACCTACTCTCATTATGTGGGGCAAACAAGATCAAATTATCAATTATGAAGTTGCTAGTGAATTACAGGCACTATTAAAACGCGCTGAAAAGCCTATCATTTTAAATAATGTCGGACATGTACCTATTATTGAAGCAGAAAAACTGGTTGCTCAACATTATTTACCATTCCTTTCAAAGACACAGGACCTAAAGAATCCACTTGCTGATAAACTAATACCTTTCAATTAGGCTTTTAGAATCTTTATGCAAAAAAACCCTATGATTGAGCAACTCATAGATGCTCATCTCGAATTTTTAGATCATGAATTTTCTCAAGCCAAAATAATAGAAGATGAATTCTCACACTTTCACCAATGGTTTAGAAAACAAAGATTAGAAGATATTTGGACATTTGAACAAATTAATCAGCTGATTCAAAAACAAATTCTAGCTACGCCTGCAAGTTCATTTTTAATTGAACAAATTTCTGAACATATTCGCTTTGCATTGGTACACCCTATTAATGAAACGACAAAAATCGCAGATGTCATTCCTGTTTTAACCGTAGATAAAATTGCTCAATATGTGGCAAGCAAAAGTGGACATCGTGAGCGACTCATTAAAACAGTTGTGAATAACCAAGCCTTTTCAGCAATGGTGACTCAACTTATTCAGCATTCCATACAAGATTATTTAGATAATTCTGCCATGGTGAAAAGTGTGCCTGGTGTTTCGAGTTTTATGAAAATTGGTAAATCTGTACTTGAAACAGTAACCGATTCTAATCTTGAAAATACCATCAATAACTATTTGCAAAAGAATATTCAGAAGCTCAGTCAAATGAGTGAACATGTACTGAATAATCATTTTGACGACAATAAGCTTTATCATTTCCAAGCCAATCTTTGGCATAAAATTAAAGATAAACCTTTATCGGTTTTAAAAAGTTATATCGAAACTCAAGATTTACCAAAGACTGTAGAAATGGGACATGAGATTTGGGACTTTATTCGTCAAACTGACTACTTAAAACAACAAGTTCATGATGGTATTTATGCATGGTATGCACGTAATCAACAACGTTCTTTTGACTTAATATTACGTGATTTAAATATTGATGAAGCTTTGGTTGAAAATGAGTTACAGCATTTACTAACGCCTATTATTCAACACATGGTTTCAACTAAACAGTTAAAAAATCGTGCGCGATATTATTTGGAAAAGTTTTATTATTCTGAATCTGCTCAAAAAATTCTCGCGACATAAAAAAAGCCTCCAATTGGAGGCTTTTTAAATTCTATCGTAGATGATTAGAATTTATACGTTAAACCCAAGTTATAACGACGACCATCTAAGACATAATCGTATGTTGCTGTATCAATTTTTTTATCAAATAAATTATAAATACCTGCATTTACTTGAATTTTATCCGTAGGTTTGTAGTTTAAACCGACATCAACCATGGTATAAGCAGGTTTACCTTCCGCCATAGATGTACGACTTAAATAAGGTGATGTTTTACTACGAACATTCATACGACTCCACACGCCCACAGTATCTGTCGCTTGCCAATCAACCGTGGTATTAAACATATGCTTTGGCATTTCATTCAGTGGTTTACCCTTATTTACACCACTTTTTTGCTCTGTATCTGTAAATGTATAATTTGCATTTAAACGGACATCAGAGTTAATTTGCCAACCAAATGTGGTTTCAACACCGCGCATATTTGCTTTATCTACATTCTCTCGAAGACTGACAAAGTCAAAGTTTTCACCTAACCATGAACAACCCGCACTACCTGAACCTTTATCACAATCACGTATTTCGGTAATCTTATCTTTAAATTCACTATTAAATACGGTAATACCTGCATTTAAATTATCGTTATTATCCCAATTTGCAGATATTTCATAGTTCACACTTTTTTCAGGTTTTAAATTAGGATTTCCAACAATCACACCATTACTATTACCACCACCTGTCGCTTGCCCCCACCCTGGGACAGTCGCTCGTAATGCTGGTGTTTTATAGCCCGTAGAAACACCACCTTTTACAATCCATTCATCATTTAAAGTCCAAACACCATAAACTTTAGGACTCAAATGATCACCAAATTTTTCATCTTTATCTAAACGAAGTGATGTTGTTAAAACAAATGGATCCACAATTTGCCAATTATCTTCGGCAAATAATGCCCAACTATAACGATCTAAGCTAGATAATTTACTTCCAGCTTGTCCAAGTTTATTTCCTTTATCTTCTAATTCTTCTTTTAAATACATTCCACCAAAACTAAGGTTATGCGCACCAAGCTGGAACTGGTTGTTGGTATTAAATGTTGTGTTTACAGCTTCCATTTGTCGTGAAGGATTTTCTGTTTCTTCACGTTGAATATATGAGTTGGTTTTTACAGGACCGACTTCACCTCTGTGTGAAATACTGTATTCGGTACGATAATAGTCAGTTAAAGAA
This sequence comes from Acinetobacter portensis, assembly GCF_009372215.1. Taxonomy (GTDB): domain Bacteria; phylum Pseudomonadota; class Gammaproteobacteria; order Pseudomonadales; family Moraxellaceae; genus Acinetobacter; species Acinetobacter portensis. The sequence goes on along the minus strand of NZ_LWRV01000113.1, from coordinate 66,685 downwards.
TTTGTAGGATATTCACCTTTTTTATTTGGTTTATTCTCAATTGTTTTTCCAACAGTACTATTACGGTTTTGAATTGAACGCTTATATTCAAAATCTATCGCATGCTGATCATTTGGCGTTAATGTTAAAGTCGCACCACCCGCACGCATTTTTTGTTCTTTATAGCCACCAATAATATTATCTTCTTCACGTTTTGAATATGTACCATTGGCTTTCAAAGAAAGTAAATTTTTAATTAATGGACCTGAAACATAGGCATTGGTTTGATAAATATTTCCTGAATCTGAATTTTCTTGTAAAGTCGTATCAACTTTTACAGCACCTGACCATTCTGTAGCAGATTTTTTAGTGATGATATTAATCACACCACCCATCGCATCTGAACCATAAAGCCCAGACATTGGTCCGCGAATAACTTCAATTCGCTCAATAGATTCAATACCTGGCAACCAACCTTGTTCAATACCAGAGTTATCACTATTTGGACGTACAGAGCGTGTATTTACTTTTTTCCCATCAATCATAATGACGGTGTAAGCACTACCCATACCACGAATACTAATATCGCTTGAACTACCACCGCCTGTCACAACAACACCTGGTACATCTTTCAATGCATCTGTAACATCACGATAGGCTTTTTTATTAATATCTTCTTGTGATAATACCGAAATTGTCGCTGCTGCTTTTTTTATATTTTGTTCAAAACCACTTGCCGAAACAACAATTGTTTCAAGTTTAGTTGACTCATTTTTCATGCGACTTTGTTCATTATTATTTTCTGCATAAACAGTGCTTCCAACACTACTTAATATCAAACTTGCTAATAATGTTTTGCTAAACTTATGTTGCATCAAACCCACCAACTGTTAAAAAATATTAAAAAGTTGGTGGATTCTATTTTTTTGTAAATATTAACGCAAATCATTATCATTAATATTTACATACACATACATTTACTACTCATGATGTTACACAGTAAACATCACATTCACATTCTTTAGGTCATTAAAAAAGACCGCTTTAACGGTCTTTTTTAATAGATTTGAATTAGAACTGGTATTTTAAGCTTGCATAATATGCACGACCTGGTTCGTTATAAGTTTGACTAGTTGAATTACTGTCACGTAATTTTTGCTCATCAAATAAATTACTAATACCAATACGAGTATTCAAATTGTTGCTTAATTTATATCCCACATTAATTCCTGCAATACCATAGCTTTTTACTACACTAGGTTTTAGCGTACTTTCCAAACCACCCGAACCAGTTCCATTTTCAAGTCGCATCTCTGCTACGGTTCTCGAACTCTGTCGTCCATATTGCGTATAAACAAAATTAACATCTAATTTATCTGTAACGTCATATTCAAAAATTGAGTTAATTGTATATACGGGTACTAATGACAATGGATTACCTGTTGATTTATCTTTCGAGTCCATCATGTAAGTAAAGTTATTCGTCCAATGAATATTATCCCAAGATAGACCAATACTACCTTCAATTCCTTGTACAAGGGCTTCAGGTACATTTTCCCATTTTAAAATAACTGTATCTCTTGTTACCCCATTACCTTTTGATATAAAAGCACTTTGTATTTGTCCTGCAGCAATTTTATTTTTATAATCATTACGGAACCACGCTAAACTTGCTTTAACAATATCTTTTTCATATTCAACACCAATTTCTTTATTAATTGACGTTTCAGGCTTAAGTGTTTCATTACCAAATAAATAGCATTGTACTGAAGTTGGTAAATCTTTAGGGCACCCATTTCCATTGGTTGTAATCATATACCCTTCAGCATTTTGATACATATTTGGTGCTTTATATGCCCTAGCAACACCACCTTTTAATTTCCAATGCTCCCCAAGCTTTTGAGTAATATTCAAGCTTGGACTCCAATTACTTCCTGATTTACTGTGATCATCATATCGCAGTCCTGCAACCACATTTGTCTGATCACTAATATCTATATTATCTTCAATATATGTTGAAAATATATGTGATTTCATTTCCGTACGGTCATTTGGCAATATAATGCCAGCAGATGCTAAATCAACTGTCGTGGTTGCACGTGTCGATGCAGGGTCTGTAAATTTATCATCCACCCACTCAACACCAGCGGTTAAGTTTTGTGGAACATAAAATTCAAAAGGAATATTCACTTCACCATTCAAACGTAAAGCATTTAATTCAGAGGTTTGTTTTTCACCAATATTACTAATACTCCCCTCCGTTGAACCTCCTAAATCTTCAATATATCGTTTATTTTTTGTTTTATCATATTGTGCGACTAATTTATTTTTTCCCCAAGCCCAATTTCCTTCATGTGTTAATGCATAGCTATCACGATACATTGTATTCGTTTCTGTACCGTACAACTCTTTTAAAATAGCCTTTGCATATGGATCATTATTATTTTGCGAATCACCAGAATATCTATTTCCTTGACGACCAAATGCAGTATCCAAAATAATTGATTGATCATCATTTAATTGCCATGCCAATCTTAATCCTGCATCTTGATTTTTTACCCCCTCACGACCTGCAGCTACACTATCAATAGATCTATTTAGATCAAGAGCATCAGGCTGAGTTTTATTTTGACTTCCATATAAACGGAATCCTAAAACATCTTTAATAATTGGACCACTTAATGTAGCTGTAGTACGGTATGAATCACCTTCTTTCTTATCTTCTGGTGCATTGTAGTAATGCTCAAGTGATCCATGTAATTCATTCGTTACTTTTTTAGTTATAATATTTACTACACCTCCAGCAGCTCCCGAACCATAGCGAGCTGCTGCAGGACCACGTAATACTTCAATCGATTCAATTGCATCAGCAGGTACCCAGTTAGAATCACCTCTTGTATCACGCTCACCACGCCAACCATAACGCACTGAATTTCGTGATGTAATTGGCTTACCATCTACCAAAATTAATGTGTTTTCTGGCCCCATACCACGAATATCAATTTGGCGATTATTGCCACGCTGACCTGTCGCGCTATTTCCAGTTAAGTTAACACCCGGCATACGACGAACATACTCAGAAATATCATTTACTACTGGTAGCTTTTCCAAATCTTCTTTTGTAATTATAGAAGCACCCAATGACTGTTTAATTTGTTCTTCTGCAGTTAGAACAATCGTATCTAATTTTGTAACTTCAGCTTGATTATCTTTTTTCTGCTCATCTGCTACGTTTGCAGCAATTGTCACTGAATACGTTATTGTTGATATGGCGAAAGCAAGTGCAGATTTCAAAAAAGTCTTATTCATCATGAATGAACTCATATACGTTTGAGAAGAGAGTGTGTGTTTTATGTTTCGCATTGTAACAACAATTAAACTAAACACAATTCGTATTAATAATTATTATCATTAGCATTATTTATATAGATAAAAAAATAGCCTCCTTTTGGAAGCTATTTATAAAATTTTAATTGTACTATTTCAAAATGAATTATTTGAAGTAAGCACCATCTGCTTGAGTATGATCCGTTTGATCAACCACACGTCCCAATTCAGGAATATGCTCTTTAAGTGTTGTTTCAACACCTTGCTTTAAAGTCACATCAATTGCAGAACAGCCTTGGCAACCACCACCAAATTTTAGTACAGCAGTTAAACCATGCTCTTCATCTTCAACAACTTCAACAAGTGCACAATTACCGCCATGTCCTGCCAAACCGGGGTTAATTTCAGATTGCAAAATATAAGTAATACGCTCTTCCATAGAGGCATCAGGACCTACACGTGGTACTTTTGAGTTTGGCGCACGGAATGTTAACTGACCACCAAAACGATCTTTATTGTAATCAATAACCGCATCTACCAAATATGGAATAGATGGTGCATCTACATATGCAGGAAAATCTGGATAATCTTGTTTATAATCTGTAGGAAGTACTTCTTCAGGAGCACTATACGCCATACAACATTCAGCACGTGGTGTACCTGGATTTTCTACAAAAACACGCACACCAATACCTGGCGTATTTTGTTTTGACAATAAATCCGCTAAATACTCTTGAGCAGTTGGAGTAATTAATAAGTTTGGAATTTCTTCTGCAACTGCAGTGCTGGTGTTATCAGTCGACATATCAATATTTCCTCAAGCTGAAGTCGCTATTCTAACTGAAGATGCGGGGTAATTTTTAAAATTCAACTAAATTTGTCGGATTAATTATAAAAGTTCTGATTATTGATCATTTTAGTGGCATTATGATGCTTTAAAGAATTTTGAAAGATCTTCATTTAACTATGCTCGACTTACCTTTTAATCATACCGTTACGATTATTATTATTACCGTAATCATTTCTTTTCTGGCTTTTTCAAATCAGAATATTATGAACCGCCTTATTTTTTGGCCACCTGCAATGCAAAAAGGTCAATATGATCGTTTCATTACGCACGGCTTTGTTCATGCAGATGGCATGCACCTATTATTCAATATGTTTACCCTGTTTTTCTTTGGAAGCATTATTGAAACATTCTACCGTCAATACTTTTCAGGATTAGGATTCGTTCTTTTCTATTTAGGTGGTTTAATTGCAGCCATTATTCCAAGTTATTTACAGCATAAAAATGACCATAGATGGGCAAGCTTAGGCGCTTCTGGTGCTGTTTCAGCCGTGTTATTTGCTTATATTTTATTTGAGCCATGGAAACTCATTTTTGTATTTTTTATTCCTGTACCTTCTATCATTTTTGCTGTTTTATACATTGCTTATAGTATTTGGTCAGGCAAAAAGGGGAACAGTAATATTAATCACAGCGCACATTTATGGGGTGCAGCTTACGGTGTCATTATAACGATTATTATTGAACCTCGTCTAATTCCACATTTCATCAATAAGCTTTCTAATTTGCCATTTTAATCTGTTTTAATAAAGAGATCTTACTTGGTCTCTTTATTTTATTAAGCACTATTTCTCATGTTTTGATTACATAGTTCTTCACCATGCTCGAAATGCCAATTTTGCTGATATGCAGATACAAATTTTTCAATAAATGTAGGTGCCCGATCAATGGCTGATTTTTCTTTAAAATAACCACCTTCAATCGCCCAATCATAACAACTTTGATCTAATGGATATTCCGTTAAAATACCACTTAAGTAGTTGTTTTTAATCCAAGTTGACGCTAATTCATAAGATGTAAATACAGCAGATGGTAATCCCATAGATTTAGATGTAAATAGATAAACCGATGTCATTTTCAGTATATTCTCAAGTTAAAATAGATCATTTAACAAACATTATACTAACTAATATGTGACTTAATTCACATTTTACATAAAAATATATTTTTACATCGAAAAACAACATACTGTAATTTTCACCCTACAATTACCATGAAATTTACCACTCCACCTCATCAATTTAATCCTAAAAACTTATTTATATTACATTTAATTTAACAAAACACAGATTGTTTCGATTTTGGAACTTAATGCCAACGGTTTAGCAAAGCTCCAAGGATATTGTATACAACTGTATATTTTCATCATCAATATCGAGATATTTTGCAATGTCCTCTACCCTAGATGGTCTCCAATTTCCTATTAAAAATCCGAACACAAAACCTAGTACATCAAAAGTTGGGCGAGAAATTATTGCTGAAGCGCTTTCAACAGTGGACTCAGATTTATCTGCTCTAGCATTTAAAGAAAAAAATTGGCGAAAAACCTATCCTAAGTATTTCAAAGCATTGGTAGAGTCTGGTATTCAAAATGTTGATCACCCGATTGAAATTGCTGAACTTGGTTTAAATAAAGCACATCAATCTTTCGATTTTTATAAAGATGGTAAAAAGCATTCTTTTGCAAATGTTATGGATTTAGCAAGTCAGACACTTCATACATTTACATTTAAAGGTGAAAGCAGTGTAGAACCTGAATGGTATGTACCTTATAAAGGAAAAAAACTTCAGGGAGATGCTTTACTCGAGCAAATTGAAATTTGGGAAAATAATGGCATTGTAGAACCAAGTCATGCGAATGCCTTACGTGAAGCTGTTGCACATCCTGAATGGTTTGATCTTTCAGATAGAACCATGGTGTTATTTGGTGCTGCATCTGAAGCAGGTCCTTTAACATGGCTATCAAAATGGAAAGCCAATATTCTTGCTGTCGATTTACCCAATGAACGTGTTTGGGATAGAATTTTAAATACAGTAAAATCGGGCAATGCGACACTTTATGCACCCTCTCAAGAAAATTTAGATTCAAATGCAGACGTTGAAATTCTAAAATCTAAGCTTGGTGCAAATTTATTAACGCAAACACCTGAAATTGCACAATGGCTGATTGAAAATCCACACGATTTAGATTTGGCTGCTATTGCCTATTTAGATGGTGAAAAGCATGTTCGTGTTGCGATGGCAATGGATGCCATTATGCAATTTGTCAGCACACATAAAGCAAATACAAGTTTAATGTTTATGTGTACCCCAACCGATGTGTATGCCATTCCTAAAGCAATTGTCGAAGCTTCTTCAGCTAAATTTAATGATCGCTCACATCTTGAGAAAACATTGTCTAAAGCGGTGTCATCTTTAAGCTTAAAACACTTATTTAAAGAAAATTCATCTGCACTATATCAATCTGATAATGGAAAGGAATATGGTATTGCCGATTGTTTAGTCATTGAACAAGGTCCAAATTATGCTTTAGCAAAACGCATTCAACAATGGCGTGCAACTTTAGCAAGACATAAGGGGCAACACGTCAGTATTAATATTGCACCATCAACAACAACGCATTCTGTGACTAAAAATCCATTACTGAAAGCGGCATTTAACGGTGCAAGTTTATTTGATGTTGAAGCCTTTGAGCCTGCAACTACCAATGCAATTATGGCTGGCTTATGGATTCATGACTTACGTCATCCACAATCAGTGGCAAATCCTGAAGTAAAACTAGATCACCCTTTAGAACTAATGATGGAAGGTGCAAATCACGGCGGGTTATGGCGTGTGGCTTATTTGGCACGTACAGCACTTCCTTTTGCAGCTTTATATGGCTTTGCCAATGATAAATTGCCTATTGGGAAATTATTTAATCGACTTAAAAAGTAACAATAAGATATAAAAAAACGCTGCAATTCGCAGCGTTTTTTTTATTTTCAAAGTGAATTAAAACACTTTAAGGAATAACCAGTACAGAACACCTGATAAACAGATTGTTGCAGGTAGTGTGAACACCCAAGCCGATAAAATTGATTTTACCATTTTGAAGTTTAGACCAGACTTATTAGCAACCATCGTACCTGCCACAGCAGAGTTTAGAACATGGGTTGTCGACACAGGCATACCAAAACCATCTGCGGCTGCAATAGTCGTCATTGCGACAAGTTCTGCTGACATACCTTGACCATAAGTCATATGCTCTTTACCAATACGCTCACCTACAGTTACAACAATACGTTTCCAACCAACCATTGTTCCTAGACCAAGTGCCAATGCTACGGCAACTTTTACCCAGTTTGGAATGTACTGTAAGAATGAATCTAAATTGCTACGATATTCTTTAACAACTTTCTTTTGTGCATCAGAAATTGCAGGTAATTGCTCTGCTTTTTCTAAACGTTTGAATGCTGTTGTACTTAAATACATGTCATTGCGTAAGTTAGAAACTTCAGCTTCAGGAATATCTTTTAAATCACCATAATGCCCTACACGCTCACCTAAATGATCTGTAAGACTTGCTAAAGCAGGTACAACTTCTGCATTTGCTTCTTTGGTTTGAATATATTTTGTGAGTACTTCTCGTGCTTGTACATCAGAAATATCTAAATGATTAGGATATATAGCAGCTGCTGTTTGAGCTGAAAGTTGCTCAAAAGACTGAAGATGTTGTTGATCTAAATTTTTATTTAATGAATAAGCCAATGGCACACAACCAATCAAAATCAGCATGATTAAACCCATACCTTTTTGACCGTCATTTGAACCATGTGCAAAGCTTACACCTGTACATGTAAAAATAAGGATTGCACGAATAATGGGCGGTGGTGGCTTATTACCTTCAGGCGGCTGGAATAATTCCATCTGCTTTTTAAAAACTTTTTTCACTAACAAAAATAGTAATGCTGCGAAAGCAAAACCAATCAGTGGAGAAAATAATAATGCTTTACCGACTTTAGTCACTTGCTCCATGTCTACACCTGAAGCACCACTACTTGAATGTAGAAGATAGTTCATAATGCCCACACCTAAAATTGAACCAATTAAAGTGTGTGAACTCGATGCAGGAATACCCAAGAACCAAGTGCCTAAATTCCACAAAATTGCAGAAATTAGCATGGCAAAAACCATTGCAAAACCTGCACCTGAACCTACATTCATAATAAGTTCAACAGGTAGCAATGCAATAATGCCGTAAGCAACAGCACCACTTGCAACCATCACACCAAGGAAGTTACAAAAACCTGCCCACATTACCGCAACAGGTGCAGATAATGCGTTGGTATAAATCACAGTTGCTACAGCATTGGCTGTATCATGAAAACCGTTTACAAACTCAAATCCAAGCGCAATGAATAGTGCTGTAGATAAAAGAATAATTGAATATAAGCTCAAAGCTGGAACGTGAGCTAAATCTGCGGACAATTGAATACCAATATATACAAGCGTCGCAATAATGACGGTTAAAAAGACCGGTACAAAATATTTAGGCGTTGGCACATGAACATTGGTCGATTTTGTTTGAACCGATTGTTGTGCTGAATCAACAGGAGTTTGATTAGAATTCATGCAAGCAAATAAAGAGGATGATCAATCCGCTTATTGTTCAATTTAATTATGACAATTATATGACAAAGCACTGTCATATAAAGTCAGTTTTGATGCTTTATTGTATGATTTTACCGAGAAAACCAGTTAGAAAAACATCATTAACTAAGTATTATCAAAGCCTTATATAAAACAACTATCACATCCCCATCCTTATTCTCATGTTTCACTCATTTGTAACAATACGCATAATTGATTAAAAAACCATCATGTCTTTTTGTATCTTTCTAATATGCACTACATTTATGACAAGTGAATGAAACTTTTATGACAATAAAAAGAGGCTTATAGCCTCTTTTTTTACTTTTTATAGAAGATTATTCATTTTTGACTTTTCTTTATTCCAATAATATCTAAGCTTACGCGACGGTCGGATTGTAGGCATGCTCTTAACGCTTGTTGTCCCATAATATTTATACAATTTGTCGTTAGAGGCACAATATAATTTTTTTTCATTTTATAACCTTTTCATCTATATTTTTAAACTTCAATTTGGTTATGTTTGACTTGCTTATTTCCAAGTAAATTTCAGACCTAAAGTACCTTTATAAGTTTCACGCTTTTCTGATGTAAATGAATGTTCATAACGTCCATCAGCATAGAAATAGCCATGTTGGCTTATAGGTAATTGTGCGCCTACTCCAACCGATCCCCATGTATTATTGTATTTTTCATTAATCGTATCTGGACCAATATTAATGTCTCTTTGCTGTAAAAAATCATGAAGTACATTTGCCGTAAAATAAACCGTATTCGTTCTCAAATCTTTGGCTTCACTATTTCGCGCTAAACGAATACCTAAACGACCACGTAAACCATGTTGATCATTCTGATCAACTGTACGAACATTATCATTAAATGAATCTAAACCTAAGTATTGATATATTAATTGTGCTTGAGGTTCTACCATCCATCCAGATTCGTTATCTTTATGTTCTGTTAATGCATATGGACGTCCAGCTTCTAATGAAATTACAACACCTAAACCATTTTGTTTAACTTGTTCTAAACCTTCAGAATTATAAGTATTGCGTAAATGAGATACTTGACCTACTAAATCTACATATGAGCCATTTCTATTATAATATGTGTTGTATAGCCCTAAACTAAATGCATCCGTTTTTCCATTACCTGTATTTTTATGATCAACAAGTTGTCCATCAATAGCTCTATAACGGTCTTCAAATTCCATATCGCTACGACCATATGAAATATATGCACCTGTATGATTACGAGACTGCTTTTCCATATTTTCGTGAATAATAAAATCATGACCTAGTTGCATTAAGTACTGTTCACCATTTATGTTAAAGCGATTTTTTCCTTCCAAATCTAGATGACTACCAACTACACGCCCCCAACTTTGACCTTGGTTATCTTTAACACATGTTCCACAGTCATCCCATGCGAGTGTCTGATTTTCCCCACGACGTTCATGTAATGTTCCTAATATTGTATAACCTAACTCCATATTCGCAATAGGCATTTGAGTATAGCTTGGTGTTTCAGGATTTATAATTTCAATATTTCTTTGTGTTGCTTTCGCTGTCCAGTAGTATTCATCTTGATTTGTAACTGAATTACTTCTCATAGCAAGCTGTACCTGAGATATACCTGTTGTTCTTGCATTACCTTGGAATGCTTGAGTACCTGCTGTTTCAACATTAATCACAGGAACTGTATTAATAATACTTTGGATTTGTGTCACATTCCCATCTATTAAATTTAATGTTCCATTAGCGCTCACAGGAACGACTGTCGTCATTCCTGTCGCACGCCCAGTAATAGTCAAAACATCAGAAGATGAGTTTGTACCGACATCATCACCAGGACCATTCCACAAAGTATTCATTTTAACTGTTGCAGAGCCACTCGCTATATAATTACCATCAATTGTAAGTTTGTCTCCAACCTTGCCATTATCAATATTAATCACACCACTTTTAGAGTTAACACTTTGGCCTTGTAATGTAAAATTTGAAGCACCCCAATTTGCTTGCTCTACATCAAATGCATTTAAAGTAGATTCATCTAATACTAAATTTGAAAAAGTGGATAATGTTATAGCGTTATTCTTAGCTAACTGCCATTTAGAATTATCTTTCAATTCAATATTTAAATCGCCGACTGTTGATTTTGAAACTAACCCTTGTAAATATACATTTTTTTCAAATTTAGCATCGACAGTTGAGTCACCTTGTACTTCTAACAGCCAAGCTTTTGAACTCGCAGTTAAATCACTTGTTTTATTGACTTTTATCTCTACATTTTTTTGCTTTGAGTTAACTAAAATTAAAGATTTATCTTCTGATGTAGATTTCAAATTTGCTTGATTTAAATATATTTTTGCGCCCGTAGATGTCGCATTACCATTGTTTATTCCTGTTCCAACATCTGAATTACTCACATGAATTGCACTACCTTTTGCATCTACTGTAAGTGATGAGTTTGTATTTGAACTATCAAAAAATGAATTATCGATTAAACGAATCGCCGCCCCGCTCGATTGCGTAGTGTCGATAGTAAGAGAACCGTTCAAAATCAGCTGACCAGCCCCTCCACCGAGAATATCATTCGCCTTACCTAATTTAACAGCACTTCCATTTGTGCTATTTACTGTCTTAATATAATTATTACTTCCATTTAAAATCACAACTGGAGTATTACTTACACCAGAAACATAAATACCACTTGAATTTGAACCTGAAACATTTGCCGTTAAATTGCCATTTACAGTAATACGCCCTGTAGAGCCGTTTCCATTTACAATATTATTGTTATGTCCACCTTGAATCGCACGTAATGCAGCACTTTGACCACTATTATTTGCAATTGTAATTGTTGCATCATTCACAATAATATCGGAATAGCTTGATGCTGCTGAAGAATCGCCCGAATCGGTTGATGATCCAGCAAGTAAGCCATAACTATAGCTTGACCATAGACTTGGATTTGCCGTAATTCTTACATCATTAAATTTAATGGTATTTGCACTACTATTATCGACACCAATAACATTTCCTGTAAAACCTGTAGCATTAAGTGTCATAGTTAAATTTTTACCAGTAATCGTAGAAGGTGAGTATTGAGCAGTAATCCCACTCACATTCCCTGCAAAAACACCAGACTTTCCAGACATAACCAATGTAAAGTCATCTGTAAACGTAACATTACCGCGACGTACTAATAGATAGTTATAAGCATTAGAAAAGTTATCGTTGGCAATAGATATAGTACACTGTGCATTTTGCTGATTCGTTATTGCATATCTAGGAGATACTCCTGAAGTACACTCTACAGCAAAAACAATAGTTGAATTTAATGCAATAAAACCTGTAATTATTATTTTTCTATGGCTAGATTTTGTCGATGCACGCCCCAACTCAGAACACACTACCCAAATATTGCGAGACATACACCAAATTAACTTATAGACTTTATTCATATAGCTTATTTTTTAATTTTTTGTGATTTATAACTCATTTTATTATCGTTTATTATTTAATCAATCACTTTTAATTAAAAATACTGTGACTGAGTAGTTATTTTATTAAATTAAAACTAAGTACTTAAATCTGTTATCTTTTTAAATAAATAATATTTGTTACTTTGTGTAACTTTTAATCAAATAGTCATTAAATAAACTCCCCTACTTTGCTGAACTATTAACCTATTAAACTTGATTAAAATACATTCTTTGTCTTATAACTTTTTCAAATCATCTATATCCAACTTTCTGACGAAAGCAGCGCAGAATTCAATATGCTAATCTGTTAAGATTATTACCGTTTTTTAATTCCTTCTGAGAACGTTTGAATGTCTACACTTGCCACCCTAAAAGAGCTTCTTAGCAAAAGAATTTTAATTATCGATGGTGCGATGGGTACCATGATCCAACGCCATAAATTAGAAGAAGCAGATTACCGTGGTGAACGTTTTGCAGATTGGGCATCAGACCTCAAAGGTAATAACGATCTTTTAGTCCTTACACAACCTCAAATTATTCAAGGTATTCACGAAGCTTATTTAGAAGCAGGTGCTGACATTATTGAAACCAATACCTTTAACGGTACACGTGTTTCAATGTCTGACTACCACATGGAAGATTTAGTTCCTGAAATCAACATTGCTGCGGCTCGTCTTGCTAAAGCAGCATGTGAAAAGTATTCAACACCTGAAAAACCACGTTTCGTGGCAGGTGTTATTGGTCCTACATCACGTACAACATCTATTTCACCTAACGTGAATGATCCTGCATTCCGTAACATCACTTTTGATGCTTTAAAAGTTGATTATATTGAATCGACTAAAGCCTTGATTGAAGGTGGTGTAGACATCATCTTAATTGAAACTGTATTCGATACCTTAAATGCTAAAGCTGCAATTTTTGCGGTAAAAGAAGTATTTAAAGAAATTGGTTATGAATTACCAATTATGATTTCAGGCACAATTACAGATGCCTCAGGTCGTACTTTAACAGGTCAAACAGCAGAAGCATTCTGGAACTCAATGCGCCATGCAGAGCCTTTATCTATTGGCTTTAACTGTGCCCTCGGTGCGGATGCAATGCGTCCACACGTAAAAACCGTGTCTGACGTTGCCGATACGTTTGTGTCAGCGCATCCAAACGCAGGCTTACCGAATGCCTTTGGTGGTTATGATGAAACGCCTGAAGAAACAGCTGCATTTATTAAAGAATTTGCTGAAAGTGGCTTAATTAATATTACAGGCGGTTGCTGTGGTACAACACCTGACCACATCCGTGCGATTGCACAAGCGGTTGATGGTATTACACCTCGTCAAATTCCTGACATTGAACCTGCATGTCGTTTAAGTGGATTAGAGCCATTTAACATCACTAAAGATTCATTATTCGTAAACGTAGGTGAACGTACCAACGTTACGGGTTCTAAAAAATTCCTTCGTTTAATTAAAGAAGAAAACTTTGCCGAAGCCTTAGATGTTGCACGTCAACAAGTTGAAGCTGGCGCACAGATCATCGACATTAACATGGATGAAGGCATGCTCGATTCACAAGGTGCAATGGTGCATTTCCTGAATCTTGTCGCTTCCGAGCCTGACATCTCACGCGTGCCAATCATGATTGACTCATCAAAATGGGACATCATTGAAGCAGGTTTAAAATGCGTTCAAGGCAAAGCTGTTGTTAACTCAATTTCTTTAAAAGAAGGTTATGACGAATTTGTAGAACGTGCGCGTTTATGTCGTCAGTACGGTGCCGCTGTTATTGTAATGGCTTTCGATGAAGATGGTCAGGCAGATACAGCAGCACGTAAACGTGAAATTTGTAAGCGTTCATACGATGTACTTGTGAATGAAGTGGGCTTCCCTGCTGAAGATATTATCTTTGACCCGAACGTATTTGCGGTAGCAACAGGGATTGAAGAACACAACAACTACGGTGTGGACTTCATTGAAGCAACAGGTTGGATTAAACAAAACCTACCACATGCAATGATTTCAGGTGGTGTATCAAACGTATCGTTCTCATTCCGTGGTAATGAGCCTGTACGTGAAGCCATTCACTCAGTGTTCTTATATCATGCCATCCAACAAGGCATGACCATGGGTATTGTAAACGCAGGTCAAATGGCGATTTACGATGATATTGATACAGAGTTAAAAGCTGCCGTTGAAGATGTTGTACTCAACCAAAATCAAGGTGAAAGCGGTCAGGATGCAACAGAAAAATTACTGACTGTTGCTGAAAAATACCGTGGTCAAGCGGGCGCACAAAAAGCGGAAGAAAACCTTGAATGGCGTAATGCAAGCGTTGCAAAACGTCTTGAATACGCACTCGTTAAAGGCATCACCACGTATATCGACCAAGATACTGAAGAAGCACGTTTAGAATCTACTCGCCCACTCGATGTGATCGAAGGTCCTTTAATGGCGGGTATGAACGTAGTCGGTGATCTGTTTGGTTCAGGTAAAATGTTCTTACCACAAGTGGTTAAATCTGCACGTGTAATGAAACAAGCGGTTGCATGGCTTAACCCGTTTATTGAAGCTGAAAAAACAGGTGCTCAATCTAAAGGTAAAATCTTACTTGCAACGGTTAAAGGTGACGTACACGACATTGGTAAAAACATTGTAGGCGTTGTACTTGGTTGTAATGGTTATGACATCGTTGACCTTGGCGTGATGGTACCGTGTGAGAAGATTCTACAAACTGCAATTGATGAAAAAGTTGATATCATTGGCTTGTCAGGTTTGATCACACCGTCACTCGATGAAATGGTTTTTGTTGCGAAAGAAATGCAACGTAAAGGCTTTAACATTCCACTGATGATTGGTGGTGCTACAACTTCTAAAGCACATACCGCTGTAAAAATTTCACCGCAATATCAAAATGATGGCGTGTACTATACGGCGGATGCTTCACGTGCTGTGGGTGTTGCAACTCAATTACTCTCTGCTGAAATGAAGCCACAATTGGCAGAAGATTATGCTGCGGATTATGAAAAAATCCGCATCCGCTTAGCAAATAAGCAACCAAAAGCGGCGAAGTTATCTTATGCACAATCGGTTGAAAATGGCTTTAAAATTGATTTCGAAAAGCATGCACCTGTTAAACCAAACTTCATTGGTTCACAGACTTTCACTAACTATTCTTTAGAAACCTTGGTGGAATACTTCGACTGGACACCATTCTTTATTTCTTGGAGCTTGGCGGGCAAATTCCCAAAAATTCTAGAAGATGAAGTGGTGGGTGAAGCAGCACGTGATTTGTATGAACAAGCGCAAATTATGTTGAAAGACATTATTGAAAACAAACGCTTCGATGCACGTGCAACATTCAGCATTTACCCTGCAAACCGCATTGCAGCAGATACGGTTGCAGTCACTGATGAAAATGGCTATGTGACACATTCATTTGAGCATATTCGTCAGCAGTCTGACAAAGTGACAGGCAAAGCAAACTACTCTTTAGCTGACTTTATTGCACCAAAAGACGTTGCTCAAGATTACTTAGGTGGTTTCACTGTATCGATCTTTGGTGCAGAAGAAATGTCACAAGAATATAAAGCCAAAGGTGATGACTATAATGCGATTTTGGTTCAAGCTTTAGGTGACCGTTTCGCTGAAGCATTTGCTGAGCATTTACATCAGCGTATTCGTAAAGAGTTCTGGGGTTATCAAGCTTCTGAAACTTTAACGAATGATGATTTGATTAAAGAGAAGTATGTCGGTATTCGTCCTGCGCCTGGCTACCCTGCTTGTCCTGAGCATTCTGAAAAAGCGCCATTGTTTGATTGGTTAGGTTCAACTGAGAAGATGGGTACTTTCTTAACGTCTAGTTTTGCAATGTGGCCACCTTCTTCTGTGAGCGGTTTCTATTATGCAAACCCTGAAACTGATTACTTTAACGTAGGTAAAATCTCTGGCGATCAGTTGGAAGATTATGCGAAACGTAAAGGTTGGACGTTGGATGAAGCGAAACGTTGGTTAGCGCCGAATTTGGATGATTCGATTTCTTAAGAATCCCCCTAGCCCCCTTTGATAAAGGGGGAAGAATCCATTCGTATCGAATATAAAAAAATCCCCTCGATTGAGGGGATTTTTTTATTAAGCTGATATTTTTCTCTGTTGATTAAAGACAATTACTGCACCGTATTTTATTAATGTTATATAAGATAAAAATACTTCAGAATCAGCAAAGTAGTTAGGATATGCTTGCTTTAAACCACCTATAGCATTTGTCGATAATAAAGCGACAACCCAATTAGGATTCTTTGCTAATTTTGTCTCATAAAAACCATATTGTTCCGAAGCTTTTTCTGTTTGGTTTTTATTAAAAAAATCTAACTCTAGCTGTCTATTAAGTACATTCAAACGTAATAATACTAAATCATCAATAGACTTATTATGCATTATGATCTTTTCATTAATTTCATTTAAGGATTCAGCATATAACTTAAATAAACCTTCAACAGTGACCTTTGTGACTATACCTTCTAATGGAGTAGTAATAAATTTGTAAATAGCTATAGATTGATATAAAGCCTGTGGATGTAATTTAAGATATTTCAAATATTCGCTTACTACCAACTTTTGATCATTTTTTTCAAATGATGGTAAATTTTCAATTATTTCAAACTGTTTTCCTACCTGTCCAAAAAAGACTTTCCACCCCTCGCCCCCATCATTACTTTTCAAGTTTTGCTTAGTAAATAAATCTACAATTTCTAAACTGGTTGCCCAACTATGTTGTAATTTGGTTCTTAATTGAAATTCAACTTTTTTATTATCACCAAATTCATTTTTGAACTTTGCTACTAGATGTATACCTCTATATCCATCATCTTTAGGAACTTTGATATAATCTTTAAGTTTTATTAATACACCATTTTCTCTAAAACAATTTTCTTTCTCTAGAACTTTAAAAAAATTCTTTAGCTTTACATTATTTGTTAAAACTATGCGTATACCAGCTATGTCTTGCATACTGGTTAATACCATTGGACCATTTGAATTATGTTTATTGTAGTTTAATTTTTTTCTAATTGACTCCAATCTTTTTAACCGTTTTGCAATATACGCATCTTTATCAATTCTATTTATATATTTTAAAACTAGCATTTCTGCTTGAGATAAAGGCACAACATGGCAATTACGCCAATAAGTTAATACACTTATCGTTTGCGATAAAAGCTCTTCGTTATTCTCCAAGTCAGGATCAATCAAAGAATAACTTGCACGCTTCACATCCCCATTTGTAAATGGTCTTTTTTCTTTCTTCATAATTAGGGTCTGTTGACATTTGCTGTTCAAAAAAATAGCGAGAAAGTAAAATTCAATCGTCAAACCAAATTCACTTCTCGCTATGCCTCGAACTATGCTGACAGATCAACACTGGTCTAAGCTAAAATCTATTCTCGTCAATTTCAGTATTTATCTCAAACATAATTTAAGATTATTTATTGAAGCTATTCTTTATCGCATTAGAACGGGATGCCCTTGGCGGGATCTACCCGAGGTCTTTGGTAAGCCAAACTCTATTTTTAAGAAATTTAATCGTTGGTGTAAAGATAGTAAGTTGTTAAAAATATTTAAATTATTGTCGAGCGATGCAGATTTGGAATGGATCTTTATTGATGCTAGTCATGTGAGAGCGCATCAACATGCGACAGGAGTTAAAGATCAATCAATTTCCAAAAGTATCGGTGGGAATAGCTCTAAAATTCATTTAGCTGTAGATGCAAACGGAAATCCTATCGAGTTTATTATTGGTGATGGCACAACTCATGATGTGAAAGTTGCACCTAGGTTAATCGATTGCTTGGATTTAGCAGAAACAGAGATCTTGTGTGCTGATAAGGGTTATGACTCAGAATTTCTCAGAGAGAAAATTAAAAGTACAAAAACGAAAGCCAATATTCCAAAAAAAGGTAACAGTAAATCCAATAATGAACATATGGACTGGCACTTATATAAAATCAGGCACTTAGTTGAAAACGCATTTGCCAGATTAAAACATTTCAGGGGTATTGCCACTCGTTATGACAAGCTAAAGCGGAATTATGAAAACTCACTTGCTTTAGCCTGTATTTTTATCTGGTTACCATTATGAAATGTCAACAGACTCTAGTTAGATTTTATTTTTAATCTAGAATTTTTATCAAATACTTACGTTAAAATCTAGTATATTTATAATTTCCTTAAGCACTCCTCTTGCTCCATACAGCTCACCTTTTAATAGGTGAGAAATTATGCGAATCCACAACCGTGATCAAATTAGCGTGAAGTCCCTCTTTTCCAAAGAGGGATTTAGGGAGATTCTATTGTCAAAATGTCCAAACAATACCGATAAATCACTTCCACCACATTATTAATCTGCCCCATCACCTGCCCATTATCAAACCTTAATACGTTTAATCCAAGTTGAGCCAAAACCTCATCACGAAGACTATCTGCTTCTAATCCTTCATCCGTAAAGTGCTGACTACCATCACACTCAATCACTAAATTTGCAGCAGGACAATAAAAATCTACGATGTAATTCAAAATTGGCTTTTGCCGATAAAACTGCAAACCTAATATTTGTTTATTTCGCAGTCGCGACCACAATAACTTTTCAGCTTCTGTCATATTGTTACGTAAGTCACGTGAGGCTTGTTTTAATTTTTTATTATAGGGTTTCATTTTTATTCTCTTTTAATAATCCCTCCTCTTGCGCCATACATGGCTCACCTTTAAAAAAGAGAGGAACTTCACGAATCTAAAACCACCATCAAATTCGCGTAAAGTCCCTCTTTTATAAAGAGGGATTTAGGGAGATTCAACAAAACAATACTTTTACCAAAATTAATCACATAACCCATCATCCAACATTTTTACCACTTAGTGAATAAATCCGTTTTATAATAGCCATTAAATCTTAATCTCCCCCAAATTTAGACTACTGGTGTTTCCATGAAAAAATTAATGAACGGTGCTGAAAACATCGTCGTTGAAATGTGCAAAGGCTTCGTACTTGCGCACCCAGAACTCGCATTCAATGAATCATACAAAATTGTTTCACGAAAACAGAAACACCAAAATGTTGCCCTTATTAGCGGTGGCGGTAGCGGTCACGAACCTGCACACGCAGGCTTTGTAGGTACAGGCATGCTCGACGCTGCCGTATGTGGCGATGTATTTGCATCTCCATCGCAAATCCAAATCTATAAAGCATTAACACAAGTCGCAACTGACAAAGGCGTGCTAATGATCATCAAAAACTATTCTGGCGATATGATGAATTTCCAGAATGGCGCAGCTTTAGCAACAGATGACGGCATTAAAGTCGATTTTGTCAAAGTAGCCGATGACATTGCCGTAAAAGACAGCCTTTACACGGTGGGTCGTCGTGGTGTTGCAGGTACTGTATTTGTACATAAAATTGCAGGTGCTGCGGCAACGAAAGGTTACGACCTTGCACGTGTAAAAGAACTTGCACAAAAAGCTGCGGACAATGTAACAAGCTTAGGTTTTGCATTCACCTCTTGCACAGTTCCTGCGAAAGGTACACCAACATTTGCCTTGGCAGATGACGAAATGGAATATGGCGTAGGCATTCATGGCGAACCAGGTATTCGTCGTGAGAAAATCTTGCCATCAAAAGAACTTGCTCAACGCATTGTCGATGACTTATTTTTAGATCGTCCTAACTTAAAAGAAGTTGCAGTTTTGGTGAATGGTTTTGGTACTACACCATTACAAGAACTGTATGTATTTAACAATGATGTATGCGAACACCTTGCAAGCAAAGGTATCAAAATTTACCGCACATTCGTTGGTAATTACATGACAAGTATCGATATGAACGGTGCTTCGGTTTCACTTCTTGCTGTAGATGATGAACTAAAAACTTATTTAGATGCTGAAGCAAATACCCCTGCATTTAAAATGGATGGTTCGCCTGCCCTACCTTTTGAATTTTCAAAAAAAGATGAAACAGTAAAACGTGAAGTGAATACAGATGTGGAAACACATGCTGAACATGCTGTAATTAGCAATGAACAATTCACCATTGAAAACATGCGTTATGTAGTAGATGTCATGAGCGCATGCATCATTAAAAATGAAGTACCATTCTGTGAGCTAGATGCACACGCGGGCGATGGTGACTTTGGTATGAGTGTTGCAAAAGGCTTTAAACAACTTAAACGCCAATGGCATGAGCTTTTACAAGCTGAAAAAATGGATGATTTTTTACTAAATTGTTCAATGATTATTATGGAACATTGTGGTGGTGCTTCAGGTCCAATTTGGGGTTCTGCATTCCGTGCCGCAAGCAAAGCTGTTAAAGGTAAAGATGTTTTAACTGTTGCAGATTTTGCTCATCTTTTACAAGATGCAGTAAAAGGCATTCAAGCCACAGGCGAACGCTCATTTGGTCGTGGTGCGGTTGTGGGTGATAAAACGTTAATTGATGCGCTTGTACCATGTGCCGATTCTTGGTCTGCAAATGCAAATAAATCGTTTAAAGAAAACTTTGTTTTAGGTGCAGAAGCAGCGGTAAAAGGTGCTGAAGCAACTAAAGAAATTGTGGCACGTATGGGACGTGCAGGTACAGTTGGTGATCGTAGCTTAGGCTATCCTGATGCAGGTGCTCATGGTTTAGGCGTGATTTTCACAGACATTGCACAGCATATTAAATAAGATCTTTATTAAAAAAGCCTCGATTTGTTCGAGGCTTTTTTTTAGAAAATCACAGGGTATTTACAGAAAAAATCCTACGGTAAAATATCAATTTCAATAATATTTAAATGATGCATCATCTCTCGAATAAAAACAAAGTAGATAAATAGATGAATCTTTTCATCTCCGACTTTATTTACATAATATTCAGTATGTTCAATAAACTCATTAAATGCATGTTCCAACTTAATTTGATCAATACACATATCTGAATTAAAAAATATTGCAGATAATTCCTTTATAAACATATCTGATGTTTGCGCATAATGTTGAATTTTATGATCAATATGAATTTTTTCTAAAATCTCTTCAATCACATAAATCATATTCTCAATAGCCAAAGCATCAACATATCCACAGCGTAAGCTTTGTTTCTGAATATCATTTAAACCTTGAGAAAATTCAAAGTTTTGTGCTTGATCCGATATTTGAATATCATCTAAAGAAAGTGAAAATTGAAGTATATTTCGATCTGTCATTTTATATTCATTCTAATTTTCTAAGCCATATCTACAACATATATCCACTTATAAATGTCATTAAGTTCGTTCAACAAAAAGAATACCATCTAAATGGTCTATTTCATGTTGCACAATACGTGCAGGAAAACCTGAAAATTCTTGTTCTACACTATCTCCCGCTAAAGTTTGGTAACTCACTCGAATCACTTCAGCTCTTGCAACTTGCCCTCTTTCATTAGGCACACTCAAGCAACCTTCCTCACCCAATACTTGCCTATCTGAACGCTGAATAATTTCAGGATTAATCATCACAATAGCGTCCATTTCAGGCGTATCTGGATAACGAATATTTGATCGTGAAGCAACGATAATCACACGGCGAGATACGTACACTTGTGGTGCTGCAATACCCACGCCATTACGCGCAAGCATGGTGGCATGCATCGCATCTGCAAGCGTATTTAACCATGTTGAACCAAACTCTTGCATACTTACTTCAGCTGCATGTAAAGCTAAAACAGCTTCACCCTTTTGTGCGACTTTTAAAATTTCAGTCATAGACAATTGCTCAATTAATCGCAAACTTCAATGAAGATCATAGGTTATAAAATTATCACTTTTTCAAATTAAAACCATTAAAAAATACCATTTAAATTACGACCAATGAAAAACATCAATAACTTAGCTATTGATATAATAAATAAAATTTCACATGTATTTTTCCATGACATTTAACGGATTGAATTATTTCAGCCTATTGATTCCGCTGTTTCTTTTTGCGACATCATTTCTGATTTTTATATTACGCACAAAGAAACTTGTATCAATTGAAATGACATGGTTTGGCTCTGCTATTTTTATCTCTGCACTTGCACAGCTGATACAAACAGCATTACTTCCAAATGATCTTTTTTTATTTGCACCATTCATCACCTTACTATTTTTAATTAGCATTATTTTATGTACTCATGCGGTGTATAAACGATTAAGAATCAAAACTTCTTGGAAATTTTTAACCCTTGTTTTAACCATTACCGTTTCCACTGTTGGATATTACTCTTATATAGAACAAAATTTAGCAGTTCGCTTTATTGCAATTGCTTTAGCCACCATTGCTATACTTTTTAATAACGCTCAACCATTTATAAATGCTAAACATACGCATATTTTAGAACGCCTATTAAAGCTCAGTTTATCGGGTTCTATATTGGCTGTTTCTATTCGTGCAGTTGTACTTGTAAGTCTGATAAAGAATAACCGAACCCTAGAAGATTTCCCCTTTATTTGGGCAAGCTCTCAATTTCTCATTCTATTTTTTACCAGTTTAATTTTTATTTTACTGTGTGCATGCTCTATTCGAGATTCCATTCGAAAACTTGAATATGAACGTAATATTGACCCACTTACAGGCTTGCTCAATCGACGCGCTTTCAATGAAATCATTGACCATTTAGAACCTCACCCTAACTCACAAAATGCACTTCTTATTTGCGATATAGATCACTTTAAAAACATTAATGATATTTATGGACATTATATTGGTGACTTGGCTTTACAACATGTAAGTTATATTATGCGAAAAGCAGTTCGTCGTTATGATGAAATTGCACGTATTGGTGGTGAAGAATTTGTCATTTTTTTACAAGATACATCAACTGATACAGCACTATACGTAGCAGAACGTATTCGTGAAACCATTGCGTCTACACCATTAGAACATGACAACCATGCTATTTATTTAAGTATTAGTATAGGTATAAGTTTTTTCCAAGATCAGAACCTTTTTCAAGAGGCATTACATCAAGCAGATGCACAGCTTTACCAAGCAAAAAATTCGGGTCGAAACCAAATTCAATGGACATCTGCCCATCTCTCAATCGAAGATTAAACCCAATTAACCGTAATTTCTACAAAATCAGTTTTACTGATTTTAATCACCAAGTCTTTAAACTCGATTACGGCATAAAACTGTTCTGCGCCATCATCTAAACCTGTTGCAGACAATGTTGTTCCTCTTGGAAATTCATCTAAAAAATGAGCTTGATAAAAGTCTGCAACAGTATCGAAATTTAAATATAAATGAGGAGAAGCTTTAATTTTAGATGCTACAGCGAGAAACTGTTCTTTCTTAAACTGATCGAAATCTAAAATCATCCTATCCCTTTAAATTATTCAATGATTACTTGATTTTGTTTGTTTTGCACTTGCGTCCATTGATGCCATCCCCATGCTGCCAAGCCCACGAATGATGCATATAAAACCGCTGTTAGGTATAAATCTTTATACATAAACATGCCTGTATAAATAATATCAACAAATACCCAAAGCACCCAAGTGGCGATATGTTTTCGACTTGTCCAATACGTTCCAAGTAAACTAAATGCAGCAAGTTGAGAATCTAAAAGTGGTAATGCAGCATCGGTAAAATAATGCAGACTTAAACCAAAGATTAAACCACCTATTGCAGTAATTATTATATGAAATAAAACTTTTTGAGCAGCGATAGGTTCAATTCTAATTTCATGATCTTGTTTTTTGGTTTTAGACCAATGATAAAAACCATACATCCCCAAGAACACAAAAACGATTTGTAAAATGGTTTCGCCATACAACTTATATTCAAAAAATAAGTAGCCATAAACAACATAAGAAATGAGGTTTACACCCCAACACCACAAATGACGACGAATTGTCAGAACCACACCAATTACACTAATAATTACGGCAAAAACTTCTAAAGGCGACATATTTTCAATATTCAGAAAGCATACTGATCATTATCAAATTTTTGAACTAATTCTCAAGTATTCTCGTGTAATTTTAATTGGATACAGTGATGAACTTGTGAGTTTTGACTTCAATCTAGCAATTGAGTAAAACAGTGAAAGTACATAAAAAACAAATTCAGGGATTAAAGAATGAATAATATAGCGACTCATCAAATGAAAGAGTATGTAAACACCGTTCAATTCCCTGCCCTAGATGACTACATACTTACAGGCACACTTTATTCTCCACCAAAACCTAAAGCACAAATACTCGTTGCAAGTGCAACAGGTGTTCCACAAACTTTTTACAGACGCTTTGCTGAATATGCCATGCAAGCAGGCTATCAAGTTTTATGTTTCGATTATCGCGGTGTTGCTCAATCTGCGCCTAAAAGCTTAAAAGGCTTTGAAATGTCTTACCTAGATTGGGGACGGCTCGATTTATCTGGTGCAATCAATTATTTAAAACAAGAAGCTTTAGATCTTTTTATGGTTGGGCATTCTTATGGCGGACAATCCTTGGGGCTTGCATCAAATCATCATCACATTAAGGCGATGTATTGTTTTGGAACAGGTGCAGGTTGGCATGGCTATATGCCTTTAAAGGAAAGAATTAAAGTTCAAATTGTTTGGAATATTGTTTTCCCACCTATGGTTGCACATTCGGGCTATTTAGCGTGGAGCAAAGTAAATATGGGGGCAGATTTACCCAAAGGTGTTTATACAGAATGGAAAAAATGGTGTAAAAATCCAACGTATTTTTTTGGAGATCCAGATCAAAAACATCTATTCGATTTATATGCTCAAGTAAAAACACCTATCTTTGCGGTTGCTGCTTTAGATGATGCTTGGGCTTTACCTAAATCTCGTCATGCATTTATGCAACATTACTCAAAAACCACAGTGCAATACATTGATATTACAGCGCAACAATATGGATTAAAAGAAATTGGGCATATGGGATATTTCCGCAAAGGATCAGAAAAAATTTGGCAATCGATGATTAATACATTCGATGAAATGTGCTTAGCCTAAATATGCTGACTCGTGTAAATCACTAAAATTTAATGGTTCATTCTATTAATCTTGAATACGATAAGTGTATTGGTGCTCTAACCCATCTCGATCTACATGGGTAATAAACACGCCATAACGTCCCACGTAATATTCTAAAGATTGGTGATAAAACCCCCAATAAACTGACCATTCTTCTAAATCTAAATTTCTTAAACTTGTTTGTGTTTGAATAGGCATTTTGCTGAGAATATTTTCTTGAATATTTACTGCATTTGTTTTTGCCATGTCATGTGTTTTAGATTCTAAAAAAATCGTTGCGACATCATCAAAAAGTTGTTGTTCATACTCATCCACAACTTCAACAATTTCTGGAGACGTGTGTGCTGATGCTTTTGTCACAGACACTTTGACAGCATTGAGCTTTGCAAAATATTTAGATTTAAAAGCTTGGTTGATTTTAATTTTACAAAAAACTTTCCAAAATGCAAAAGCAGAAATAATAAAAACAATAATAATTAGTAATTTAACCATAAGCGTACCCACGATATTGATTCACGGCTTACACCCTTTTTAATGTACATGATTTATGCAAATTAACAAAAAAATATGGCACATAAATTAGATATAATTCACTTTATTTTTATTAAATGTTAAAAATTTTAATTATTTTTTATATTGAATAAGGCAACTCACATTGCCTTATTCAAAGAATATAAATTAATCGCGTGTTTTCACATCGAACAATTCAATTTCAAAAATGAGATTTGAATTTGCAGGAATAATATTTCCCATTTTACGTGAACCATAAGCTAAATGTGATGGAACGATAAGTTTACGTTTACCGCCCACTTTCATACCCATAATACCTTGATCCCAACCTTTAATTACTCGACCTGTGCCAATCACAGTTTCAAAGTAGTTACCACGATCGATAGAAGAATCGAACTTTGTACCATCTTCCAACCAACCCGTGTAATGTGTTGTGATTAAAGCACCTTTAACTGCTTCTTTACCTTCACCCACTTTTAACTCAATGATTTCTAATTCTGCTGACACAGTATTTCACCTATAAATATACCAATATTTCAACTTATAGTATAAACGGGATTGGACTAAAAATTTGAAGTTTTACATCTTTAGAACTTATGCATATTTTCTCAATCCATGAATCTAGCTTTTATTATTCAAACAATTTGACATAAAAAAAGATGCTAACATCACGTATAGCATCTTCCTTTTTTTCAATCAATTAGACTAACTTATTGTAATTGAGTCCACTCAATGACAGCCTGAGCATTGTCGCCAATAAGCGTCCATTCACCATCCATCACATTCAATTGCAACTGCATGGTACGTTCGCATAAAGCTTGAATAGCTTCTGTTGTTGCTGTTGAAAGTTGCCAAATTTCTACATTTTTCAATGTTTTCAATTTACTATTGCGCTTATACCATTCATCTACAGATGAACCATACGTAATTACAGCAACTTGTTTGCAACGTGCACTGGCTTTTTTTACTTTATCTTCATCTGGACTGCCCACTTCAATCCATTTTGTGAGCTGACCTGTTAAATCTTTTTCCCACAATGCAGGCTCATCTGTTTCAAACAAATCTTTGGTAAATTCTAAAGCTTCATCTGCATAGCGCGCATACGCCAAAATACGCACCATTAAACGTTCAATCGTTTCAGATGGATGCAATGCCATTGTAAATTGATAGTCACCATATTGATGAACATCCATATTGGCAATATTTAAATCTGCTTTATAAATTGTTGCTTTAAGCGCCATGAAAATTTCCTCAAATTTGGCGCTTAGCATATAAGATTTCAACTTTTTTTGCAGAGAAGATTTACCGTTGGACTAATCTATTTTGCATTGAAATAACGCATCTTCAAAACTTAACCATTTACGTTCATTTTGATAAATAATTTCAATGCGATTATCAATTCCTTCCTGAGCAGATTGATAATTAAATTGATTAGGGTTGAAATTAAAAGATTTCCAACCTTCATTGGTATGAAACATAGCTTTAATTCTTAGCCAATCTTTTTGTTCACATAATAAATCAAGCACATCATAAAAATTAAAGCTCCAACTTTTTGGCAACTTCCATCCTGCAACGCTATAACCTTGAGCGCTTTCAACATAATGATAAGGTAACTGTTTAATGATAGGCTTTTCATCCTGAGCTAAATTTTGTTGAATTTTTAACAATGGCTGTATTAAGCGTTTTGTGCCTGTATAAATTTGATCAACATCTTGAATAGATAATTTACCTTGCGAAGTTAAAATCCATTTCTGTTGATAAGCGTCATATTCTTTTTTCAATTTTTCTAAAGCAAGAATGTCTGTATCAGACATTTGATCTTGATGAGAGATCACAACAACTTGCGCTGCTTTTAGTTGATCTTGATATAAATTTTGTTGCGACCAATTTGTATCACTTAAACGTGAACCATCAACTACGGTAATTAAACTACGCATACTTAAATGCTGTAACCAATGTGGCTCTGTAAGTTGTTCTAATAATTGTGCAGGATGCCCCAACCCTGTAGGTTCAATAAAAAGTCGATCTACTTTATTTTCTGAAATCAACCGTGACAAAGCAATTTGCATAGGCAACTGACTACTACAACACAAACAACCACCTAATAATTCTTGAACAGCAAAACCATCTGTTTGAGGCATAAGTTGTTGATCAATTCCAATTTGACCAAACTCATTCATCAATACTGCCCAAATTTCTTCCTCAGGCTTTTGACTTAAAAAATGCTGTAATAAGGTTGTTTTACCAGCCCCTAAAAAACCAGAAATAATATGTGTTGGAATCGCTTTTGTTGGCGCAATAAATTTCAAAAGAAACTCACCGTTCAATGTGTATCTACTCATGCTACCAAGAAAAAGACAGAGTTCAAGACTAAAAGAAGATGATTGAGATACACAAATAAGTCTGTAGCAATAAAAAATTACATTAGTAGATGACTGTTTTTTGATTCACGCAGAAGTTATGTACAATTAATTTTACTGAAAAGATTAAATAATAAGCACTATGACATATTTCCATACAAATTATATGGATCTTTTAATCCACTATTAACATAAAAATCACACTTATATGACTTATGTATTTTCTACGTTAATAGCAATGTTTCACTTTGTTGCTTTCATTGCCCAAAATACGTTCAGCACTTAGCATGATCGAACTCAATATCTATGTGATGGTAGATATCGATTTTTATATTTATATGAAATTTAATTAATAAGGTTACCAAAATGAAACTTGCTCAAATTTTACTTGCTACTTCTATCGCTGCTGCAGCTGCTACTACTTTTGCTGCTTCTGCTGAACAAACTCCTGTTCAAAATACTGAAGCTGCCGCTGCTCAAGATCAAGCAACAAATGCACCTGCTTCTGAAGTTGCGACTTCTGAAGCCGCTGCTCAATAATTTTATTGAGCATAACAAATAAATTTGAGTAATATCTCCACCTTTTTGTATTACTCAAATTTATCTAAATAGCTGAATTGCACTGCTTTTCAGCTATTTTTTATCTTAGATATAAAGAAAAAAGTATTGGCTAGATCATTATTTATCTTTAAATAGCCCAAAGTGATCCATAAGCTTTTTTAGATGACTCAATAAAAATCATATGACGAAAAAAAGACCTCATCTGAGATCTTTTTCCTAATTAATTCAATTAACAACACATTATTTTTTAGATTTTTTATAAATACTGCAAGAGGGATGATGACCTTCTTGTAAACGCGCTACTTTGCGATGTTCCGCAGATTCAAAACGACAACGCTTCCAATCATTATCTAAATTTAATGCAGGAATATTTTTTGGCTTACCATTCTCATCTACAGCAACCATTGTAAAGTAGCAACTATTTGTATGGCGAATTGTGCGCTTTTGAATATTCTGTGCTTCAACACGAATACCAATTTCCATAGAAGTACGACCTACATGGTTCACACTTGCAAGGAAAGTCACCATTTCACCAACATGAATTGGTTCTTTAAAAGTTACTTTATCTACAGAAAGCGTAACAACATAACTTCCAGAATAGCGGCTTGCACAAGCATAAGCCACTTGATCTAGTAATTTTAAAATTGTTCCACCATGAACATTACCTGAAAAATTCGCCATATCTGGAGTCATTAATACAGACATTGTTAACTCAGACTGGTCTTCTAAAATTGGGGCAATTTGATCTAATGGGGACATTACGGACTCTAGACTCTTTTAAAGACAATAAGATATGTGAATAATATTATATCGCTTTTTCACAATATTGAGCGTTTAAATCGACAAAAAACTCATCATTATTATTTATAATGATTAGGGTATCATTCATAAAAATGTATATCTAATACCATTAAAGCCCATTCTAATTGATTGTTTTTACTATTTTTAATATTCCAACCTAAAAAATATCTTATAAATATCATAATTAGCTATATACAAAAATAAACAATGCAATGTTCATTATCTCCTAATTTCTGCAAAGTACTTCTACTTTTCAGCGTCATTGCTATTTATTTTTTTGTGGTCGTGTTGATACTTTTAACATCTCTTTGGCAATATTCTCATACTTAAGAACTTGATTCGCATCTAAAACTGCTTCTATTTCAAATGAACCATCTACATTTTGCTTCACAACTTCAAATTCAATATTTTCAATGGCTGCCATTGTCACTTTAGCACCCAACCTAACTTTATACATTCAACACCCTATTATTTATCATCTATAAAACTAAAAACTGAATTTTACTTATAAAAAAAACACCACTAAATATAACAAACGTTAAATATAAACTGTTGAATTAATTAATTTATATGAAATTTAAAAAATACATTTATAGAAAAAACATATTAATTAAAATAATTAAAGGAGTATTTTCAGTACTTTATTTCATCTATTATTTATTTTTAAATTTTATTAATAGAAATAAAGACCTAATAAATGTAGGTCTTTATGTTTTCATTTAATTTTTTTAAAATCCTTTTTATTGTTCTTTCACAAAAGAATACTTCGCCTTTTCAATGATTTGATTTAACTCTAGTACTTTACTCATTGTGGCCTCCCTACCTACACTCATCGTTTCTTCACGTCCACTTACATCAAATATATGCACTTTTTCCCGCAAATCTGGTTGAATCACGATATCTGCGTACTTAAGTTCTTCTTGTGCCAAATGTTTTTGCATAATATTAATATTTTGATTAAACAAGCCCCATATATTCGATGTTTCTGTGTGTGTAGGCTGTGCCAAAATATCCACAGCAATGACAATATCTGCTCCTAAATCTTTCGCAGTCTTTACAGGAACAGGACTAACTAAACCTCCATCCACATATTCATCTGTGCCAATTTTCGTGGGAATAAACATGCTAGGTATAGCAACAGATGCTCTTACTGCCTGCCCTGTATTGCCATAATTAAAAACAACTTTTTTACCATCTTGTAATTCTGTTGCTACCACATACATCGGAATTTTTAATTTTTGTAGTTGTGTATCATTTACCTGCTGATTAATAAAATCTTCAACTTTCTTACCTTCAAAAAAGCCTTTCATATCTAGCTTAACATCACGAACATCATTCGCTTTTAAACTTAGAGCAATTTCTTTTAATTCATCGGCACTTTTACCACTTGCATAAAGTGCTCCAACAATACTGCCTGCACTCGTACCTACAATAAAATCTGGATGAATATTATATTTTTCCAATATTTCAATTACACCAATATGTGCATATCCACGTGCACCACCACTTCCAAGAACTAAGGCGATAACTGGCTTTTTTTCTTTTTTTTCAATTTGCTGAAAGTTAACTTGATTTGGTAATTCTTGTGCATCAGGTAAATAACTTAAACTCTGTTGTGGTTTATTTTTATAAGACTCTAATTGAGGCATACTTTGACACCCAACTAATATTAAACTTAAACAACTTAAAATTAAAAAATTTGATTTCAACATTATTCTACAAAGCTAGTTAATTTACCCTTTACACCATACATTTAATTCATGGATAAATTGAAGTGGTATACGTTAATTTTCGTTAAAAATTTCACTTGAAGCTTAATACTTCTCTTTATTCAAAATAATAAAAAAGCCTCTATAAAAGAGGCTCTTTAATCATTTAATTCAATATTACCAAATATCAGATTTTACTTTGCCTTTAAATTTAGGATGATCATCCAAATTAAATACAGGTTCTTTCACACCATTTTTCAATTGCGTTCGGTAATCTTTCAAAAGCATCAGTAAGAATGGCGTTAACAAAAGAATAGCAAGTAGGTTAATACACGCCATACTTCCCATAAATAAATCTGCCATCGACCAAATTAAAGGAACGCTTGTAATAGCACCAAAATAAACCATGATCAACACAAAAACTCGGAACACAAACATCACTTGTTTATTGTTATTGATAAATTGAATATTGCCTTCGGCATAAGCATAGTTACCAATAATAGATGAAAATGCGAACATAAATAAAATAATCGCTAAGAAATCACCACCCCAAGATCCAATTTGACTTTCCAATGCCATTTGCGTCAGCGTCACACCTTCAAACCCAGCATCATGATACAAACCCGATACTAGAATAATAATTGCTGTACAAGTACACACAACGAAAGTATCAACAAACACACCCAACATTTGTACCAAACCCTGATTTACAGGATGCTTCACATCCGATGCAGCTGCCGCATTAGGAGCAGAACCCATACCTGCTTCATTCGAGAATAAACCACGTTTAATCCCTTGCATCATCGCCATTGAAACCATTGCACCAAAGAAACCGCCCGCTGCTGCATCAAATTCAAAAGCTTTACTAAAAATAAGATGGAATATATCTGGCAAAATTGAATAGTTTGTAACGGCAATATAAAGGGCTACAGCAAGATAAAGCACTGCCATAATAGGAACAAAACTTTCAGCAACTTTAGCAATACGCTTAATACCACCAAAAATAATTAATGCCGTAAGCAATACTAAAAATAATCCGACCCAAGAAATTTCAAGGTTAAAACCACCTAATGCAATAATAGGATTTGCTTTATCCCATCCCCATGCATGTGAAGTTGCACCCACAATTGCATTGGCTTGCACGGCATTAAAAACAAAACCATATGTAGAGATTAAGGTAATTGCAAAAACAACACCTAACCATTTTTGCTTTAAGCCTTGGGTAATATAGTAGGCAGGACCACCACGAAACTGCTGATTCTCTCTATCTCTAATTTTAAATAGCTGTGCTAAAGATGATTCTACAAATGCAGAACTCATACCTAAAAAAGCGGTAAACCACATCCAAAATACGGCACCTGGACCACCAATCGCAATTGCAATTGCAACACCTGCAACATTACCTACACCAACACGACTCGCTAAACCAGTGACAAAGGCTTGAAATGGGGTAATTCCATGGTCATCATTACCTTCTTTACGACTTCCTTTCATTACTTTAATACTGTGAAAAAACAAACGAAGTTGTACTCCGCCTGTAATGAGTGTGTAAAACACACCTACAGCTAAAAGGAATATCACTAAAAAATCCCAAAGCGGCGTATTTAGTGTATTGACCAACGCCAACAAGCGTTCGTTCAAATGCTCATCCATATGCAATCCTATAAGCTATAAAATTAGAAATTCTTTAATTAGAGTGAGAACATATTTTATTCAAAATGTATTCACACCCTATAAATGTGAGCGCATTATGCATTTTTATGATTAATTATTTAATTATACTTTACAATTTACTAATAAATAACAGAATAAACAAACAATAAAAAACAGGAGCATATTGCTCCTGTTTTTTGAAATTTAAACTTTAAGGTTTAAATTAGAAATCGTATTTAGCCATGAAGCCAACATGATTTTCTTTACCTGTTTTGTTGTCTACAGTATCACGCTTACCATAAACATATTCAGCACCAAAACTTAATGGCTTAACTGGGCTATAAAGTACATTTAACCAAGCTTGTTGTAGCTTTTTATTTGCATCAACTTTTACAGATTCTTTATCATAGAAAATAGCACCATAACCTAAAGTACTACGCACTTTAGGAGTAAACTGATAAGTTGCACCTACAGTTACTGCATCAAATTCTGATAAATCAATATCGTTACCATCTACTACATATGCAGTATTAGAGCTTGTATAACCTAAATAGAAATTATCACCCTTCACATGCGAGTAATCTACGTTTAGAGATAAACCATCAACTGGTTTTACATTTGCACCAACTGCTAAGCCCCAACCTACTTTCTTATCATCATAAGCAGCACTTGTTTCTAAAGATGTACGATTACGTACTTCTTGCACTAAAGCACGTGCATTCACAACACCTTTGTTGAATTTGTAATCAACTTTTGCTGTTGCTGCAGGTAAACGGTTTACATCAGCACCTTTTTCTAAAGACACTGCATAAGATGTATTTGCATTGATTTTGTCAGCATAACGAACCATTGGTGTACGTTTTGTACCTATACCTAGTGGTGAACTAAAATCAATCATTTCAGGTACTGTTGCACCAGACAAGAAGTTAGATGTTGTTTGACCTACTAACCAATTGTTATATGTTAAATAAGCATGACGCATACGTAATGCCCCATCACCTGAGCCACTACCAAAATCTACTTCGATTTTACCACCAACATCCGCACCTTCCACAGGTGCTTTAAAGTCTAAACCTAAACGCGTTGTTCTTGCAGTTGCGTAAAAACGATCTTCATTTGCTTTAGAATTAGTAAGATCAGCTTTATCAATCGAACTAAAAATGCCATCAGCACCCTCAATTTTATATTGAGCATCAGCACGAACAAAACCGTAAATATTTACATTTGCGCCAGCTTTAGATTTTAAACCAGCAAAACCTGATTGTGCTGGTGCAGCTTTTACTTGCTCAATTTGAGAAGCTTGCTGTAATTGCACTTGTTGTTGTTGTTGAATCAGTGTTTTTAATGTTTCCACTTCCTGACGAAGTTGCTTAATTTGTGCTTGTTCTGCTGTTGCAGCATTTGCAACCGTGCTTAACATTAAAACAGATACAGTTGCCGCTAAGCTTTTTGCTACAAACTTAGTAGTAAGCAATTGACTCATGAAATTCTCCAAAATTAAAATTTGCGTCCGTGACTTTTTCTTTTAAGGTTATTTATATATTCCTTAATAACCGTAAAACTCAAAAGCTCTATAGAAGACACATCTGCATACAGAAGCTTAAAGTGTAATTATTACAACACGTGTAATTTAGTTATTAACTCAATCCAAAAATAAGACATAGATTGAATTATGGATTTAATGTAACAAGTTCTTACCAAGATTAAAATCAGTTTTATAGAATAAGTAACTATTAATTATTGATAAAATGGATTATTTTAATATAAGTTATTGTTTTTAATGTAGATTAATTTTTCATTAAATCAAAAAATATAAGACTTTTGTATTATCTTTATTTTTAAAATATAAAGCTATTTGATTGATATATAACATATATTATAAAAATACAGTATTAAAACAATAATAAATATAGGTATATCAACATTCTCCACTTAAATATTGTGATATTTTTTATATGAATATCACATGAATTTAACTTCCCAGCCCAAATAGCATTAAAAAAACTTCAACCAAATAAGATCAAATATCTATTTTCTATCTTAAATTACAGACAAAATTAATATGCTCATAGTATGATTTAACATTCTATTCAGATTCATCTTTCGTACAAATACATCACGAATGATCTAGTCAAAAACTAATAAAGGATTTGCTTTGAAACATTGGCTTACACGTCTAAAACAAACGACTTATAACACGACGTTTATGTACAGCATCAGAATGATCATTGCATTCTCAGGAACCGCGTTTCTTCCCTATTTTATAGGAAATCAACTTGCAACTATTCCCTTAACTTTAGGTGTTGTTGCAGCAGGTATTAGCGATATTGACGACCGATTTTCTGCCAGAATTCAAAACCAACTTTTTACCTATTTAGGTTTCTTTATTACAGCAACATCTATTCAGTTACTTTTTCCACATCCAATTTTATTTGCATGTGGTCTTATTATTTCTTGTATTTGTTTAATTTTACTCGGTTCATTAGGTCGCAGATACGCCACTATTGCATATGGTTGTTTAGTTGTTTCTGTCTATTCAATGTTAGGTGTTCACCTTTTTGAAGATTGGTATATCCAACCCTCTTTATTGGTCATCGGTGCGGCATGGTATGGACTTATTTCCACTATTAGCTTCCTCCTTTTTCCTGTGCGTGAAGTGCAAGATAAACTTTCATTATGTTATTCATCTCTAGGTGATTTTCTTTTTGCAAAATCTAATCTTTTTGATGTTGATATGACACCAGATAGTTATCAACAAAGTATGATTGATCTTTCATTGGAAAATGGAAAATTAGTCGGAATATTCAACCAAATGAAGACCGCATTACTCACACGTTTAAAAGGTGACCGCGGACAAAAAGATACACGTCGTAGCTTACAATATTATTTTGTTGCTCAAGACATACATGAGCGTGCAGATTCTGCGCATATTGATTATCAAAAATTAGCAAAAATTTTCGAGCATAGTGATGTACTTTTCCGTTTTCAACGCATTTTGTCTTTACAAGGAAAAGCATGTAAAGACTTAAGTCAAAGTATAATGAAACGTGAAGTTTACAATCATAATCGTCGCTTTAAGCATGCATTTCAAAACCTAAAATACTCTCTTGAAAAATTAAAAAAAGATGATTCTTTTGATCAAATTTGGGTAAATGCGCTTTACTCCCTGTATCAAAATTTAAAATCAATTGATGCTCAACTCAAAAACCTTGAAACAGAACGTACAATATCACTCGATAAATCTAAACATATTGAAAACCAACTCAAAGATGATGATTTAAAAGGTTGGGCTGATATTGTGGTGCGTATTAAACAGAATCTAACACCTGAATCTGTACTCTTCCGCCATGCAATTCGACTATCTCTTGTACTCTTAGTGTCATATATTTTTGTACAGCTTACCGACATTCAATATGGATATTGGGTTCTGCTTACAGCCCTATTCGTCGTTCAGCCTAACTTTAATGCAACAAAACGTCGTTTACGTTTAAGGGTTATTGGCACGTTGATAGGCATTATTATTGGCTATGGCATTTTATATTTTATCCCATCTGTAGAAGGTCAACTTCTTCTATTGATCATTAGTGGGGTTTTATTCTTTGACTTACGCAGCAAACAATATGCTCAAGCAACAGCATTTATCACTATTCTTGCATTAATTAATTTTAATTTAGACGGATTAGGTTTCACAGCAGCATTACCTCGTATGATGGATACACTTATTGGCTGTGCTTTGGCTTGGTTAGGTGTGACTTATATCTTCCCAGATTGGAAATTTAGACGATTACCACGCAACATTTCTCGTTCACTCAATGCACAATGCAATTATTTAGCAGAAATTATTGAGCAATATAAAACAGGTCGAAATAATGGTTTGAATTATCGTGTTGTTCGTCGCGCTGCACATAATACAGATGCCGATGTTGCTTCTCTAATTTCTACGCTAGCAACTGAACCCGATTTCGATCCAAACCAAAAATCACTTGCCTTTGAATTTCTATGCTTGAACCACACTTTCCTGAGTTATATTGCTGCTTTAGGTGCACATCGAGAAAAAATTGAAGATCCTGAGATTTTAGCATTGCTAGATAAAGCTCTGAATGATATTAATGGTGCAGTTCTTCGTGATGAAGTCCCTGATTTAAGTGCTCAAAATATGCTACAAAAAATTCGTCAACGTTTAACGGCAAATACAGATGAAGACCAAAAATCTCTCATTATTTTACAGCAATTATCTTTGATAATGAGTATATTGAATCAACTTAGCCGCCTAAAGCAAAGCTTGAGTCATGATAGAGATGAAAATTCAACCGAATTAGCATCCTTATAAATAGGGTGAATTTGCAACAATATACTCCTGAAATGATTCAATTAATGCTACACTTTTTACAGTTCTAAATTTGTTAATTTCACTATGACCGCGAAAAACTTATACGCATATACGCTACAACCTGTGAACTACGAAATTTCTGAAGCTGAGCAGCGTCATGCTCAACTAACGATTTGGCGTAGTACCAATAAAATTGGCATGAAAGCTTGGGCTATCATGGGTGTTGTTGCCTTACTTTCTATTTTAGGTATCGTTCTACTGAAAAATTATTCAACAATTTTTTGTTGGGTTGCTCTTGTCAGTGTCGTTGCTTATTACTTAGCTCGTCGATTCGGTTTAGAATGGTACGTTAAACGCAAAATGAATGAATTTCCTGTTCAAGCAACTACAGGTATCCGTTTAGGCGTTCAGCCTCACGGTATCGTAATGCGTCAAAAAATGGGCGTTCAAGAAGGCGTTGGTGCTGTTGCTTGGAAAGATATTTATGAATGGTATAACACACCAGATTTTCTTTTACTTAACTTCAAAGTAAAAGATCAACAAGGTGCATATATTCTTCCTAAACGCCTAGATTCTAAAAACTTCTCATTTAAAACTATTCGTACGCATTTAAAAGAATCTGTCGGTGATGCTAAAAACATTTAATGTTTTAGTTTACTGAATAAAAAAACCTCCTTTAGGAGGTTTTTTTATTATTCATATCATTGATGCTAATGATAATAATTATTATTTAAAATCCATTTTATCTTCAATTTGTTCATATATAATAATCACCAAACATTCAACCACTCCTTTCGCTCATGTTAAAAAAAACATTTTTCCAAATTCATTGGTTTCTGGGGATTACAGCAGGTCTTATCCTTTCTTTAATGGGAGTCACTGGTGCTATTTACTCATATGAACAGCAAATTCTAAAACTGATTAACCAAGACAGTTATGTGATTCAAGTTCAAAATACACCTAAACTTACTCCTGCTGAAATTTACCAACATTTCAATAAAGAAAATGCAGAAATAAAAATAAATAGTATTACTGTTGCCAAAGACCCTACTGCATCATCAACAGTAAATATTGAAAAAGAAGGTGCTCGTCGTGGTCAAAATATTTTAATTAATCCCTACAATGCACAACAACTGCCTGAAATAAAAGGTCAGCAGTTCTTTCAGTTTATTCAACAATTACACCGTAATTTAACAGTTGGCCCTGTTGGTAAACAAATTACTGGTGCATGTACCCTGATATTAATTTTATTTGTGCTGAGTGGTCTTTATTTACGTTGGCCAAAGAAGCATTCATTAAAACAATGGCTGGCTGTAAAACCAAAACTAAAAGGTCGTAATTTCCTTTGGGATTTACATGCAGTTGTAGGAACCTGGGTTGTTATTTTCTACCTATTACTTGCATGCACAGGTTTGTATTGGTCATATGATTGGTGGCGCAACGGCATGTTTAAAGTGCTTGGTGTTGAACGCCCACAACCTGAAATGCAAGCAAATCAACCTCGTCCTGAAGGTCGTGGCAACAATCCACAAAATCAAGGTGAACACAAAGAAGGAAATGGTGAAGCGCGCTCTGAGGCTAATCGCTCTAATCGAGAACAAAATACTGAAGCTCAATCTCGTCGTGATGATAGTCAAGTAAATTTGCAAACTCGATCTGGTCATAATGATGAATCTAAAAAGAATAATAGAGATCGTAAAGGCTTAAATCCTGAACAAATTAATATTGCTTTAACACAAGCTTGGACAGGTTTTAACAGCCAAATTGGTCGCGACTACTCTACCCTCACACTGAATATTCCTAAAAAGCCAAATGGTGAAATGGAGATCAGCTTTGTAGATGCTGTTCCACAACATGAACGTGCTCGTAACAAAGCAACATTTAACTATAAAACGTCTGAAATTAAAGATATCGAAATCTATGAAGACAAAAAGTTAAATGAAAAAATTATGAGCAGTATGCTACCTGTTCACCGTGGTAGTTTCTTCGGCCCTGTTTATCAATTCTTTGCAATGGTTGCTGCGTTATTAATGCCTCTGTTCTTCGTTACAGGATGGATGCTGTATTTAAAACGTCGTAAGCAAAAGAAATTAACCCTTGCTGCACGTAACTCACAAACAGGTTTTATCGTAGATCCAAATGCAAAACCTTGGCTTATTGTGTACGCTTCACAAACGGGTGTTTCAGAACAACTTGCATGGAGCACAGCAACAAGCTTACAAGAAGCACATCAACCTGTAACTGTAAAATCTGCACAGCAAATTTCACTACAAGATTTACAAAATACAGATCAAGTTTTATTTATTGCAAGTACTTATGGCACAGGTGAAGCACCCGATCTAGCTTCTGGCTTTGCAAAAAAAGTCTTAAATGTATCTGCCGATTTAAACCACTTAAATTATGCGGTACTTGCACTTGGGTCGAAAGAGTATGCTGAAACATATTGTAGTTTTGGGCATGCAATTGATGCATGGCTAAAAAACAATAAAGCTCATGCATTTTTTGACGTAATTGAGGTTGATAATGCGAACAAAGAGCACATTCAGAAATGGAATGCTTCTCTTGCAAAAGCAACAAATCTCGATTTACACCATGTTTCAATTGATAAAACATTCGATCAATGGACATTAAAAAATCGTATTTTATTAAATGAAAATAGTTTAGGTGCACCTGCATATAGCATTGAACTTGTTCCATCTCATGATGCAACTTGGCAAGCAGGTGATATTGCTGAAATTCAACCAGGTAATAGTCCTGGCAGAATTCATCAATTTATGCTTAAACATCAAATAATTGAAAATACAAAAGTAGATTCTTCAGGCATTAGAATTAAACAGGCTCTGTTATATAAAGACCTAACAAGTGAAATAGAGCCATTTGCCAATTTAGATCATCTATTAGAACAACTTGTAGATTTACCTGCGCGTGAATATTCAATTGCAAGTATTCCCTCTCAACAAGTTTTACGATTAGTTGTACGCCAACAGTCCAATACACTAGGACAATTGGGACTTGGTTCTGGTTGGTTAACTCAGTATGCAAACTTGAATACAACCCTTGATTTACGCATTCGTACCAATGAATCGTTCCATCTTATTGATGATAACCGACCAATTATTTGTATTGGTAATGGTACTGGTATTGCAGGTTTAATGAGCATTCTCCACACACGTGTGCGCCAAGATTATTCACAGAATTGGCTTATTTTTGGTGAGCGTCAAATTCAGCATGACTATTTCTTCCAAGAAACCATTGAGGCTTGGAAAAATATGGGCATGCTTCAACGTTTAGATCTTGCCTTTTCAAGAGACCAAGCTGAAAAAATTTACGTTCATCATAAACTTGCTGAAAATGCAGATGAGCTGAAAAAATGGATCGATGAAGGTGCTGTAATTTACGTCTGTGGCAGCATTAATGGCATGGCAACAGATATTGATAGCACACTTGTTCATATTTTAGGTGAAACTACAGTTGATCAACTTCGCCAAGATGGCCGCTATAGACGTGATGTTTATTAAAGCCAAGCTTATCCACACACTTACATAATTAAATAACAAAAACCGAGTATTCGTACTCGGTTTTTTATTACACTGATTTAAACAATAATTGATAATTTCTCAATTTAATATGTCAAAAAGAATTTCTGTACTTTTATGGATACTCAGTTTAATTTTTATTGTAGATGGCATTTATCTTTTTTCACTTGGAAAACTCCATCTTGGAACAATACTTCCATTTTTAATAGGGATTACAGTTGGTTTCTATCTTATTTTTCAAGCAAAAGTTCATCATTTTCTAAAACAAAAACCTAAAATTTTTGCCATTTGGAAAATTGGGATCACAGCAGGAATTATTTGGTTTATCAGCATAGTGGTATTTTTTAGTTATTTAAAAATAAATATAAGTCCAAACTCAATTCAAACACCCGTATCTGCAATTATTGTACTAGGTAGCGGAACTGAACAAGGCAAACCATCTCCAGTATTACAAGCAAGATTAGATGCTGCAGCAATGCTTGCTAAACAACAGCCCCAAACGCTTATGGTATTAAGCGGTGGCATCGATTACGGTCAAGTTTTATCTGAAGCACAAGTGATGGCAAATTATTTAAATACAGAATACCAAATATCGCTCAATAGAATGATTCTAGAAAAAGAAAGTACGAGCACTGAATTAAACTTAATCAATAGTCAAAAACGATTAAATGAGCATGAAATATCACTACAGCACCCGATTGCAATTGTTACAAGTGACTTC
This sequence comes from Acinetobacter portensis, assembly GCF_009372215.1. GTDB lineage: Bacteria > Pseudomonadota > Gammaproteobacteria > Pseudomonadales > Moraxellaceae > Acinetobacter > Acinetobacter portensis. The sequence goes on along the minus strand of NZ_LWRV01000113.1, from coordinate 25,206 downwards.
CATACAATTCGTGCATCGAAAATTGCAAAAAAAGTAGGCTATCAAAACCCCTATATGCTCAGTGCGACCACACCATTCAATATTCGCTATAATTCGTGGCTACGTGAATACTTTGCATTTTTAAGTGGCTGGATATTAAATGAATATTAACTTTTTGAAGAATAATTTAATGAATACGAATAATACGCGGTAAAGGTAATTCTAATTTTTCATATAAATCAGGTCTATTCGTATGAAGTTTATATAGGATAGATTCTAAATCTAATAACATTTTTTCAGGACTTAGCTGAATATTTTGACCTTCTGGGGATAAATTCAGCGAAAGAATATATTTAGCTTCTTTTAAATATGGAATGATTTTTTCAATAAATATACTTAATGAAACTTTCTGAATTTTATAATTTACCCAATCACCTTTTATAAGCAAGCTAGCTAAATTCTTATGACTCCAAATAGCTAAGCTCTGCTGCCCTATGTGCATTACACAAAGCCCACTATTCGCAATATAAGCCAATTAAAAGCCTTGAGTAAAATCGTATCTAGAAAAGTTTGATAATGATCTTTAACACTAAGATTTGATAGATTTTGAAGTGTGGAATTTAGCTAATATGGATTTTTCATCATAAATATGATAATTGAATTTTATAATATGTTTATTTTTAATTATATTCAAATATATGGTGGGCGCTGACGGGATCGAACCGCCGACATTCTGCTTGTAAGGCAGACGCTCTACCAACTGAGCTAAGCGCCCTGAAGAATAAAAACAACATTGTTGTTTTTATGACACAAGTCATAAAACTTGCTTGAATTACATTTTTCACTTCAGGGAATGAAAAATGGCGCAGCGGACGGGACTCGAACCCGCGACCCTCGGCGTGACAGGCCGATATTCTAACCAACTGAACTACCGCTGCATCGCTATACTTATTTCTAAGTATTTATCTTTTAAATTAATAAAAGATGGTGGGCGCTGACGGGATCGAACCGCCGACATTCTGCTTGTAAGGCAGACGCTCTACCAACTGAGCTAAGCGCCCTTATAGGGTCTAACATTTCGATTTTAGGATGGCGCAGCGGACGGGACTCGAACCCGCGACCCTCGGCGTGACAGGCCGATATTCTAACCAACTGAACTACCGCTGCATCACAAAAAATCTGGTGGGCGCTGACGGGATCGAACCGCCGACATTCTGCTTGTAAGGCAGACGCTCTACCAACTGAGCTAAGCGCCCTTAAAAGGTCTATTACGTAAATGGCGCAGCGGACGGGACTCGAACCCGCGACCCTCGGCGTGACAGGCCGATATTCTAACCAACTGAACTACCGCTGCACTTACATAATATCGCTATTAAAGTACAAACAATGTATTAAGAACTAAAGTGGCGCAGCGGACGGGACTCGAACCCGCGACCCTCGGCGTGACAGGCCGATATTCTAACCAACTGAACTACCGCTGCACTATAAGTATCTTAACTTTGAAAGAAGCTTGGTGGGCGCTGACGGGATCGAACCGCCGACATTCTGCTTGTAAGGCAGACGCTCTACCAACTGAGCTAAGCGCCCTTTCAAATCGACTTCATCGCTTGATGAGGTGCATTATAGAGAATCCTGACGGAGTGTCAAACGCTTTTCTAACTGTTTTCCATATTTTCAGCTCGAGTGATTAAAAAATAGGTTATTCGATTCAAAAACAAACAGATTCTTCAATTATTTGTAGAAATTAATACTTGTTTTCACATTTTCATCCGTAACTTTTTTAATAAAAAAGTAAAAATCAGCATCATTTTTTATTTTTTTTAAATATTCAGCAATTTTTTTTCAGAGATATATACCAATGCACGTTCAGGAATTAAGTCAAATAACTCAATAACATCTAAATTTCGCATTCGAATACAGCCATGTGACTTTGGAATACCCATTGGTTCTGTGTCTGGTGTTCCATGTATATAGATATAACGATTAAAAGTGTCACACCCCTCACCTAAATTAAATCCATCTTCCAAGCCACTTAACCAAAGAATGCGTGACAATATCCAATCTCTTTTTGGAAATGCTTCTACTAAATCATGGTTATAAATTTCACCTGTTTCTTTTCGAGCAATGAAAACTGTATTTTCAAGAGCATTATCACCTACTTTTAAAGCAACTTCATGCCATCCTCTTGGTGTTTTCCCCGAGTTTTCTTTTTCACCAATACCGTTCAAGCCACTTGAGATGACATAATATTTATTATGTTTTGGCACATATAAAGTTTGTTCTTCTAAATCTATTAAAATGTCTGCTTGTTCTAAAGCGTATTTCATAATGATCCCTAATTCCCCTGAGTTGCTGGTTCTGGTCTTAACCACAGCCAAATTGCAACAATTAACATAGTAACATCTGTGAAAATTTTAACAGCAAGAGGCGCAGTTGTTAGTAACATCAGCACCCCACTAATTAGCATCATAATACTGGCAAACCATTTGGCTTTTCTTGGAACTGTGCCATTTGCACGCCATGCCTTTAATGTAGGACCATATTTAGGATGATTCAATAACCAAGCATCCATTTGTGGCCACCCCTTAGATGCTGCCCATGCAGCCAAGATAAGAAACACTGTTGTTGGCATACCGGGTAATAATGCCCCTATAAAGCCAAGTATTACGAAGATGATCACCAAACTTCGCCAAAACAACGTTCTCATAGATTTTTCCTGCGTATCTCATTTTTGTAGTATAAGTGGTTTTAAATGATTATCCGTTGCATTTCTGCACTTTTTAGCTTGGATTTTAAATGCCATACGCTCAAACATCTTTATTCGTAGAACCTTGGCTAAAATATAAAAAACCTATTGTTCGTCAACTTGCATTTGCAATTGCAAGTCCGAATATTTTATCGAGTATTCCATCAGAGCTCAGTATTGCTCATTCCTTTAATTTACATACAAATGAACATTGGCAAGAACACTATAAAAACTATGAAAGTCGCTTAGAGCAGCTCGACTTAGACAGTACAGAACTCGATATTTTTCTATCTAAATTAAAAAGTACACGTTTAGGCTTACGTTTTGAAATGTTCTTTTGGTTTTGGTTACTAGATGACAAATATCATTATTACAAATTAATAGAACATAGTATTCAAATTATAGATGGACCAAAAACTGTTGGTGAACTCGATTTCCTTATATTCAATAATAAAGAAAACCGAATTGAACATTGGGAAGTTGCACTTAAATACTATTTAGCAGAAAAAGATTTTTCGCTTCCCTTTTGGTATGGCTTAAATAGAAGTGATACTTTTGCACGTAAATTAAATCATTTCACACAAAAACAATTTCAATTTAGTCATGTATTAGGACAAGAAATTTCACATAAATTTGCAGTCATGAAAGGTCAATTATTTTTACCTAAATACCATTTAAATGAAATGCACCCAGCATGGATTAATCCTGCTAGACGATTAGGCACTTGGGGAACGACTATCTTGCCTCCATCTGAAGAGTTTTATCGTTTAAGCCGTCAAGAATGGATTTGTCCAGATTTACAGAAAACCAGTGAAACTGCGCGCTGGTGGACAGATGGTTTATATTTTCAACGTAAAAACCAACACCATTATATGTATAGAAATACTCATTTATTAACACCTTAAATGCTGAATTTATCAGCTACATTTGCTTACTAAACAACCATAAAATATCAACACTACTTTTTAGTTTATTTTTTAATCTAAAAAGGTAATAAAAATTTAACCTAAAGGTATGGAACACATTATGAAAAAAATTATTGCAGCTTCAATCGCACTTGCATTTGTATTAACTGGTTGTAATACCGTAAAGGGTGTGGGTAAAGACGTTTCTAAAGCCGGAAGCGTTGTAACGAACACTGCGGAAAAAACATCAGATAGTATCAGTAGAAAATAATTTACTCTATATGACGACAGAGCCCTATCGTTGATAGGGTTTTTTTATATCTAAAAACTCCCCTTATGTTTCAGTTTCGCCTATTATAGGCTGACTTTTTTGATGTGTTTTTATTGGTATGACTCAGTCTGAAACTCTTGAGCTTAGCTTACAATTATTGCGCCAACCTTCGGTGACCCCTATTGATCATACTTGCCAAGATATTATGGCAAAACGCTTAGAAAAAATTGGTTTCAATATTGAAAACATGCGTTTTGATGATGTAGATAACCTTTGGGCGCGTAAAGGCACAGAATCTCCTGTATTTTGTTTTGCAGGTCATACAGATGTTGTACCAACAGGTAGCTTAGATGCTTGGAATTCAGATCCATTTGCGCCTGAAATTCGTGATGGTAAGTTATATGGCCGTGGTAGTGCAGATATGAAAACTGCATTAGCGGCAATGGTGATTGCTTCCGAACGTTTCATCAAAAAACACCCGAATCATAAAGGTTCTATTGCATTCTTAATTACTTCTGATGAAGAAGGTCCGTCAATTAACGGTACAGTTAAAGTTATTGAAACCTTAGAAGCACGTAATGAAAAAATGACATGGTGTTTAGTGGGTGAACCATCAAGCACAAATAAATTAGGCGATATTGTTAAAAATGGTCGTCGTGGTTCTTTAAATGCAAATTTAACGGTGAAAGGCAAACAAGGTCATGTTGCCTATCCACACCTTGCAGTGAACCCTATTCATACAGTATCTAAAGCAATTGCTGAATTATGTGAAACTGTTTGGGATAACGGTAACGAATACTTCCCTGCAACTACATTCCAAATTTCAAATATTAATTCAGGCACAGGCGCGACCAATGTTGTTCCTGGCACATTAAATACTTTATTTAATTTCCGTTATTCAACTGAAGTAACAGCTGAAGAACTTAAAGCGCGTACTTTAGAAATTTTAGATCGTCATAATGTTGAATATGATATTTCTTGGACACTTTCAGGTTTACCGTTCCTAACCCCTGTCGGTGAACTTGTTAATGCTGCGAAAAGTGCGATTTTAAATGTGACAGGTGTTGAGACCGAACTTTCTACAAGCGGTGGCACATCAGATGGTCGCTTTATTGCACCTACAGGCGCACAAGTGCTTGAATTAGGCGTATTGAATGCAACCATTCACCAAATTAACGAACATGTAAATGTCGATGATTTAGAGCCACTCTCTGAAATTTATGAACAAATTTTAGAAAATCTTTTGGCTTAATTTAGACAATAAAAATTCAAATTAAAAAAAAGGAACTCCATTGAGTTCCTTTTTTACTTTTAAAGATGCTGCTTATTTAATTCCAAGTGAACTTTGAATATTCCCCAAATGAGGAATGTGATAGTCCATTTCACCCATTTTCACATATTGGAAAATAGTTGCATCGGTATTTTCTCGTTCATCATCTACAATTTCAGAAATACGCAAACGAATTGTTTCGGGCATTTCATTGCACATTAAGGCAAAGCGTTGATCGACATCATCGCCTTCAATGACCAAAGCCACACCTAATATTTTATTTGGATCACACACAGAAAAAACAGGCAAATTCAATTCATGCCAATCGACTGTTTTCACTTTTGTTGGGCTATCAAGTGCTGACAGTACAATATTCTGAGGGATAAGCATTGGTGCTTTATGATGACATTCAACAATATATGCATCGATAAAACCTGTCGATACCGTAATTAAATGATGTAACTCTTGCTGACTAATTTGATCAATCAGCGATGAACTTACTAAATTTTGACTCATTTAATCACCCCTGTTTTACTGCCAATAAAGTTTCAATGTTCTCTAGTAACTCTGCTTCTTGGAACGGTTTACCCATATAGTTGGATACACCTAAGCTAAATGCACGTTCACGATGTTTTTCACCTGTACGTGAAGTAATCATAATAATTGGCAAGTCTTGATGAAGATCATGATGGCGCACATGGCTTGTTACCTCAAAACCATCCATACGTGGCATTTCAATATCTAGCAGCATAAGATCTGGTTTCACATTTTCCAGTTGCTCAACAGCATCTACACCATCTTTTGCTGTGACAACATCGTAGCCTTGACGCTCTAACAAACGGGTTGTTACCTTGCGTACAGTCACTGAGTCATCGACAATCATCACTAATTGACGTGCATTATTACGTTGAATTTCACGTTGTTTAGAGCTTACTAATTGACGCTTAGTTGCTTGAACTTGTCTTGCGATACCTTGACTATCTAAAATAAGACAGACATGACCATCCCCCATAATGGTTGCACCCGCAATTGCATCCACTTTAGAGAATTGCTGACCAATTGGTTTTACCACAATTTGACTACGTGAACCCACAAGTTGATCGACCAATAACCCAATGGTTTGACCAGCACTGCCTTTAATGAGAATAACAGGTAATGAGTGTCCAACATTGTTCAGGCGTGGTACAGGCTGATTGCTAATAAATTCTGAAATATAACGTAATTTATAACTTTCATTATCAATTTTAAAATAGTCATCTTTACTATTGAAGTATGCTTCTAGTGTTTCAGGTGCAATACGTACAATACGTTCAATTTGTGCCAATGGTAATGCAAATTGTTGATCGCCCGCCTTCACCATCAATGCATCACTAACTGCAACTGTTGTTGGTACGCGAATACTAAATGCTGTTCCTTTACCGAGTGTCGAAGTTACCGTAACGTGACCACCCAATGCTTTAATACCACTTTGTACAATATCTAGACCAACTCCACGCCCTGAAATTTGCGTCACTTCTTTCGCAGTACTAAAACCAGGATGGAAAATAAATTGCAATATTTCTTGTTGATCGAGATCTTGATCCGGCGTAATCAAGCCCAATTTTAATGCTTTTTCTTTAATGACTTGAGCATCAATACCTTTACCATCATCGCTAAACGTTACAATTACATCTGTACCCTGACGACTAATATTTAACTCAATTAAACCAACTTCAGGTTTTTTCGCAGCCAATCGAACTTCAGGATCTTCAATACCATGGTCAATTGCGTTACGAAGCATATGTTCAAATGGCGTCACTAACCGTTCAAGCGTAGTACGGTCTAGCTCACCCTCTGTATTATGAACGACAAGCTCTGTTGGACGGTTCAATGAAGATGCTGTTTGACGCACAATACGCTGTAGACGTGGCAATAAACGTGAAAATGGTACCAAACGTGTCCGCATCAAACTTTCTTGAATTTCAGATTGAATACGTGATTGTTGTAATAGCAGACCTTCCGCACCACGAATTTTATCTGCCAACGTATTTTTGAAATCGACCAAATCGGATGTTGATTCGGCAAGCGATTTTGACAATTGGTTTAAAGATGAATATTGATCCATCTCCAATGGGTCAAAGTCTGCATAACGTGAATTTTCATTACCATGTTTTGCAATAATTTGTGATTCAAGCTCACCTTCCATTCGACGCAACTGATCAGCTAAACGCTGAATCGCTTGTTCCATCTCGTACAAAGTACCGTTAAATTGGCTAAGTTCCATTTCAACACGTGAACGGTTAATCGAGTTTTCACCAGATAAATCAATCATTTTCTCGACAAGATCTGCCGAGATACGAATCATCTCATTACTGTTGTCGTCTTGATTAACATCATTCCACTCACCCAACATTGCAGGTGGTTCTGTACCATCACCTTGAACAAATTCAAAGGTCGCTACAGTATCAATAACATCTAATTGTGCAACACTTTCAGGAAGTTGTACGGTGACATCTACATATTCTATTGCAGCTAAACTTGCGTTTAGACCATCAAAATTACTGTAATCACGCTTAAAGATTGCCTGCTTTAACCATGCAACCGTTGTGAACAATAAATTGTCATAAGCATTTGAGTTAAATTGATGGAATGCAAACTGTTCGAATGTATTTTCAAGTTGATATGCAATTGCAGCAACAGGCTCTACCTCAATCATACGTGCGCCACCTTTTAAGCTATGCGCGGCACGTTGTAATTGAAGTAAAATACTACGACTACTTCTGTTATCAATCCATTGTTGGATTAAGCTTTCAGTCGTTTCTAATAGCTCTTCTGCTTCTTCAAAGAAAGACTCCTCTGCAATTTCATGCAGACTTTGCTCTTCAGAATGTGTTTCAGTTTTTACAAAGCCATCAGAAATTTCAGATTCATCCACCAAGCTTTGTGCTTTAAATTCTTCAACTGGCTCTAGTATTTCATCTACATCGAAAGATAATTTTTCGGTTGTTTCGAATGCGACTTCATGACTTTCAATGCTATCTTTTTCAATTGAAATAGAATGATCAATTGCAGTTTCAACACTATCTTGAAGCGATTGAATAGGTTCAAGATCAATTGTTGTCATTGTTTCAGCAACACTTTCCGTGCTGACAATCTCTTGACCTTGTGTAATCGCGACAATATTTTGAAGAATATTGACTGTTTCTGTTGCGGGATAATCAATCGTTTCATCGCGAATTGCTTGAATACGATCTGAAACATCATCTTGTACCAAACGAATAACACTCATTAACGCAGGTGATGCTTCAAACTGTTTATTGATTAAACGCTCATAAATACTTTCTAAGTTATGCGTTATTAAGCCAATATTTTTTGCAGAAATCATATTTGCGCCACCTTTTAAGGTATGCAAATAACGCATTAAATTAGTTAAAGATGTTTTATTCTCGTGATCTTTAGACCAAGTATCGACTTCTTCATCAATAGAGCTTAAAAGTTCATCGGCTTCTTCAAGGAAAATATCAAGTAAATCTAAATCGAAGTCTCTATTGGTGAGTTCTGAATCTACAGCTAATCGATCAGATGCAATACGCTGAGATAACTGCGCTAAATTTAAAGCTGAGCTTGGTTCAGATACTTGAAGATCTAAAACTGAATCATTTAAAACAGTCGTTTCTTCAGTTTTCTCAACAGCTAAAGGTTCAACATTAAAATTTAATTGATTGAAATCAAAATGAATTTCTTCTGACTTTTCAACTTGAAGCTCTGGCTGTTCAAAAGCCAAAATTTCAGGAGCAGAATCAATTAAACCAATAGAAGATTGATTTAAGTCAAGTGCTGGATTTTGCTGAATTTCATTTGTTTTAACTGGAATATTTTCAATATCTTGCTGAACAAATACAGATAAATTCTGTAACGCAGATAAATCATCTTCAGACAAACTTACGCGCTGACTTGAAGCTAGATGATCGAATAAATAAATCAGTTTTTGATGTACTGTATTAAATACATCGTACGCATAATCTGAATGTAATAATTGTGGTTTATCTAAAAGTGCATCATAAGCCGTTTTCAGCTCTTGCGTGAGATGATGAATACTTTCCGCAGCTTTAACTTGCGTTCCATCGACCAATAATTGCGCTTGATGACTTAACTCACGTAAATAATTTTCATCACTCGCCAATTGATCAAATTCGAATTCTGCATCTAATAATCGATCGATATTCAAATCCATCAATCGAGTCACAATACCCTGTGTACTTTCTACAATTTCATTTGATCTTTCTACAAACTCGAATTGATTCCAATCCTGCACAAAATTGTCGTAAATTGACTGTAATTTCTCACTCGATGATTGGCTAAGTTCTTCTAAATAATCTTGAATAAAGTCTGAATATTTCAGCAATGCAGACATTTCTTGATAGCTAACGTCTAAACCATCGTCTACCAAGGTTTTAAACAGATGTTCTATTTTGGTACTCGCATCAAATACATGGTCTAAATTTACCATGGTTGAGCTACCACGTAATGTATGCAATGCGCGAATTAGATTGTTATAATCTTTTTCGGCAATATTTTCATTGCTTAAAAACTCATGAATAACAATAAGATGTTCTTCAGCCTCCTCAATGAAAATGTCAATTGTTTCTGCCAACAATGCACTTTCTTCAGTGTCTTTTTCTGTTGAAATTTCACTTAAATTAATGTTTTCATTCTGCTCAATATCTTTAATGTCTTCAGCAAAATAAATAGGCTCTATCGTTTCATTTACGTCTACATGTTCAACGAATGGCTCAATCGCCTCAAAATTTTCAATCTCTAAGCCATCAACAACAGCATTATCAATAACAATTTCTAATCCAGTTAAATCATCTTCTGAATTTACCGTTGATGCTAATTGCAATAAATCGTCAAGTGCAGGTTCAAGACTTTCTTGTTGCTGTAAACTTTGCCCCATCAAAACCAAAGGTCTTAAGTCTATTTGTGTCGGCTGTACATTTTTAAAGAGCGGATAAAGTTTGTATTTATAAATGTGATAAACAGTCGCAACAAACTGCTCTACTTTTTTATCGGTTTGAACCGCACCTGCTAAAACACGATTTAAAAGATCTTCAACAACCCATGCAATTTCACCAGCCGAACGCGCACCCACCATACGTCCAGAACCTTTTAAAGTATGGAAATGGCGACGTATGGTCTTTAACAATTCCTGTTCTGTTGGATTTTCCAACCACGAAGCAAGTAATGGATCGAGCTCTTCGAAGATTTCTTCAATTTCTTCAACAAAAATTTCTAAAATTTCTTGATCTTGCTCAAGATAGCTATCTTCAGGAAGCGTTGTCGATTCAACTAAATTTTTTAATATTTCTTTCATAGCTAAGGCTTCTTACGTTATCCGCACCGAAAGGCACTTAAACTGAATCTGTCGTGATCATGCTGTACTCTAAAAATACTTACAGCATAAATACTCATCTCTGAATAGATGTACCCACCTCGAAAAGTAGATACATCTTCCCCAAGCTGTTAAGCCCTATTCAGGTAATTTAAAGTCAGTTACAGACTCACGTAATGATTCTGCCATACCTGCAAGCTCAGATACCGAACGTGCTGTATCAAAAGTAGCACTTGTCGTTTGCGATGTAATTTCCTGTACAACGTTCATCGTTGTTGCAATATGACTTGCAGATGCAGACTGTAATTTTGCTGCATCGGAAATGTTTGCAATGAGCTTCGCTAAGTTGTTTGATACCGTTTGAATTTCATCTAAGGCAACACCAGCATCCTTAGATAAGTTCGCACCACGTACAACCTCTGAAGTCGTTTGTTCCATTGATATAACGGCTTCGTTGGTATCTGTTTGAATGGTTTTAACTAAGCTTTCAATCTGCTTAGTTGCAGATGCTGAACGTTCTGCAAGACGCTGTACTTCGTCGGCAACCACGGCGAAACCACGACCTGCTTCACCTGCCATAGACGCTTGAATTGCAGCGTTCAATGCCAAGATGTTCGTTTGGTCTGCAATATCGTTAATGAGGGCAACGATGTTACCAATTTCTTGTGAAGATTCACCCAAACGCTTAATACGTTTAGAGGTTTCTTGAATCTGTTCACGAATGATATCCATACCATCAATAGAACGGTTTACAACATCTGCACCATTTGAGGCAATTTGTACAGAGCGTTCCGCAACCGAAGCAGATTCATCGGCATTTGAAGATACTTGGTCAATAGACAATGCCATTTCATTAATTGCGGCAGATGCGCCTGCAATTTCTTGCGCCTGATGTTCAGATGCTTCAGCTAACTGGTTGGTAATGCCCTGCGTGTTCGCAGTATATTGTGCAATTTCTTGAGATGTATCATTGATACGCGATACAAGGTCACGTAATTGGTCAATGGCGAAGTTAATAGAATCGGCAATTGCACCTGTAAAATCTTCAGATACCGTTGCGTAAGAACGTAAGTCACCATCTGCTAAATCGGCAATTTCATCAAGTAAACGTAAAATTGCGTTTTGGTTACGGTCATATTCATCTTGTAAACGTGTTACACGTTGTTTGTCTGAAACACCGCGCAGTGTTAATAATTTATAAACAACCACTAAGAACGCAACAAGTGCCAAAATTAGAACAATTGCAGGAACAATAATGTATAAACCTGAACCGTTAGAAATTTGACTCAAGTTTTTCAGTAGTTCATCCGATTTTGCAAAAATTTCAGAAGATGCTTTACGAACTTGTACAATTTGATTCGAGTTTTTTAAAACAACTGACGCAGCAGATTTCAATACATTGTCATAGTCAGCTTCAATACTTTCTAAAGAAGCACGTAAATCGGCATCCGAAATACGCTGTACACCTAATTCTGCACTACCATTTAATTGCGCTTTTAAATACGAACCAAAGGTTTCTGTATCAACACTAAAATCATCGGCAGATTCACGCGAGTTTTCTACCCCAACCAAAACAGAACTAATAGAACGTAAAATACGCTCTGCAAGGAATACTTGGTTTTTTGCAATAACCACCTGACTACTTGGCAAGTTTTGACGTGCCATTTGGTCAACCATCAAGTTATATTCGGCTTGAATACCTGGAATCGCTTCACCAATTGCAATATTTGTATCGTATAAGGTATTAATGAATTTTTGTTGTGAAACAATCAAATCAATATTTTTTGATACTTTAAACCAGTCATTTTCAACAGCTTCAAGTTCTGCTGTAGCCGAGTGACCGCTTTTTACAATTTCCAAATTACGATTGAATTCTGATTGTAGATTTTTCAACTTATCAATCGATTCTTTTGTACCAGAAGCTGTTGCCTCAGTCGCTTGACGAGATACTGTTTGAGATAACAAACGTAAATCACCCAAACTTTGAGTCAAATTATTTGAATGGGGTACTGTATAAAACAGTGAAAAAAGACTGATTGCAGCAATCACTAAAGCAATTGTTGCGGCTAAAAGTAACGGTTTTGACTTGTCTGTATCGCCAAATACACGCGCGTATTGATCAATTTGCGGTTGAAGTTTTTTCGCCAATGCAGATTCTTTTTTTGGACTGACTTCACCCGTTTTTTTCTTTTTAAACTTAAAGCCCATTCAGCTTTCCCCCGATTACAAACTTTAGCCTTACAAAATAAGGTTACGATTGTTAATTTTAAAAATTCATTGATGCATTCAGATATTTAGGATTCTTTAATAATTGACTAAATAAAAAAACATTCCACTGTTGATTATGTTGTTGAAAATAACCTTGACAGTATTCTTGTAAATTCGTTTCTAAATTCTCATGTTTAGAAAAGAAACTTTTCTTATTAAAGTGTTGTATTCCTAAAACCTGATCTACAACTAAACCGACATAATGGTCGTTATGGCTAATACACATCACTTTTTGAGTTTGAGTATTTTGACTTTTTTTACCTGAAACGTAATGAGATAAATCAGAAATTGAGAGCAATCTTCCTCGAATATTTGCAAGTCCCACAACCCAAGGTTGCGTATTTGGAACAAGCGTATATTTTGGTGGATAAATTACCTCAGAAACTTCCCCAAGCGGAGCAACAAAATATTGCCCCATCATTTCAAAAGCAATGCCTGACCATCGGTTTACTTCATTTTCAGTTGAAGCGTAGTTTTTATTGCCACGCTTGGACAACCGAAGTAATTCGATAAATCCATTCGCTGCCATATTTTATCCTGCATTGAGGTGTTGTTTAATCACATCAATTAGTTGGTTTTCATCGACTGGTTTCGTTAAATAATCACTTGCACCCTGACGTTTTCCCCAAACACGGTCAGTTGCTTGATCTTTTGTGCTTACAATGACAATTGGAATATGTTTTGTTGATGCACCACGTGAAATTTGACGAGTTGCTTGGAATCCATTTACACCAGGCATCACCACATCCATAAGTACTAAATCTGGTAATTCAGCTTGCGCCATCGTTACCCCATCTGCACCATTTACAGCTTCAATCACATCAAAACCATGCTTAGTTAAGATTTCTCTAAAACGAAATGTTTCGGTTGGTGAGTCATCTACTATTAAAATTCGAGCCATAATTTTCCCCAAGAACAGCCATTTAGATTATGCCGAAACGTGATTACGAATCGCGTTCAACAATTCATCCTTGCTAAATGGTTTTGTCAAATATTCATCTGAGCCCACAACACGACCTTTAGCCTGATCAAATAAACCATCTTTACTCGATAGCATAACGACAGGAATATTTTGGTAGTCTTGTGAATTTTTGATGAGCGCACAAGTTTGATAACCATCTAAACGTGGCATCATTATATCTACAAATACAATATCCGGATTTGCATCAGCAATTTTGGACAATGCTTCAAAGCCATCTACAGCTGTAACAACTTCATAACCTTCGCGTTGCAATAAAGTTTCTGCAGTACGACGAATTGTTTTTGAATCATCAATTACCATGACTTTAAGATTTTGCAATTTATCGTCCATTTAACTGACCCTTCCCATTTTGGATAAGCGATTAATTTGTAATTCATTACAGATTGTAAGCATTTTTAACATATCTTTACTTGCAGTTTCAATGAACTTATTCTTCATAAATTTACACTTTAACCAGCAATACAACAACAGCTTCACACTTTACAAGATTCAACGATTTTTTTTTGAGTGATATAAAGTTAATATAGATGAAACTATTCTAAAATAGCTTCATTATTACTTTAAAATAAGCAATTTAGTCAACTTTATCTTGGGGAAAAAAGTGAACTGGCATGAGCATACGTCCAATTGCATAATTAAAATATGTAATCTCAAAATTAAAAGAATTTTAATCCTAAGCATACTTAGCCTATACCCTATGATGAGTTTTGCTAACAATCCAAATAAAGCAGCATGGTATAGATATTACGATAGTCGTGGTATTGCCAATATTAGTTCTACTGTTACACCTGCGCATATTCGCCATGGTTATGAAGCTTTAGATAAAAATATGCAAGTCATTCAGAAAAATAGAGCTTACAGCGTAGAAGCAGATTTAAAACAAGCACCACAACGTGCAGTACAAGCAAAGCAACATGAAAATGATCAAAAATTAAAAAGAGCATATAACAATAGTAATATTGCGACTCAAAAACGTAATGTGGCATTACAAGCGATAAAAAAACAAATCGATTATCAACAAACACAATTAAAACAATTACAAAATGATCGGGTTCAATTTAAGCGTGAAGAAATGGAATTTACACGTAAAGGTAAAGCAGTACCTGCTAATTTGAAAAACAATCTCGCTTACAATCTAAACAACTTAAGTTCTATGAAACAAAATATTCAATCATTACAAGTTAGTTACCTAAATACACAGGCAGAGTACGACAAAATTATTGCACGACTAAAAGTAATTGAATAAATTGAATTTTAAAGCGCTTCTACCATCAAAGGATGAATTAATGCACGCTAAAGCAACATTATTAAAAACACATTTATGTACGCCTCTTCGTATGACTACGCTATGTGTATGTATCGCTTTAAGTGCTTGTAGTAAAGATGCACCAAAAACAACAGAAGCACAAAATAATAAAATTGAACTTATTCAGGCAGATTTAATTCAAGTTAAGCAAGGCAATTCAATTGAAAAAACTGCTTTTACAGGCACAATTCGTGCAGTAAATCAAAGTAGTATTCAAGCTCAAGTAACTGCGACTGCCACTACAGTCAATGCAGAGGTCGGTCAAACTGTATCTAAAGGACAGGTTCTTGTACGCTTAAATAATCAAGACAATGCAGCTCGATTAGCCCAATCTCAAGCGAACTTAAATTCTGCGCAAGCACAAGCCAATCAAGCAAAAAGCATGATGCAACGTAAAAAGCGTTTATTAGATCAGGGATTTATTTCACGTGTTGAATATGAGCAAAGTGAACTTGATTATAAAAGCCAATTGGAAAACGCGCGTGCGCAGCAAGCCAATGTCAATATTGCACAAAAAGCCAATCAAGATGGTGTAATTACCAGTCCTATTCATGGCGTGATTACAAAACGTCAAGTTGAACCAGGTCAAACCGTGAGCGCGGGACAAACTCTTTTTGAAATTGTCGATATCAATGAACTCGAATTACAAGCCAAAGTTCCAAGCGATGCTCAATCTGCACTAAAATTTGGTCAAAAAGTTGAGTTTAATATTCAAGGTAATGCCAACAAACTTACTGGCACAATTCAGCGCATTTCCCCGATTGCAGATTCAAACAGCCGCCAAATTGAGTTCTTTGCAAAACCAACAACGACCATTAACTCATTAAGTATTGGTTCATTTGTTGATGGAAATATTGTTTCATCTACGCAAATTTCAGGACAAATTATCCCACTCGATACAATTGTAAATGCAACAACTCAGCCTTATGTTTGGGTAATTCGCCAAAACAAAATCACCAAGGCAAATATTCAAATTCTTGAACAACGCTACAATGAAAACACTGCAGTCATTTCAGGCTTACAACAAAATGATGTGGTCAGTCGAATTAAATTCACAGATCAGGACATTCATAAAGAAGTGGTCATGAGTAAAAACTAAAAATTAGGATACATATTATGTGGTTAACCCGAATTAGTGTGAAGTATCCCGTTTTTACGATCATGATGATGTTCTGTTTGATGGTATTGGGTTTATCGTCTTGGCAACGCATGGGCGTGGAAGAATTTCCAGATGTCGATTTCCCCTTTGTCGTAATTTATACCAACTATCCGGGTGCATCACCCGAAACCGTTGAATCTGAAATTACAAAAAAAATGGAAGACCAAATCAATACGATTTCAGGTCTTAAACAAGTCATTTCACAATCAAGTGAAGGCTTATCGACCATCATTGCAGAATTTAATTTAGATGTTTCTTCATCTGTTGCAGCACAAGATGTTCGAGATAAAGTTGCACCTGTTTCTGCCGAATTTCGTGATGAAATTCAAGACCCCATTGTCGAACGATACGACCCGACAACAAGCCCAATTATGTCGATTGTATTTGAATCGAATACGATGTCCTTACGAGATTTAAGCTCTTATTTAGATCAACGTATTATCCCGCAACTCAAAACTGTTTCTGGTGTTGGTACGGTCAACTTATTAGGCGATGCACAAAGACAAATTCGTATTCAGGTCGATCCACAAAAACTACAAAGTTTTGGCATTGGTGTAGATCAAGTTATCAACACACTTAAATCTGAAAATATTGATCTGCCCGGTGGAACGCTGAAACAAGCCAATTCAGAACTTGTTGTCGAAATTAAATCAAAAGTCATTCATCCATTTGCCTTTGGCGATTTAGTGGTTGCC
This sequence comes from Acinetobacter portensis, assembly GCF_009372215.1. Taxonomy (GTDB): domain Bacteria; phylum Pseudomonadota; class Gammaproteobacteria; order Pseudomonadales; family Moraxellaceae; genus Acinetobacter; species Acinetobacter portensis. The sequence continues at coordinate 8,254 of NZ_LWRV01000113.1, read as the reverse complement.
AATAAAAATGATGCGCCCATTTATCTTAAACAAATTGCAAACGTTGAAGACAGCCAAGCTGAAATGGAATCGAGTGCTTATCTGAATGGTCAATCTGCCGTTGCCGTAGATATATTAAGAAGCTCAGATTCTAATGTGATTGATGTTGTCGACAACATGAATAAAACCTTAGCATCTGTAAATGAACAACTTCCAAAAGGCACAACCGCAAAAGTTGTTGTAGACAGTTCTAAAGGAATTCGAGGCAGTATTAAAGATGTTGCTCGTACCATTGTAGAAGGTGCTGTTTTAGCCATATTGATTGTTCTACTTTTCCTTGGTTCATTCCGCTCTACCATCATTACAGGTTTGACTTTACCTATTGCCCTTTTAGGTACATTAGCTTTTATATGGGCATTTGGTTTCACCATTAACATGATGACACTACTTGCACTATCTTTAAGTATTGGCTTACTTATTGATGATGCCATTGTGGTGCGTGAAAACATTGTGCGCCATGCAGATATGGGCAAAGATCATGTAACTGCGGCATTAGATGGCACCAAGGAAATTGGTCTTGCTGTTTTAGCTACAACCCTGACGATTGTTGCGGTATTCCTACCTGTAGCCTTTATGGGCGGTATTATTGGACGTTTCTTCTATCAATTTGGTGTGACGGTAAGCACAGCTGTTCTGATTTCGATGTTTGTTAGTTTTACCCTAGATCCAATGCTTTCAGCACATTGGGCAGAAAAGCACAATCCAAATAAAAAGCCAAACAAACTACAAAAATTCTTCGATTGGATTTCACGCAAACTCGACAATTTAAACGAACACTATGAAAAACTGTTAAAACTTGCCTTAAAGTTCCGTTTCATCACTTTATTAATAGCCGTTGCTTCTTTATTTGGCGCTTTAGGACTCTCTAAATTTGTCGGAACAGAATTTGTACCTGTACCCGACAAAGGTGAAATTCGCATTAAATTCGAAACGCCTGTAAATGCATCTTTAGAATATTCACAAGCAAAATTACAACAGGTCGATGCCATTATTCGTCAGCATCCTGAAGTAAAAACCACTTATGGTTCTATCAATAGCACAACAGATCGCGGCAAAAATCATGTGAGTTTGCGTGTTTCTGTAACCCCTCGTTCTGAACGCACACAAAAACTCAATGCGTTAAATAACGAATTCCGTGAACGCTTAAAATCGGTTGCAGGGATTACCATTACCTCAATTGCATCGGCAGATGAAGTGGTTTCAGGTGGCAAAAAACCAGTGATGATTTCAATTAAAGGCCCTGACTTAAACGAACTACAAAAAATTTCAGATCGTTTTATGGCTAAAATTTCCAAAGTCGATGGTATTGTCGATTTAGAAAGTTCATTTAAAGAACCGAAACCGACCTTAAATGTTCAAATCAATCGGGTTTTAGCAAGTGACTTAGGACTTTCAGTGAATCAAATTGCCAACGTTGTTCGCCCGCTTATTGCAGGTGATGATGTGACTTCTTGGCAAGATGAAAATGGTGAAACTTACGATGTAAATCTGCGTTTAAATGAAGACAAACGTCGCTTACCAAGCGATGTTCAAAACATGTATTTAACATCGCAAAAAACTGATGCAGATAACAATCCAATTCTGATTCCTTTAGCATCTGTTGCCCAATTTGATGAAACACTTGGTGCATCACAGATTAATCGTCGTGATTTATCTCGTGAAATTTTGATAGAAGCAAATACATCAGGACGACCTACAGGTGACATTGGTGGAGATATTGCAAAAATTCAAAGTGATTTCAAACTCCCTGTCGGTTATAGCTTCGATACTCAAGGCTCAAACAAAGACATGGCAGAATCGGCAGGTTATGCTTTAACGGCAATTACCCTTTCTATTGTGTTTATTTATATTGTTTTAGGTTCACAATTCAATAGCTTTATACATCCTGCGGCAATTATGGCATCGTTGCCTTTATCGCTCATTGGTGTATTTCTTGCCTTGTTCTTGTTCAATTCGACCATGAACTTGTTCTCTATTATTGGCATTATCATGCTGATGGGTTTGGTCACTAAAAATGCCATATTACTCATCGACTTTATTAAAAAAGCAATGGATAAAGGCACAAGCAGATACGATGCTATTATTGAAGCAGGTAAAACACGTTTGCGCCCAATTTTAATGACCACAAGTGCAATGGTGATGGGAATGGTACCTCTTGCACTTGGTTTAGGCGAAGGCGGTGAACAAAGTGCGCCTATGGCACATGCTGTGATTGGTGGCGTTATTACCTCCACCCTACTGACCTTAGTCGTTGTTCCTGTGATTTTTACCTATTTAGACGATTTTAAAAACTTTATGATGCGTCAAACTAAAAAAATCATGTCATAATTTCCCTTGACCATATTTGGCAAAATATTGGGGTGAGATCGACAAATTCTCACCTCATTTTTTATTGTATACTCTTTGCTTTCACGCAAAATTTATTAGGACAGTTTCCATGCGCGCGAGTCGCTTTTTATTTGCAACGTTAAGAGAAACCCCAAATGATGCTGAAGTTATTTCACATCAGCTCATGTTACGTGCGGGGATGATTCGTAAATTGGCTTCAGGTTTATATACTTGGTTGCCGATGGGCGTTCGCGTATTAAATAAAGTTGAAGCGATTGTTCGCGAAGAAATGGATCGCGCAGGTTCTCTTCAAGTACTTATGCCTGTAACGCAACCTGCATCTTTATGGGAAGAATCGGGTCGTTATGTGCAATACGGTCCAGAATTATTACGTTTTAAAGACCGCCATAGCAACGACTTTGTACTTGGGCCTACACACGAAGAAGTCATTACAGACTTAGCACGTAACGAATTGAAAAGTTATAAGCAACTTCCTGCTAACTTCTACCAAGTACAAACAAAATTCCGTGACGAAATTCGTCCACGTTTTGGTGTAATGCGTTCACGTGAATTCATTATGAAAGATGCTTACTCTTTCCACGTAGACCAAGCATCATTACAAGAAACCTATGATGTGATGTACGATGCCTACTGCAAAATCTTCACACGTTTAGGCTTAAACTTCCGCCCTGTTCAAGCAGATACAGGTTCTATTGGTGGTTCAGGTTCTCACGAATTCCACGTATTGGCTTCAAGTGGTGAAGACGATATCGCATTCTCTACAGATTCTGATTATGCAGCGAACGTAGAAATGGCTGAAGCTGTTCTTGTTGGTGAGCGTGCTGCACCAACTCAAGCATTAGCAATTGTAGAAACACCAAATCAAAAAACAATTGCAGATGTATCTACATTCTTAAAATCTGATCCTGCTCAATCTGTTAAAGCATTATTAGTTCAAGGTGTAGCAGAAGAAGGTAAAAAAGTACCTGTTGTTGCATTGTTCATTCGTGGCGATCACGAACTGAATGAAATTAAAGCTGAAAAACATCCTTTAATTGCATCTCCACTTACTTTTGCAACTGAAGAACAAATTGCTGAATTTGGTTTAACACCTGGTTTCTGCGGTCCTCAAGGTTTAGTTGAAAAAGGCTTAACCGTAATTATTGACCGTGCAGCTTCTGTGCTTTCTGACTTTGTTGCAGGTGCTAACGAAGCAGACAAACATGCTACAGGCGTAAACTGGGAACGTGATGCACAATTCACAGAAGTTTATGACTTACGCAATGTTGTTGAAGGCGATCCATCTCCTGATGGTAAAGGTACACTTCAAATTAAACGTGGTATTGAAGTGGGTCACATCTTCCAATTGGGTCAAAAATACTCAGAAGCTTTAGGCTGTAAAGTATTAGGTGATGATGGTAAACCTTTAGTTGTGACAATGGGTTGTTATGGTATTGGTGTAACACGTGTGGTTGCATCTGCAATTGAACAAAATTACGATGACAAAGGTATTATTTGGCCTGCTGCCATTGCACCTTTTGATGTTGCGATTGTTCCAATGAATGCACATAAATCTCCACGCACTGTAGAAGCTGCTGAAGCACTTTATGCAGAACTTCAAGCGGCAGGTTTTGATGTACTTCTTGATGACCGTAACGAACGTCCAGGGGTTAAATTCTCTGACATCGAATTAACAGGTATTCCACACCGTATCGTCATTGGCGAAAAAGGTTTGGATGCAGGTACATTCGAATATAAAGGTCGTACAGATGCAGAATCTACGAACTTAACCAAAGAAGAATTGCTTGCAAAATTTGCCAAGTAAAATCTGAAATATTCAGTTTTATAGATCTTTTAATTTTTTCAATTGAGGACGTTAAAAGATCAAAATATAAAACTGCATGACATAAAAAATCCCGCTAAATAGCGGGATTTTTTACTTTATTTAAAACATTAAGCTTTAGGTAAAGTTACGCCTGTTTGACCTTGGTATTTACCACCACGGTCTTTATAAGATGTTTCACATACTTCGTCAGATTCAAAGAACAACATTTGTGCAACACCTTCACCTGCATAAATATAAGCAGGTAAGTTTGTTGTATTTGAGAATTCCAAAGTCACGTGACCCTCCCACTCTGGTTCAAGTGGTGTTACGTTCACGATAATACCGCAACGTGCGTATGTAGATTTACCCAAGCAAACCGTTAACACATTACGTGGAATACGGAAATATTCTACAGTACGCGCTAAGGCAAATGAGTTTGGTGGAATAATACAAACATCTGCTTCAATATCGACAAAACATTTATCATCGAAGTTTTTCGGATCTACAATTGCAGAATGTACATTTGTGAAAACTTTAAATTCACGCGCACAACGTACATCATAACCATAGCTTGAAACACCGTATGAAATCAGTTTTTGACCATTTTCATCTAAACGGACTTGATTTTCAGCATACGGTTCAATCATGCCGTGCTTTTCGCTCATTTCGCGAATCCAGCGATCCGATTTAATTGCCATTGAGTTCTATCCAAATAATGCTAAATAATTCACTGCGAAGTACTTTAACTGAAATCTAGCTTAATGAAAATAAGTCTATGCATCTTGCAAGAAATTCAATTCAAGGAATGAGATGAATATCGCATCAAAGGCTTAAAATTGCAGAATAACTTAGCGGAATTGAAAAACTAAGTAAGACCAAAGATGCTGTTTTTTGCAAATTGGTTTGATTTAACCAACGTATTTTATTCGATGCCAATACAGAACCAATATATGTCCAAAAAAATGCAATAGGCACAATAAGTAATAAGAATGTTAGCATGTGTGAAACATAATAATTAATGTTCAGCCATGCAATTGCTGGGAAAATTGCCGAAGCAAATAATAAAGCTTTAGGATTTAGCAAAGTCGCAACAAACAACTCTCGTGCACGAATGGTCGGCTGATTAAAACTCACTTCAACATTTGCTGTACGCCAAAGTTTAATCGCTAAATAAATAATATAACTTGCACTAAATAATTTAAGAACTACAGGGAGTAACGGCATATACGCAGCAACTTTTCCAATAAGGAAACCCCAAGCCGTAATTGAAATAAGATAGCCAAATGCTTCAGAAGGAATTAATCGGAAAGATTTGCGTATGCCAACTTGTATACCTGACGATGCAAGCAACGTGTTTGTTGGCCCTGGTGTTAAAAGAATAGTCACCACTAAACCGATAAATAACCATGAAATCATATAAAGACCTCACCTGAGAATCAGCGAAGAATAGATCAGTTGATAAATCTTAGCAAAAAATCAATTGTAAGCGGAATTATCTAATTGCAACAAAAAATTAAATATAATGATGATTATCAATACATTAGGCATGGATTCACTCTTATTATTACGATATAGACTGCAAAGTCATAGTGTTTAATTTTCATACAAATATAAAAAAAGACCCAATCTTTGGGTCTTTTAAATCAATTTAATCTAATGATTAAAAAAATATTAACCTGTAAATACAGATTTTTTAATATCTTTTGTCATTTGAATTTTTTGATCTGCTTTTGTTTTTTCTTTCAGTGCTTTTGCTTGTTTTTCCGCTAAGGCTTTTTGATTTTTTTCTTGTTTCGCTTTTGATTTTGCCGCTTGCTTATCTGCTTTTACTTTTGCCTTATTTAGCTTTTCTTGAACTGCTTTTTGCTCTTTCAACTCTTTGTCAGCAAGGGCTTTTTTATTCTTTTCAGCTTTCTTTAATGCTACTTGTTTTTGTGCATTTACTTTTTGAACATCTTTATTCTCAGCAGTTTTTTGCTGTGCAACAGAAGTTGCTACTTGTTTCAACGTTGGTGCAGATGTAGTTGTTGCCATAGTAGGTACAGCAATTGCTGTTGATAAACTAAGAACTAAAGCTTTAATGATAGATTTCATGTGAATGCCTAAAACAAAATAGATATGGGTGTTATTCAATATCGGGAATTAAGCGCTGAAAATAAGAATTACTTGTGAAACAAATGTAACTGAATTGTAAATTTAACTATTTTTATGATTTAACTGATTTTTTATTCATCAATATGTTAAATCTACAATAAAAAAGAGGGCTAATGCCCTCTTTAATCTCTGCAAAACTTAAGTTTTATTTTGCATGATCAGCAGCGGTTACTTGCTCTTGATCGGCAGAAGCAACTTTGTCTTTTGCTTGAACAAACTCAGCAGGAAAATCTACATTATTAATGATTGCTGCTGAAGCATTGAAAGCCACGGCACTAAGTGAAAAAATTACAGTAGCTAGAATTTTTTGAGTCATCATTTTCAATACACTCTTTTCATGATTAGGGAGAACTCATATTCTAGAAATTAAAATTAGAGTAAATAATCACAAAATGAGGTGTTTTTTAACCGCTTGTCGGATTGTGGATTAATCAACTAATTTGCAATCTAATTTTCTACACATAAAAAAAGCCCATCATCTGATGAGCTTTTTAAATTGCGTTAAAAATGACACAAAATTAGAAAATTCGGCTTTGATCTTTTTCAACTTTTGATAATTTGCCTGCAATTTTTTGTGCAATATCCATATAGTTTTCTGCTGCAGCATCACCCACAATAACAGATGGTTTACCTGCATCGGCATTTTCACGAATAGATGCATTTAACGGTAAACGACCAAGTAATGGAATTTGATATTGTTCAGAAAGTTTATCGCCACCACCTGTACCAAAAATTTGTTCTTCATGACCACAGTTCGAACAAATATGTGTCGACATATTTTCAATCACACCCATGACAGGAATTTGTACACGGTTAAATAACTCAATACCTTTAGTCGCATCAAGCAAGGCAACGTTTTGTGGTGTTGTCACAATAACCGCACCTGTTACAGGAATGCGCTGAGCAAGTGTCAATTGAATATCACCTGTACCCGGTGGCATATCAATCACAAGTACATCTAAGTCTGGCCACAATGTTTGATTAAACAACTGCATAAGCGCACCTGTTGCCTTAGGACCACGCCAAGCCACAGGTGTATTGTTATCCCCTGTTAAATGCCCAATTGAAAGCACTGCCATACCATATGCTTCAATAGGAACAAATTGTTCTGCCTCAATCATTGGTGTACGACCTGCATTACCTAACATTGTCGGAATACTTGGGCCGTAGATATCTGCGTCTAATACACCCACTTTTAAACCAAGCTTTTGAAGTGCAAGTGCAATATTCACCGTTGTTGTAGATTTACCTACACCACCTTTGCCTGATGAAACCAGAATCACATTTTGAATACGTGGATGTTTTGGCACATCACGTTGTTGTGGAGCAGCTTTTTGAATAGGTGGATTGTTCGGATCTTCTTCTGCTTTGGCTGAACCCGATGCATCCACGACAGGCGGTAAATTATTTTTTGCTGTTTCAGGCTTAGGCGTTGAACAGCTTTCACCTTCTTTATGGTCGTGACCACAACTGCCTGTTTTTTGCTGAATCACATGCATATTCAATTCTGTGATGCCACATTTTTCCAAAGCATCCGCTAAATCATCATGGATTTTTTGCAAATCATCTGCTTCAGCAGGCACTGTATTAATTGTAATTTGCAATGTATGGCCTTCTACATTTACTTGCGTAATTCGATCTTTTAATTGATTTGTCGAATTTGGCAAAATGTAATTTTGAAGCACATTTTGGATTTCTTCTTCATTCACCCCTTTGGCAGGTGAAAAGACAGATTTAAGTGAAGAAAGCCACGACATACAATTACTCCAAGTCTGGATATACAGCAGAATGTCATAGTTTAACGATTATTTAGGCTAAGGTTAAGTAAAGTTCAGCACTGTTTATAAAAATCCTATCAAAACAGTTGGATTTATTCATTTACTACATTAGACTTCCGTCATAAATCAA
>NZ_LWRV01000112.1 GCF_009372215.1 Acinetobacter portensis | reverse complement strand
TGTTTTCTCAGCACACATCACGTTGTTGTTCGTATTGAACAGGGTTATATGAACAAGCAGTTAAAAATACAGCCACGAATGCAATCGTTATTAATTTACTCATCACTCATATTTCCTATATAAAGTTAGAAAAACAATGCGCAACTTTTGGGAGATCTGCTGTGCATCAATTTGTGCAATAAATATACTTAAAATAAAGAAATTGTTAAAACAGATTATTTTTCTAAATATGATTTGTTTTTTAGATTAATCTATCAGCAAAAAGCCCAAAAACTCTTTGGGCTTTTTGCTTCGTTTATTACAACTATTTAGATTTCTGTAATCTCAAGGCATTAATCACAACAGACAATGAACTTAAAGACATTGCAACTGCCGCAAGCATTGGTGTTAATAACAAACCTGTAAGTGGATAAAAAATACCTGCCGCGACAGGAACACCCAAGCCGTTATAAACAAAAGAGAATGCAAGGTTTTGCTTCATATTTTTCACACCTAACTTTGCCATGTGAATCGCATCTGCAACGCCTCGAATATCCCCTTTAACTAAAGTAATTTGAGCTGTTTGTTTGGCAATATCTGTGCCATTACCCATTGCAATACCAATGTTTGCTTGAGCTAAGGCAGGTGCATCATTAATACCATCCCCTGCCATAACAACAACTTTTCCTTGTTCTTGGTATTTTTTTACAATATCAAGTTTGTCTTGTGGCGTACAATTTCCATATACATATTGAATGCCTAATTCAGCCGCTACAATTTGTGCATTTTTCTCGTGATCACCTGTTGCCATAACCACTTCAATTCCATCAGCAATAAGTTGCTGAATCACGTGATGTGCATTTTCTTTAACAGCATCATGAATTGAAATATAAGCCAATAAAGTAGTTTCCGTTGCTAAGAGGCTAATCACTTGCCCCACATCGCGCAATTGATCTAAATGTGATTGAACCTCTTGAGGAATTACTACCCCTAATTGCTCAACAAGTTTTTGACTTCCAATATACACATCAAAACCATCAATCTGCCCTTTTACACCAAAGCCAGTTACATCTTCATAATTTTGAACATCTACATATTGTTGCGTAGGGACAATTTTAGATAAAGTCTGAGCAATAGGATGTGTCGAGTATTGTTCAATTGAAGCAATCCACGTTTCAATTTGCGCTTGATCTAGCTCAGGAACAAGTAACTTAATTTCATTAAGGCTTGGCTTGCCTTCAGTTAATGTGCCCGTCTTATCAATAATTAATGTCGTAACTTTACTGAGTGCTTCAATTGCTTCTGCATCTTTAAATAAAACACCCTTTTGTGCAGCACGACCCGTTGTTGCCATCACAGACATTGGTGTTGCTAAACCCAATGCACATGGACACGCAATAATAAGTACCGCTACGGCGCACATGAGCGCAATATCAAACTGAGCTTTCCCAAAGATCATCCATACAACAAAAGTCAGTACGCTAATTGCCAAAACAGTAACAACAAAGTATTTAGCAACGACATCTGCTAATCGCTGTAAAGGTGCTTTAGATCGTTGTGCTTCCGCAACGGTTTGAATCATTTTGGCAAGTGTTGTATTTGCACCAACAGCCGTGGTTTGAATGCGAACGCTCCCCTGCTGATTGACCGTACCACCAATCACTTGGTCACCTACTTCCTTTTTCACAGGAACAGGCTCACCCGTCATCACGGCTTCATCGATATAAGTTTTACCATCAACCACAACACCATCTAATGGAACTTGCTCTCCCGAAGCAATTTGTAATATATCTCCTTGTTTTACCATAGAGATATCCACTTCTAGCAATTCATTTCCTTGTACAAGCATTGCCGTATTGGCTTGTAAACGCAGTAAAGATTTTAATGAGTCTGCTGTTTTAGCCCGTGCTTTTAATTCCATAATTTGCCCGAGCAAACTCAAGGAAACAATCATACAAGCCGCTTCAAAGTAGACCGCAACACCATGACCTGTTTTCGCTTCAACAGGAATAAGTGATGGGAAGATGGTGGCAATAACGCTATAAATAAATGCAGCAAGCACGCCAACACCAATCAAACTCCACATATTTAAATTACGCGTTTTATAAGAGCTGACACAGCGTTCAAGAATGGGTTTTCCTGCCCAAAGCACAACAGGAATAGATAAAACTAGCTCAATCCACGGTTGAATATGTTGTGGAATAATGGCGTGAATATGCGAGCCCATCGCCATCACAAATACAAGTAAAGTAAAAGGCAATGTTTTCCAGAATCGATTACTAAAATCGACCAACTCAGGGTTTGGACCATCATCTAAAGTAGGTTGCATTGGCTCTAATGCCATACCACAAATTGGGCAAGTACCTGGCCCTTTTTGTACAATTTCAGGATCCATTGGACAGGTATAATCCATATCCGCTGCACCTTCTGGCACAGGGCGCTCATCCATAGGAATGAGATAAAACTCAGGATCTGCCTTAAATTTTTCAACACAAGATGGATTACAAAAATAGTAAGTTTTATTTTTATAATCTGTTTTTAAATCGGTTGATGTATCTACCGACATTCCACATACCAGATCAATTTCTGTCTGTGAATGATCATCAGAATGTGTATGTTTTTTTCCACCACAACAACCCAAATTTTCAACTTTCACATCCTGTGGTTTTTCTTTTTGACCACCACAACAAGACTTTTTCACTTCAGGAACAGCATCTTGTTTTTTAGAACCGCAGCTAGATGATTTCACTTCTTTTGTATCTAAATTTTGATCTTCAATAACAGCTTTTTTTGAAGTGCAACATGAATTTTTTTTAGGTGTTACAACTTCAACATCGTCATGATGATTTACGTGTTGAGTTGCTAAATATTGATCGGGATTTTGTGAAAATTTAGTTTTGCATCCTGCACAACAAAATAAATAACGCTGATTTTCATACTCAAAATAATGTTCTGAATTTTCAGCCACAGTCATGCCACAAACTGGGTCTATATGAATGACATTCTCGGTTTGATTTTGCTTAGAACAGCATGAAGATTTTTTAGCTTGCTCCATGGGATGCACTCTCACATTTTTCTATTTATACTAGAATAAAGTCTGTACCTAGGTACAGAGTCAAGTCTTTTTCGAGGTACGAATATGTTTACAATTGGAAAGCTTGCAAAACTTACACATTCTTCGGTTGAAACCATTCGCTATTATCAACGTATTGGTCTTTTGCGTATTCCTGAGGCTCAAGGGAATTATCGTTATTATTCGAATCAAGATGTTGAAACATTAAGTTTTATTCAAAAAGGTAAAGATGCAGGTTTGCAGCTCAGTGAAATTCAAGATCTATTACAATTACAAATTAGCGACCGAGATCAAGTCAGATACGTTATAGAACAAAGATTAGAAAAAATTGATTTGCGCATTAAAGAGTTAAAAGCTTTAAAAAAACGTCTAAGCTCTTGGGTTGATGAATGCAAAGCAACAAGTGAAAATTGTTGTCCTATTTTAAAAGAACTAAAAAAATAAAAAGCCCCAATCGGGGCTTTTTATTTACGTTAATTAATAAACAATTTGATTATTTGCAAGTAAATCATCCAAATCAAAAGCTTGCTTTTGATTTGTTAAAACGAGTAATTCTTGCTTGTCATAAATATCTTTAAGTTCACCATTACTATCAAGCTCCCCCTTACCATCACGATCAAGTGAAATTGTTGCTATATCTTTTTCACTGTCATATTCAATAAGGCTCTAGACTAGCAG
>NZ_LWRV01000111.1 GCF_009372215.1 Acinetobacter portensis | reverse complement strand
TGTTTTCTCAGCACACATCACTATGGGAGCAGGAAAAACTGAAGCCATCCGCTCACTTTCTGAAATACCAATTCTTGTAACAGAAGCATTAAATACAGATCAGGAAAGCCATTCAAAGCTTCAGACAACTGTAGGAATCGATTATGGTGAGGTTACCCTCGATGATGGATTGGTGATTGGCTTATATGGAACACCAGGACAAGAGCGCTTTGATTTTATATGGTCTGTTATCTGTAAGGGGGCAATTGGAGCAATCATCCTCATCGATCACAGCTTAGAAAACTCAATTGAAGAACTTGAACATTATTTAGAGGTCTTTCAAGAATATACAGAATATATTGCGATAGGAATTACACATACAGATGAAGATTTAGATAAATCGACATATATATACCAAGATTGGTTGATTAAAAATGATCTATATCATCCATTATTTATGATCGATGCACGAAAAAAAACAGATGTAAAACTCTTACTTGAAGCACTCATCACATCTATAGAAATTAATTACAACATCACATCATAATTGGAGAATGCCTATTATGATGTGTTCAACAGATGGCTTTGAATTAACGACACTATACAAAAAAGATTCATTCAACAGAACAAAATTAGCAGCTGTGAGTAGCTCACTCCATGCCATGGTCAGCGCACTTATGACTGAACTACAACTTATAGAATGCCAATCAATCACATTAGATGCTGAAAATGGAAAAGCCATTTTAACCTCTATTCCCAATGCACAATATCCCATGATTATTATGGTACTTGCTGAAAAAGATATATTATTAGGTCAATTACTTCACGCACTAAAAAGATCAAGTAAATCTATCAGCGAGCTCTAGCTATAATTCCATTATTTTTCATATTTCTAATTTTATATACATAAAAAAACACCCCCTGTCTTATGACAGGGGGTGTTTTAGAATT
>NZ_LWRV01000110.1 GCF_009372215.1 Acinetobacter portensis | reverse complement strand
AATGTCAACAGACCCTAATGTGTTACAACCAAAAGTTTTTTTCAGGATTTGTCTTCATCTAAAAGACATGATCCATAAGGGGTATAGATATGCTGATGTATGTGATTCCACTCATCATTTTGATTGTCGTTTTACTTGTGGTCAAAAAGCGTCAAGATGCTCAAGGATCAAGTCAGCCTTCTAAAAAAGGAAACGCGAAAAATAAGGCAAAAAAAACAAGTTCAACACGTACTCATTCCAAACCTACGAAAATCGTTGAAGATGATGTTGTTGAAACCAAAAAAACACAGCCCATTTCAGCAGATACACGCAAAAAAATTGAATCTTTAATTCAAGATCGTAATTTCTTTGCAGCAGAAGCTCAAATTAACCAAGCCTTAAAACGCGATAACTCTCAACATGAACTGTACCTGTTATTGCTTGATGTTCATCTTAAACAAAAAGATGATTTTGCGATCAATCAACTACTTAGCCATTTAAATGCATTAGAACTGCATGATATTGCTCAACAAGCAGAAGCTAAAGTCAATCAGGGAAAATCATCGGCAAAAGAAAATGATTTTATCCAATTTACACCAAACCATGTAGAAGCAGTTCAAGAACCTGTAAAACCTATTGCTCCAGCTCCACTCTCGGACAATGCTTTTGATGCACTTATTAGCAAGCCAACATTTAACGCAACAGAAAATGTAAAAGCTGATATTGAAGAGACACAATTAGACTTCACACCATCTCCAATTGTAGAGACTCAAGAAATTGATGAACCCACAATAGAGACTTCAGCACTAGAGTTTAGCCCATCATTTACAGCTAAAGATATTCAACCACAAGCTGAAGTAAAATCTACTGTAGATGAAATTAAACCGCTTGATTTTTCTTTTACACTTTCAAACAATGATGACGTTATTGAAGAAAAAGTAAGCCAACAAGCTGATGTTATTGAAGAAGCTCCTCTCAAAACAAATGAATTTGATTTAGATTTTTCTACACATAAATTTAATGTAGAAGAGACAGAAAAGCCTTCTCCTATTCTAGATGAACAACCTGATTTTAGTTTTAATTTAGACACTCAACCTACGACAGACATTGGCATTACACCAACTGAAATTGAAAAAAGTTTAGATTCTACTTTTGTAGAAGAAGCCACTCCAATAGCAAATCAAGCTCCTAGCATTTCAGAAAATCAGCTTGATAACACCGATCCTTTGGTTCAATCATTCCCTTCTCTTATCGATATGAATGAAATTGAGCTAGATTTAGACTTAGCTCAAAAATATATTGAGCTAGGTGCTTATGATGCAGCTCGGGAAATTTTAGCGGACAACGAAACCGAATATTCACCTGAACAACGTCAAGTTGCAGATCAGTTACTGAATCAAATCGCATCTTAATAAAAAACGATTTACACTAAAGCAGTCATTCTTGGCTGCTTTTTTTATGATGAAAAAAATTGCTTTAATTTATATGGGCGGAACTTTCGGCTGTGTTGGCGAACCTTTAGCACCAATGCCTGCGGAAAAATTTATTCCATTATTACAACATGTACTTCCACTTCAATTAGATATTGAATGCTTTGTATCACCTGTTATTAAAGACAGTAGCGCGTGTACTGCGGAAGATTGGTTAAGGCTGACTCAATTTATTCAAGAATTACAGCAAAAACAATATCAAAATTTTGTGATTATTCACGGAACAGACACCTTGAGTTATGCCAGTGCCGTTTTAGCAAATTGCCTTGGTCATTCTGCTCATGTTGTGCTTACAGGCAGTCAATATCCTTTACTTAATGTCAAAGGCGATGACACACGTGAATTTACAGATACCATTGATAATCTTAATTTTGCTTTAGAGTCCGTTGTGAAATGTGCACAAGGTGTCTACCTCGCTTTCCATCATCGCTTAATTCACGCTCAAACAGCGTTAAAACGTCATACAACAGAATTAGATGCATTTACTGGCATTGAAGAAAATACGCCCATCTACGCGAATACAGATGCAATTCAAGTGAATGATGCGCTCATCGCTAAAGCTCAAGACTTTAATTGTGTGAGTTTAATGTGGCAACCTATTTCAGTTGATCAGCAGATTGAAAACTTAGCATTATTCTTAAAAAATCCTCCAAATGCCTTAATTTTACAAGGTTTTGGCACAGGCAATATTGTAGTGAATGAAAAACTGATACAGGTTTTACAAAACATCCAAGCGAAAAATTGTGCGGTGATTATTACTAGTCAAGTGCCATTTGGATTGCTCGATCAGCGTTATGCCGTCAGCGAGTGGATCAGTCATGCAAAGTTTTTAGTGAGTAATAGCTTAAGTCAGGCAGATCTTTATGCAAAAGCATTAAAAATGTATTTAAAATACGACGCGGTAGATCAATGGCATGACCATTGGAAAAATTAAGTGGATTTGAGGTGAATATGCAACGTTTTGCAGTCGGTATTGAGTTTTCTGGCGTTCAATATAGAGGGTGGCAAACTCAACAATCTGGCGTAGTAAGCGTGCAAGAAACTATTGAAACGGTTTTGTCTAAAATTGCCAATGAGCCGATTATGCTACACGGTGCAGGTCGAACCGATGCAGGCGTACATGCCACAAATATGGTTGCACATTTTGATACTCATGCTATTCGTCCAATTCGTGGTTGGTTAATGGGTGCAAATAGTACATTGCCCAAAGACATTTCTATCCAGTGGATTAAAGAAATGGATTCGGACTTTCATGCACGCTTCAAAGCTCAAGCACGTCGTTATCGTTATGTAATTTATAACAATCCACAACGCCCTGCGCTTTTACACAAACAAGTGACGCATGTTTTTAACCCGCTGAATGTTGAAAAAATGATGGAAGCGGCTAAAAAATTTGAAGGCACGCATAATTTTGAAAGTTTCCGAGCAGCTGCTTGCCAATCAAATCAACCTATACGTCATGTCACCCATTCAAGACTTATACGTCATGGTTGTTATTTAGTTTTAGACATTCAAGCCGATGGTTTCTTACATCATATGGTGAGAAATATTGTGGGATGCTTACTGGAAATTGGTCAAGGTATGTATGAAATTGACCATATTGATGAAATTTTTGCAGCGGAAGATCGTAAAGCAGCAGGCATTACCGCTCCGCCCGATGGCTTATATTTCATTCATGCAGATTACCCTGAACAATTTGATTTACCTAAAATGCCATTAGGACCACATTGGTTGAATATGCCGGAATAAGCTAATTATTTTTAGTGTTTAAATCCCTCCTCTTGCGAAGCTGTGCTTCTCACCTTTAAAAAGAGAGGTCCCCCTCCTTTGACAAAGGAGGGGTTGGGGTGGATTCTAAAAATATAAGGATTAACGCTGCTTTCTTTTTCGATATTCCACAGGCGTTTCATTTGTCCAACGCTTAAATGCACGATAAAACGTACTTGGCTCAGAAAAACCTGTTAAATACACAATACGTTCTACGCTTTCATTTGTACCTGCCAATAAGCGTTTTGCTAAACGACAACGATAATCTGAAAGAATTTGCTGAAAGCTCGTATTTGCTTCACTCAATTGCGTACGTAAACGACGTGGCGTGATATTCAATTGTGAAGCCACTGTTTCCAAAGTTGTTTCACCGCTTTCTAAGGTGAAACCAATCGCACGACGAACTTCACCTACTAAATCATAACGTGCAAGTTCTTGTAATTTTTCAACGGCTAACTGTTCATGTAAATGAAAAAGTTCAGGCTCTGCTTGCCACAATTGATAATCTAAAATTGCGGGATCAAAATAAAGACGTGTTTCCTTTTGCCCCAAACTTACAGGACATTCATATACCCTTAGATATTCATCATCAGATGATCCCTGACTAAAATTAAAATCGATATAAATGGGCTCGAAACGACCTTCAGTAATAAATTTAAAGAAGCGTAAAACACCGCTCATCGCACATTCAGAAAAATGTCGATTTACAATATTTTCAGCATGAGGTTGTTCGCCATTGGTTAAATAGCAACGACCATCTTCAAGAACCAAAGTTGCATGAAAAGCATCACTAATTAAACGTTGATATGCGAGTGCTCGTTTTAGACCTTCCCCAAAATTCACAGAAGAAATAAATAAATGTTCAATCACTTGCCCACGATACAGAGGTAAATTTTCACCTAAATGTAAACCAATATCTGTATCTCGGCTAACTTCTTCTGCTGCCACCCAAAAAGCATATTGCGAATTCAATGGAGTGCGGTCATTGGCATCAACTTGACTTAAAGCAACACCTGCCTTTGTCAAAATTTCATCTGTAGGCAAACCAGCACGACGAATCGCTTGGTAGCCCAATCGTAGTATTACCGATGCATCTGTTTGCTGACTCACTCAAAAACCTTCCTTGTATGTTCTTTATTTATACTTAAAACATTCAATTTAGATTAACTGTGATTGACCAAACTGACAACAGAGCAAACCATGTTTTATGAAAAAAAGTTTAAACGCATGATTCGCCTATTTGATTGACAGATGAGCATAGTTAAAGGCTTAGAACCTTGTAATATGCAAAAAAATTGACTATAATTTGCGCCTTTCCAATTTGATACTCAGGTAGGCTATGGCCAATAAAGAGGAACTCATCGAGTTCGAAGGCGTTGTCACCGAAACGCTTCCTAATACTATGTTCCGTGTACGTTTAGAAAACGGTCACGAAGTGATTGCCCACATTTCTGGTAAAATGCGTAAACACT
This sequence comes from Acinetobacter portensis, assembly GCF_009372215.1. GTDB lineage: Bacteria > Pseudomonadota > Gammaproteobacteria > Pseudomonadales > Moraxellaceae > Acinetobacter > Acinetobacter portensis. Next base: position 17,514 of record NZ_LWRV01000110.1, on the reverse strand, counting down.
ATATTCGTATTTTAACTGGCGACAGTGTGAAAGTTGAAATGACACCTTATGATTTAACTAAGGGTCGTATCACTTACCGTGCACGTTAAGTTTTAGCGATAGCAAAAAAGTCACTGTGAAGTGGCTTTTTTATATGCCTAAAAAATGAATATTGAAAAGTGATCTTTCAAATTCTAAAAATTCAGATTCTTAAATTAAAAAACGCAGCGATTAAGCTGCGTTTTTTAATACAAATAAAATTAGTTCAATGCAGATACAACTGCTTGACCCATCTTGACTGTACCTACTTTTGTGTTGCCTTCAGACATAATATCTGCGGTACGTAAGCCTTGATCTAATACATCACCCACAGCATCTTCAATGGCTTTAGCTGCTTCCTCAGCACGGAATGTGTAACGAAGCATCATTGCAACTGAAAGAATAGTTGCTAATGGGTTCGCAATATTTTGACCTGCGATGTCTGGTGCAGAACCATGACAAGGCTCATACATCCCTTTACCATTTTCATCTAAAGATGCAGATGGCAACATACCAATAGAACCTGTCAACATCGCTGCTTCATCTGACAAAATATCGCCAAATAAGTTACCTGTTACAATCACGTCAAATTGTTTAGGTGCGCGAACCAACTGCATTGCAGCATTATCTACATACATATGAGATAAATTGATTTCAGGGTACTGCTCTTCTTTCAATGCAGTAACCGTTTGTTTCCAAAGCTCAGTCACTTCAAGTACGTTTGCTTTATCTACAGAGCACACTTTACCGCCACGTAAATTTGCCATTTCAAAAGCAACTTTAGCAATACGTTTGATTTCAGATTCAGCATAAACATCGGTATTGAAACCTTGTTTTTCGCCATTTTCTAATTCACGAATACCACGCGGTTGACCGAAGTAAATACCACCTGTTAATTCACGAACAATAAGAATATCTAAACCAGCAACAATTTCAGGCTTTAAACTAGAAGCGTCAGCTAATTGTGGATACAAAATAGCAGGACGTAAATTTGCGAATAAATTCAATTCACTACGGATTTTTAATAAACCACGTTCAGGTCGAATTGAGCGCTCAATCGTATCCCATTTAGGACCGCCTACAGCACCTAACAAAAGTGCATCTGCCTTTTTCGCTTGTTCTGCTGTTACAGCTGGGTACGGTTCGCCATGTGCGTCAATTGCAGCACCGCCTAATAAACCTTGTTCCCACGTCAAACCTAAGTTGAATTTTTCATTTACACGTGTAAGCACTTGTTCAGCCGCTTTTACGATTTCAGGACCAATGCCGTCACCCGGTAAAATCAAGATATGTTTTGACATGAGTTTTTCCATTTTTAGTATCAATCTAAAATTGATGAAGTTTAAAGTTTTTTCTCTGTAAACTCGCCAAGTCCATTTAAAACGTTGTAAGGCTTACAAAAAGTACGAATTATTTTTTTGCCTTCTTTCAGATCTACACACAAAGGCTCTGGTGGAGATACATTCAAAAGGCTGCCACTTACGAAGTTTCGCTCACGGTACATGTGAAATGTATAGTTTTGCTGTGCTTTAAAGCGATGTATGACATGTAACTTTTCCGCTCGATCTTTAGTCACAGGATAAAAACGAATGACCACTTCATGTTGCTGTGCAGGTACAGACAAATAAAGTGAATTCGATTCTTTCGAAGCAGTATCTAAACGTACAACTCCTTGCTTTAGTGCATCACGATCAATTCGATGATTGTCTTCATTTACAACTTGAATTTCATCTAAACGTTCAAATTCGCAAACATCAACACCTGAACAATAGAGCTTCGCATTAGATTGCGTACTTGATGTTTCCTTAATCTTTTTTAATCGAGCAGTATCTAAGCTTTGGCATGCCGATAAAGAAATAACAGCACCGCACAACAAAATAATTTGACCCAAAGATTTCGTCATCATTTAAACCTAGCCCAAGAATGTCAAATTCATAATAAGAGTAATTATGATTTGATGTTATCAAGAGTTAGAGCTCTAATCTATGACTAAATATCTTGTGAATTAGCCATTAATGTCATTAAAAACCCAAGGGCGTGATTGTTTTGTCTTTTCTTCAAAAGCACGAATATCATCAGATGCTTGTAAAGTTAAGCCAATATCATCTAAACCATTCAATAAACAATGTTTACGGAATGGATCAACCTCGAACTTAAAGCTTTCACCCTTTGGCGTACGCACTTCTTGAGCTTCCAAGTCGATAGTTAATTGATAACCTTCAGTCTCAAAGCATTCTTTAAATAATTGATCTACAATCTCTTCAGACAAGATCACCGGCAACATGCCGTTTTTAAAGCTGTTATTAAAGAAGATGTCTGCATAGCTTGGCGCAATCACGGTACGGAAACCGTATTCTTCCAATGCCCACGGCGCATGTTCACGACTTGAACCACAACCGAAGTTGGCACGTGAAATCAAGATTGAAGCACCTTGATAACGTGCTTGATTCAAAGAAAAATCAGGATTTTTAGGACGTTTAGAGTTATCTAAGCCTAAATAACCTTCATCTAAATAACGTAATTCATCAAATAAATTTTCACCAAAACCAGTACGTTTGATCGATTTCAAAAACTGTTTTGGGATGATTAAATCTGTATCAACATTGGCACGGTCTAATGGTGCAACGATACCCTGTTCAACGGTATATTTTTTCATGGTTATTTCTCACTGAATCCGTAACCTCTCCCTAGCCCTCTCCTAAAATGAGAGGGAACTCCTTCTCTTGCGCCATGATATGGCTCAGGGAGAAGGTTGGGATGAGGGAATAATCTTAGAAACTACGTACGTCAACAAAATGACCCGCGATTGCCGCAGCGGCAGCCATTGCAGGACTGACTAAATGGGTACGACCACCATTACCTTGACGACCTTCGAAGTTACGGTTAGATGTCGATGCACAATGCTCACCCGGTTGTAATTTGTCAGCATTCATTGCCAAACACATTGAACAACCCGGTTCACGCCATTCAAAGCCTGCTTCAACCAAAATTTTATCTAAACCTTCAGCTTCTGCTTGTGCTTTCACCAAACCAGAACCCGGTACTACCATCGCTTGTTTAATCGATGCCGCAACTTTTTTGCCTTTCGCAACTTCAGCTGCCGCACGAATATCTTCAATACGAGAGTTTGTGCAAGAGCCAATAAATACACGGTCTAATTGAATATCAGCCAATGCTTGACCGCCATTTAAGCCCATATAGTTATAAGCACGCGTCCAGTCATTGCGTTGAACTTCATCTTTCGCTTGTTCTAAAGTTGGAACCGCTTGGGAAACAGGTATCACCATTTCAGGTGAAGTACCCCAAGATACTTGTGGCTCAATCTCTTCACCCTGTAATACAACTACTGTGTCGAAATGCGCATCTTCATCAGAATGTAAAGTATTCCAATATGCAACTGCCGCATCCCACTGCTCGCCTTTCGGTGCATAAGGACGGTTTTTCACGTATTCAATGGTTTTGTCATCAACAGCAACCATACCAACACGTGCACCACCTTCGATTGCCATGTTGCATACCGTCATACGACCTTCAATCGACATATCACGGAATACTTGACCACCAAATTCAATCGCGTGACCCGTACCACCAGCGGTACCAATTTTACCAATAATTGCTAAAACAACATCTTTTGATGTCACGCCTTGACCCAATTTACCGTCAACACGTACCAACATATTTTTCATTTTCTTTTGAACTAAGCATTGCGTTGCCAATACATGTTCAACTTCTGAAGTACCAATACCATGTGCCAAGCAACCAAATGCACCATGTGTTGCAGTGTGAGAATCACCACATACAACGGTCATACCCGGCAAAGTTAAACCTTGTTCAGGCCCAACAACATGTGCAATCCCTTGGCGTACATCATTAATATCAAACTGAACAACATTAAAAGTTTTGCAATTATCATCTAAAGTTTGAACTTGAATACGCGATGTATCATCTTCAATACCTGCAATACCTTCTGAACGTTCTTTTTTAGAGGTTGGAACGTTATGGTCTGGTGTTGCTATATTTGCGCTTAAACGCCAAGGTTTACGACCTGCAAGTTGCAAGCCTTCAAATGCTTGTGGAGACGTTACTTCATGTAATAAATGACGATCGATATAAAGTAAAGCTGAACCATCATCGCGTTGTTTTACTAAGTGGTCATCCCACAATTTATCGTACAATGTCTTTGCTTTTTGAATGTCGCCTGCCATGTCGATTGACTCCACTGGACTGGGTATATTTTTGAATTAGTTCGATTATAGCCTGCATATAATATAAATCTAATTTATCATTTTTATTAGTTCAAAAACTTTTTGGAATGCTAAATTTAATTTTAGACCTACAATATAATCACGCTTTTAATCCGCATTAAATATAAGCAGATAATGCTATTTATTTACAATATGGAAGATGACTATATTTTTAAAAAATAAAAACCAAACCTTTGTTTTAATAAGTTATTTTCCAATTCTAAAATGCAGTAAGTTATTGATTATCTGCAAACTTAACTTTATCTTGATCATCTATTAAAAATATCTTTAGATGAGTATACTCATCGCAGAAAATTATTTTATATAGCCTCTAAATTTACACCTAAAAATTGTATTTTTATTGAGGCCAATGACAGGACATTTATGAAAGCGTATTTAGACCTACTACAACATATCCTAGACAACGGTGGCGACAAAGGCGATCGCACGGGTACAGGTACACGTTCTGTATTCGGTCATCAAATGCGTTTTGACCTTTCTAAAGGCTTTCCGCTTTTAACCACTAAAAAAGTTCACTTCCGTTCAATTGTAATTGAATTACTTTGGTTTTTAAAAGGCGATACAAACGTTAAGTATTTGCAAGACAACAAAGTTTCTATTTGGGATGAATGGTCTACGGCAGAACAAACTGCACGTTTTGGTCGTCCTGAAGGTGAACTTGGCCCTGTTTATGGTCATCAATGGCGTAACTTTGGTGGTACAAAAAAAGAAAATGGCTTATACGAGCAAGATGGTTTCGACCAAATTAAATGGCTTGTGAATGAAATTAAAACCAATCCAAATTCACGTCGTTTAATTGTGTCAGGTTGGAACCCGAATGAAGCTGGAAATGTTGCACTTCCACCTTGTCATACATTGTTCCAATTTTTTGTACAAAACGGAAAATTGTCGTGTCAGCTGTATCAACGTAGTGCAGATGTTTTTCTAGGCGTACCTTTTAACATTGCAAGCTATGCTCTTCTTACACACATGATTGCGCAAGTTTGCGATTTAGATGTAGGTGATTTTGTTTGGACAGGCGGTGATACGCATTTATATGCCAATCATTTTGAACAGACTCAACTTCAGTTAAGCCGCGAACCCTTGCCTTTATGCCAATTAAAACTTAACCCTGAAATTAAAGATATTTTTGACTTTAAATTTGAAGATATTGAGATTATTGGTTATGAATCACATCCTGGTATTAAAGCACCTGTAGCGGTTTAGTATTTTAAGCCAAAACAGCACCTCTAAAATCGAGCAATGCTTTAACAACTCTTTAGCTATTTAATTTTCTATTTTAAAGTTACAATAATAAAATCCTGCTTTAAAACGCAGGATTTTATTATTTTACTTAATTAAATGGCTTGGGTTTTAGGTTATGACTTTCCGAAGTTTTGAAGTTGTACATGTGGTTGCAATGGACAACCAAAGGTGTATTGGTAAGGATAACGATCTGCCTTGGCATTTACCTGCTGATTTAAAACACTTCAAAGAAATTACCCAAGGTGGCGTAATTATCTTAGGTCGGAAAAACTTTGATTCGATAGGCAGAGCGCTACCTAAAAGAGTAAATTGGGTTATAACACGAAATCCTGATTGGAAATTTGATGGTGTCAAGGTAGCTCACTCAATCGATGAAGCTCTTGAAAAATCAATTGAAGATGTAGCAAACTCTGAAAAACCAAATACTATTTTTATTATTGGTGGTGGTGAAATATTCAAACAAACCATTCACTATACGGATCGTTTAGAATTAACCCATATTAACTTAGATGTTAAAGGTGATATTTTTTATCCAGAAATTCCAGATTCATTTATGAAAACTGCCTCTGAAAAACATATTGACGACAAAACAGGGATTGCTTTTGAGTTCGCAACTTACCGAAAATAAAGTAATTATCTTTTAAAAAATAACAATTATGCAAAATATCGGTAGAAAGGAATTCTTCGCTGCTTTGGGAATCGGATTCATCCATTCCCTTTTTAGTCTCTTTGTCATTCTTTCATCTGTTTGGCCATGTTTAGCCATTTGGTTTCAAGAACCATTTGGCTGGCTCATCAGTAGAATTCTTATTGGAATTTGGATTGCATTTGCACTTAGTGTTTTAGGCATTTATGCAACACAGCATTTTTTTAGCCGTGGAAAAGACATCCTACTTTATTGCTTTATGTTTTTATGTGGCTTGTTTTGGTACTTCAGCATACCCGCTTTGGCAGATAGAGAATGGAATCCTGAAGTTGCAAAAACACTAAAATTTGAACAACACGGCGATATTGTTACGCTTAAAAATGTTCGAAATTTCAATTGGCGCACAGAACAAGATTACGATGAAAAATGGGAAACTCGCACTGTAAATTTGAATGAAATTTCAGGTGTGAATGTGATTACATCGTATTGGATGGGACCTCAGATTGCCCATACACTTGTGAGTTTCGATTTTAAAAATAGTGCGCCACTGACTTTTTCTATTGAAATTCGAAAAGAAAAAAATGAAGAATTTTCTACGCTTGGTGGTTTTTTTAGAAAGTTTGAACTTAGCTTAATTGCTGCAGATGAAAAAGATATTATTTACACGCGTAGTAATGTACGAGGTGAACAAGTTTACTTTTTTCCTGTTCAAATGCCAAAAGCCGAAATGCGAGCTTTATTCGAAGAATACTTAAAAAAATCTGCAGACTTAGAAAAGCAGCCCAAATGGTATAACACCCTCACCAGTAACTGCACGACACTTGTTTTTGATATGGTGCAATCTGTTTCAAATCATCAATTACCTGTTGATTATCGTTTGCTTGCTTCTGGCTATCTACCTAATTATTTATATGATTTACGCGCACTTGATCAGAATTGGTCGATGAAAACATGGTATGAAAGAGCGCATGTAAATCCCAAAGTACAAAATATGCATGAATTAACGAGTGAAAAATATTCAAAAATTATTCGTAATCACCTTTCAACACCATATCTACAAACAGATTAAACAAGAAGCCTATAAATCTGAAAGATTTGTATACAAATAATTTCATAAGTTTCTAATTTTTTTAGCTATATTAGTTAAATCCACTCATAAGGAAATTTATAAAATGTTGAAAAAATTCTTAGCAGTTTCACTTCTAGGTTCAACATTGGCTTTCGTTGGTTGCCAATCATTACCGCAACTACCAGGGACGACTGCGAACCTCAATCAACTACAAAATAAAACTTGGGTTGCAACTAAAATTGGTAATTCAACCATTATCACAAATCCATCAGAACGTAATATCGCAAGCTTACAATTTGACGAAGCAACAAAACGTGTAACAGGTTCAGATGGTTGTAACCGTTTAATGGGTTCATTCGATGCTGGTAAACACTCAATTTCTTTCAGCCAAGTTGCATCTACACGCATGGCTTGTATGAACAATGCAAATATCGATCAGTTATTCAATAAAGCTTTAACACAAGTAACCCACTACAAAGTAGAAGGTAAAGTATTACAGCTTCTTGATAACCAAGGTAATTCTGTAATTGAGTTTGAAAGCGCAATTCAACCGCGTTAATCAAATTTAAAAAAGAGCCTACTTTTATGTAGGCTTTTTTTGTATCTATTTATATGAAGAATATTGTAATTGTATAAATTCCCCCCATATATTGAGCCATATATAAATATTTAGGATCATTTCATGCAACAAGCATTATTGGGTGGTGGCTGCTTTTGGTGTACAGAAGCTGTTTTCTTACAACTGAAAGGCGTTACGCACATTACCAGTGGTTATGCAGGTGGTCACACAACACATCCAAGCTATGATGATATTTGCCGTGGCGACACCAATCATGCAGAAGTTATTTTAATTGACTTCGATGAAACTCAAATTTCATATGAACAATTACTAAATGTGTTTTTTGCAATTCATGATCCAACAACCTTAAACCGCCAAGGAAATGATATTGGCACACAATATCGCTCTGTCATTTATTATTTTAATGATGAACAAAAACAACAAGCTGAAAGTTTAATTGAACAACTCGAACAAGATGATTTAGCAATTGTCACTGAAGTCAGTTTAGCACCTCAATTCTTCCCTGCTGAAGAATATCATCAGAATTATTTTGCAAAGAATCCAACACAGGGTTACTGCAATTTTTCAATTCCACCCAAACTTTTAAAACTTCGTAGTAAATTCACAGAATTACTCAAATAAGATTGATTAGGATTTATCAAAAACCTAAGCAATAAAAAAGGACTGCTCAACAGTCCTTTTTTATTTGTTTCAATATTGAAGAATTAAGCTTTTACTTCAGTATTCCAAACATAATCTTGAGCTTGACCTTTTAAAGTCATTTTTAAGCAATCACCTTTTGCCAATGCAGAAACACCTGCTGGCGTACCTGTCATTACCACATCACCAGGTTCTAAAGTAAACACTTGGCTAATGTCTGAAAGCAAATAACCAATATCAAAAATTAAAAAAGATGTATCACCTTTTTGACGTAGCTCATCATTAATATGTAGCGTGTAATGCACATCATCCCAATCTTTAACTTCTGATGCATCAACCCAATCTGCAAGAATGCATGAACCATCAAAAGCTTTTGCACGTTCCCAAGGCTGACCTTTCTTTTTCAAGTCATCTTGTAAATCACGCAAAGTTAAATCTAAACCTAAAGTAATCGCACCAATTGCTTCCAAAGCTTTTTTCGGATCTGTTTCTGCTTTTAAAGTACGATCAATACGTAAAGTCAGCTCACATTCGTGATGGCAATTGCCCCAATCAGGATTCCATGAAATACCATCTTCTAGCGAAGTTAAACTGCTTGGCGGCTTAATAAACAAAACTGGGCGATCAGGAATTGCATTTCCTAATTCTCTCGCATGATCTGCATAGCTACGACCGACACACACAATTTTAGATGGACGTGTACTCATGATGTTCCCTTTCTATCACTGAAATTAAATTATTTTTTAAATGTATTTTCGAAAATGGTTCTGTCTGCTGAATCATTAATGGCACGCTTTGGCACAATAATGACTGTTTTATTTTTTAATTCAAGCATATAAGTGAGTTTACCAATCGCAAAATTTTGCACATCTGCATAATTTACAACGGCTTTACGACCATTTGCATAAAGATCTGCATAATCTTGGAATAAATCCAAACCTTGTTCGCTTTTACCAAACTGATATTTCACAAATTGACGCTTAAACATCATCGGTAAAAACCAATAGCGCATAAATAATTGTAAAAGTAAAAACACAGCGCCTAAAGCAACGTAATAACATCCTACACCTTCAAAACCTAAATAGAAACCCCAAATAACAATACCAAGGCTGACTGCAGGCGTAATAAAACGGGTAAATTGTTTTTTACCAAAAGTCGCAAGTGCGAAACCATCTTGCGATTCTTCTAAATTTAAAAAATAACGTACAGACAAAGTAGGCTTAGTTTCAGACATCTATGCATCATCAATATTCTATAAAGTAAGCTAAATATTACACTAGAAAAAGAGCTTCTTCTGTTTTTATACGCTAAAACAATGATGTTATTTGGTGATATGTTTTTCTAACACGACTAACGCTAAATTTCAGGCACAAAAAAACCGCACTAAATGCGGTTTCTTTCTATTTTACATCTTGATGATGATCAAGTTGGTGCGCTCAGAGAGATTCGAACTCCCGACCCCTTAGTTCGTAGCCAAGTGCTCTATCCAGCTGAGCTATGAGCGCGACGTCTTGATGGGAGGCATTATACGTGATAATTCAGATATGTTAAGTATTATTTTATAATTTAGCTTTCAAGTGTTTAGTTATTATTCAACATTCAATTTTATGGATAATCCTTCAGCACATTCAAACTTTTAAACCATAAATTCATTTAAATAAGCGATGAGTTTTGACATTTTCACATGAAAATTACAGACACAAAAAAACCGCAACATGTGCGGTTCTTTATTTTAAACACTTGCAATAATGTTTAAGTTGGTGCGCTCAGAGAGATTCGAACTCCCGACCCCTTAGTTCGTAGCCAAGTGCTCTATCCAGCTGAGCTATGAGCGCGTACCTGAGTGTCTTTCGACTTCGTTCACGATTAACTTGATTGGTGCGCTCAGAGAGATTCGAACTCCCGACCCCTTAGTTCGTAGCCAAGTGCTCTATCCAGCTGAGCTATGAGCGCATTACAAGTTATTCGTTGGCGGTGAGAGAGGGATTCGAACCCTCGATACAGTTACCCGTATGCATCCTTAGCAGGGATGTGGTTTCAGCCACTCACCCATCTCACCGTAACGAGGCGCCATAATACAAATTAAACGTAGATACTGCAAGCCTAGTCTTTATATATTTTGCATATTTTCGATCAATTAAATACTTTTTAAACAATTTAAGCTTTATTTTGCTACTTTTGATCAATTTTCATCTCTTTTTTGTTTTTATGATGGTATTCGTTTTAGAAAAAATGATTGAATACACATTATTGTCATCAATTACGTGCAGTATTTTGTTGCATGACTTATGCTAAACCTATTCTTCTCACTTGAAGTCACAGATATTATGAAAAATTGGGTCGATCCTGAAGCGAAAGCTGAAGCTGAACGTTATGAAAATCCCATTCCAAGCCGTACTCTTATTTTAGAGACTATTGAAAAGCAAGCTGCACCACTCTCTCATGCAGATTTGGTTGAACACTTTAAGATTGTAGATCAAAAAAGTATTGACGCGTTGAGTCATCGTCTAATCGCAATGGTGCGTGATGGTCAACTCATGAAAGATGGGTTTAAATTCCAAATTGCCGAAGAACAGCCAGTTTACGAAGCGACTGTTTATATCAATTCTAAGGGTATGGGTAACGCCAACATCTCAGGTCATGACGATATGTTATTGCCTGAACGCGAACTTCGTCTTGTATTTAATGGTGATCGCGTTAAAGTACGCCAAACCTCTGTAGATCGTAAAGGTAAGCCTTGGGGTTTTATTACAGAAGTTGTTCAGCATCGTGTTAAACAAATTATTGGTAAATTGGCTATTCATGAAGGTGAATACTTTATTCAACCTGCAAATCCCAATGCACATCAGCCTATTACCTTAGAAAAAGAACTGATTGAACATGCCAAAGTCAATGTTGGCGATTCTCTTCGTGTTGAACTTGATACCTACCCAACACGTGAAGAATTTGCCACAGGTCATATTGTTCAATCTATGGCAGATAAAGCAGATACGGAAATTATTATTCCGCAAACTATTTTAGAATTTGGTTTGCCTTACGAATTTCCTGCTGAAGTGGTTAAAGATGCGGAAAGCTTCAAAGAACCTTCCGCACAAGATTGTGAAGGTCGTATCGACTTACGTGATTTACCATTAGTGACTATTGATGGTGAAGATGCGCGTGACTTCGATGATGCAGTATTCGCTGAGAAACGTTCAGGTGGTGGTTACCGTGTTGTTGTTGCCATTGCCGATGTAAGCCATTACGTTCGCACAGATAAGCCTTTAGATAACGAAGCACAAGATCGTGGTACATCGGTATACTTCCCTCACTTTGTATTACCAATGCTCCCTGAAGCACTTTCAAATGGATTATGTTCTTTAAATCCAGATGTTGATCGTTTATGCATGGTGTGTGATTTAAAACTATCACGTGCAGGTCGAGTAACAGGATACGAGTTCTATCCATCTGTCATGCATTCAAAAGCACGCTTAACCTATGACCAAGTTGCACAATACTTTGATGGCGACAGCAATGCAATTACCGAAAATCGTGATGTTCGTAAATCTTTAAATACATTGTTCCAGTTGTATCAAGTGCTAAAAGGCTTACGTGCTGAACGTCATGCAATGGAATTTGAAACCGTCGAAACATATATGACTTTCGATGAGCTTGGTGGTATTACTCAAATCTTGCCACGTAGCCGTAACGATGCGCATAAACTCATTGAAGAATGTATGTTACTTGCGAACGTTGCAGCAGCAGAATATTCATTGAAAAATGAAATTCCAATGCTTTACCGTATTCATGAGCCACCTGAGTTTTCACGCATTCAAAAAGTTCGAGACTTTGTAAAGCTATTAGGTTTGCAATTCCCAGAACAACCTACGCAAGCAGATTATCAAGCTGTTATTGAAGCAACCAAAGACCGTATTGATGCACCAAGCATTCATGCCGTACTTTTACGCTCAATGATGCAAGCTTACTATGGTCCAAACAATGCAGGTCACTTCGGCTTGGCATACGATGCATACACGCATTTCACATCGCCAATTCGTCGTTATCCAGATTTGTTGCTTCATAGAGCAATCAAAGCACACTTAAAACAAAAGCCATCTCCGCTTTCTGGTGGTGCTTTAGAAGAAGCAGGAACACATTTCTCTGCAACTGAACGTCGTGCAGATGAAGCATCTCGCTCTGTAACCACTTGGTTGAAATGCCATTATATGCATCAGCATTTAGGTGAAGAGTTTGTCGGTACGATTTCAGCTGTTGCTGAATTTGGGCTATTTGTTACCTTAAAAGATCTTTATGTCGATGGCATGATTCATGTCAGCCAATTGGGCGATGACTTCTTTGTGTTCGATCAAGCAAGTCAAAGTTTAGTCGGGCAAGGTCGTGGTCAGACCTTTAGCTTAGGTGATGAAGTCAAAATTAAAGTTGCATCAGTAAACTTAGAAGATCGTAAGATTGATTTTGAATTGCTTCAACAGTTGACACATGCAGGTCGTACGGTTCGCAGTCGTGCACCAAGAGTTGCGACCAAAGCACCTGCTCAAAACAAAGAGCAAGTATTTGGTGAACGCCCTAAAGCTCAAGTCAGTGAAGATGGTGAAAAACCACTTCGTAAGAAAAAAGCTAAACCTGCGTCTTACACAAAACCAAGTAAGAAATCTGCTGAGAAAATAGAAAAAGCCAAGGCTAAGAAAAAAGCCAAAGCAAAAAAGAAAAAATCTAATGCGAAAGTAAAAATAGATTAATTCTTAAAAATGAAAAAGAGCGCTTAGGCGCTCTTTTTTTATCTAAAAAATTTTTATCTGATCATTTCAAATCATACTTTAAAATGATTAATTCAGCGAAAGCTCATAATTCTTCTTGATTTATCCCTCTACAGCCCTTACATCTACATTAACTTAGAAATTTATGGCGTATTGCAATGACATTAGAAAAGGCAACTTTGCCAGTACCACAATTCGATCAAATTACACTTGAATCATTAAAACAAAATATTGAACACGCGATTCAACAAGGACAATCTTTTCTCAAAGAACTTAAAGATGTCCCTCAATCACATGAAGAGCAATTAAAAATACTCGAGCAAGTCGATACGCTAGAAAACAATATGAGCGAAGCTTGGGGCGTTTTATCTCATCTAAATGCAGTCATGAACAACGCAGAAACACGCGAAGTCTATCAAGCGCTCCTTCCTGCTTTAAGTGAATATTACACAGAGCTTGGTCAACACACGGTGCTTTATCAAAGCTATCAACACGTACATGATTCTGCCGAATTTTCGAAACTTTCAGAAGCACAGCAAAGCGCAATTAAACTTGCACTTCGTGACTTTAAACTTTCAGGTGTGGCTTTAGAAGGCGAAGCGAAAAAACGTTATGCAGAAATTTCTGCACGTTTATCACAACTATCATCTGACTTTTCAAACCATGTGTTAGACGCAACGCAAGCTTATTTCAAAGTACTTTCTGAAGATCAACTCAAAGGCTTGCCACAAAGTAGCATCGAGCTATTAAAACAATATGGTCAACAACGCGAACTTGATCAAGCTGTCGCAACTTTAGATATTCCATCTTATCTTGCGATTATGACTTATGCCGAAAACCGTGAATTACGTGCAGAGCTTTATAAAGCCTATACAACACGTGCATCGGAAATGAGTGATCACCCTGAATTTGACAATACAGCAACAATGGAAGAAATTTTAAGCTTACGTCAAGAAATGGCACAACTTCTTGGTTTCCAAAATTATGCAGAACTTTCATTGGCTAGCAAAATGGCGCCAGATGTTGAAACTGTAGATAAATTCCTTGTTGATTTAGCCGAACATGCTCGCGCACCTGCTGAAAAAGAAATTGCAGAATTAAAAGCTATTGCATCTGAAGATGGTATTTCAGATTTAGAACCTTGGGACACCACGTACTATTCAGAAAAGCTCAAAGTTCAACAATTTAATCTTTCACAAGAAGCACTCAAACCCTACTTCCCTGCACCTAAAATTCTGCAAGGCTTATTCAGTATTGTGAACCGCCTTTACGGTATTAACATTGTAGAACGCCAAGCACCTGTTTGGCATGAAGATGCTCGCTATTTCGAACTAGAAGATCAAGGCAAAGTTATAGGTGGCTTCTATTTCGATTTATATGCACGTAGTGGAAAACGTGGCGGTGCATGGATGAGTGGATTCCGTTCACGCATGCAAACCGCAAATGGCTTACAAAATCCAATCTGCTACATGGTATGTAACTTTACTCCACCTGTTGGCAATCAACCTGCGCTATTAACGCATGATGAGGTGATTACTTTATTCCATGAGTTTGGTCACGGCTTACATCATATGTTAACTGAAGTAGATAACATTGCTGTTGCAGGCACACACGGTGTTGCATGGGATGCGGTAGAACTTCCTAGCCAATTTATGGAATTCTGGGCTTGGGATCATGAAAGTTTAGATCTATTAAGCGAACATATCGAAACCAAAGAAACATTATCTAAAGAACTTTTAAAAGCACTGTTAGATGCACGTTTCTTCCAATCGGGTATGCAAACCTTACGTCAAATTGAATTCGCTTTATTTGACTTGAATATTCATAAAGCCAACCCTGCTTTAAATGCGACAAACATCCAGGCAACAATGGATGATATTCGCCATAAATACTCTGTTGCGCCAACGACACCTTATAACCGCTTCCAACACGGTTTTAGCCATATTTTTGCAGGTGGTTATGCAGCAGGATATTACTCATATAAATGGGCAGAAGTCTTAGCAAGCGATGCGTTTGATCGTTTTGAAAATGATGGTATTTTCAACACAGAAACAGGCAAACAGTTTAGAAAGTTTATTCTAGCAGTTGGCGGAAAAGATCAAGCACTTGATGCATTTATCAATTTCCGCAAACGTGAGCCGAAAATTGATGCATTATTACGTCATCAGGGTTGGACGAAAGCCTAGTAAAATCTTAAACTACCTGTCTTAGTTTTAATTTTAGGTAAGTATGATGACTATTAAGCGTCGTTTCATCGCTGGTGCAAAATGCCCAAAATGTCAGACCTTAGACCGTGTTGTCATGCTTACTTCAGGTGAAAATGAGTGGATTGAATGTATTGATTGTGGTTATAGCGAGAACCGTCCGACTCATATCGATGAGCCAGAAGCCCCTGCTATTCCAGATGATATTGGGGTAATACAATTCAAACCACGTCAAAAATAATGATAGGATTAATGATATGGCAATAAGAGAAAGAAATAATCCAAAACTTTTATGGGGAATTATTGGTTTTCTCATTCTAATTATTGCTGTAATTTTTGCATATTTGAACTTTTCATCGACTGAAGATGAAAGCAAATTGAATACTGAAACACCTGCATCAGAAGCTGTTGTAGCAAGTGAACCTGATCTTCCTGCAAGTGACGTCATTCCAACAGAAGCAAATACTTCTGCTTTAATTTCAGATAAAATTCTTCAAGAAGCTGTTCCTAAAAATGCATCTTTAGCCAAAGAAGAAGTCGCTAAACTCAGCGATATTCAAAGCCAATTGAAAAACCAAGAAAAAATACTCAAAGAACAGCATTCCGATGTCGATCAACTCATCGAACTTAAAGAAGAGCAAATTAAACTACTCGAAGCTCAGCTCGCTGAATCGCAATAAAATTTCATTTTTACATAATTCGGTTAGAATGATGAAAACTCATCCTAGCCGTTTTTCATGACCCCTATTTCTTCCAAGCAAAACCTTCTCAAAGCCATTCTTTGCTTAACTTGCTCAGCTCTGCTTTTTTCACTGATGGGTGTATGTATCCGATATGCATCTCATACAGTAGATAATGCCACAGTGGTATTTTTTAGAAATATTGTGGGTCTATGCATTTTCATACCATTCATCATGAAATACGGCACTGCATTTTTTAAAACAGAAAAACTTTGGATGCATACGTGGCGCTCAGTGGTTGGGCTAATGGCAATGTATGGTTTTTTCTATGCAATTGCACATCTCAAACTTTCAAATGCAATGGTGTTCTCCTACTCCTCACCTATTTTCATTCCGCTTATTGCATGGTTATTTTTAAAAGAAAAAGTCACCAAACCCATGATTTTTGCAGCAACTATCGGGCTATTTGGCGTACTTTTCGTTGCAAAACCCGATTCAGGCTTACTTAATTTACTCTCTGTTATTGGGCTTGTTTCAAGCTTTCTTGCAGCTATGGCATTTGTAACTGTGCGTGCACTCACTGCAACAGAGCCACCCGAACGCATCGTGTTTTATTTTTGTTTCTTTGGAACAATTATTTCATCTATTCCCATGTTTTTTGTTTGGCGACCATACACCTATACAGAGCTAGGTTATTTAATTTGCGCAGGAATTTTGGCAAACATTAGTCAAATCTTTATGTCTAATGCTTATAAACTTGCGCCTGCAGGTCAAATTGATCCAGTCAATTATATTGCAATTATTTTTGCAGGAATTTGGGGATATTTGTTTTGGCACGAATTACCAGACATGTATAGCATCATTGGCTTTGCACTTATTTTATCTGCAATTTTATTATGTAGCCCAATATTGCAAAGGAAGCTAAAAAACTCTTCAAGATAAAACACAATATTCTTAGAAAAATTTAGATAAAAAAAAGTAGCACTGCGACGGTTCTGCACATGCTACTTATAAACTGATGACCCAAATGGGCTATTCCTTGAAAACAATTGAGAAATAAATAAAAATTCGAATTCTTTATTTATTTTGATCTCATAACATTAATGTATATGGAAATAAAAAATATTGTATGAAAATTGTCTAACAATGCTTAACTTTTCATCGTTTTTACATGACTTTTATTTCAAAATCGCTAATTTTTTTAAATTCTTCCACTCATCACGATCTAATTGATCAAACCAGACAACCAAAGGTTTTTGTTCAGATTTCTTTAAGTAAACAGCAATATATAATTGATGATTTAAAATACGTTGAAGTTCAACTCTATATATTTTTTCATTATTATTATATTTTAAACTCCACACATCTTCATCTAAATATGCAAAATATTCAATAGACTTCCGTCATAAAT
>NZ_LWRV01000109.1 GCF_009372215.1 Acinetobacter portensis | reverse complement strand
CTTTTGGAAACACCACCAAAACTTTTACTATTGGTAATGTTTTTGGTGGATGGGCAAAAGCACAGAAAACACACTTTGTGAATGGTGCTATATTTGATCAAATCTACACTGAGAAAAAATAATAGCGAAAGCTAATATTTGTCTACGTTAAAAGAATTAAGAAAAAGCGAATAATTATATTATTCGCTTTTTTTCATAAGAAATGCATAAAAATTTATAAATCTAGAATATAGCAGCTTTAATTTTTTTCATAATAAAAACAAAGTATTAATTTTTTTAGGATGATTGATGTTAAATGAAATCGAATTATCAGAATTGCGATTTATGAAATTACTTCATATAGTTAGCATCATTATAGATAACTATTTTATTTAAATATGAAAACTCAATTCAAAGCATTATTTAGTGCAGCGCTCATTGCGGTGGGTGTGGCTTCAACATCGGCAACTCAAGCAGCCGATCGTGAATTTCTAAATGTTTCATATGATGCGACGCGTGAATTTTATACAGAATTCAATCAGTCATATGGTGCGTATTGGAAATCTAGAACAGGTCAAACTGTAAATTTTAAACAATCTCATGGTGGTTCGGGTAAACAAGCCCGTTCTGTTGTCGATGGCTTAAAAGCAGATGTTGTAACTTTAGCACTTGCAAATGACATCGAAGAAATTGTGAAGTCTGGTCAAATTAATGCAAATTGGCAAAAAGAATTTCCATATAATTCAGCGCCATATACATCTACAATTGTATTTATGGTTCGTAAAGGGAATCCAAAAGGTATTAAAGACTGGAAGGATTTAACTAAATCAGGTGTGGAAGTTATTACACCAAATCCTAAAACGGGTGGTTTACCACGTTGGGTATATTTATCGGCATGGGGTTATGCGCTTAAACAGCCGAATGGTAATGAAGCTCAAGCGAAAGAATTCGTGGGTAAAATGTACCACAATGTAAAAGTAATGGATTCGGCTGCACGTGCATCTATGACAACATTTGCTGAACGTGGCATTGGTGATGTGCTTTTAACTTGGGAAAATGAAGCTTTAATTACTCAAAAAACTTTAGGTAAAGACAAGTTCGATATCATTTATCCGTCTATTTCAATTTTAACCGAACCTTCGGTTGCTATTGTGAATAAAAACACAGATAAAAATGGTAATAAGTGGTTAGCGAAAGGTTACATCAACTACTTATATTCACCAATTGGTCAAGAAATGGCAGCAAAACATTTCTATCGCCCACGTAATGTTGAGGTTTTAGCAAAATATAAAGCGCAATTCCCAACATTAAAAACATTCACTATTGATGAAGTATTTGGTGGATGGGCAAAAGCACAGCAAACTCATTTTGCGAATGGTGCAATGTTCGATCAAATTTATAATTCGAAACGCTAATTTGAATTTATGTTAAAAAGTAAAAAAAGCTGGTCTTGAAAGAGACTGGCTTTTTTACTTTTATAATGATCAATATGCAGTTGTATTTTTTAATATATTTTGAATAAGGTGTTATGGTTTATCTTGTTGTATTTTATTGTTATTTTTGATTTTTCATAGGTATTGTGGTTTAAAGTGCAAAATAAAGTAATGAATCAGGCAATATAAAGAATAGGGATTAAAACGGTTTTCTCTATGAAAAGTAATAATTAAGTACAAAAAGTCATTTGGAGCTTTGCTAAAACAAGGTAATAATGTGAAGTTATATTTTTAGCTTTTCTATTTGAATAACTATGTCGCATATTTCTGTATTACTTCACGAAACTATTGATGCTTTGCTCGCTGAACGCAATACAGGTATTTATATTGATGGAACATTTGGACGTGGTGGGCATACGCGTTTATTACTTTCAAAATTAGATGAAAATGCACGTGTTTATGGTTTTGATAAAGATCCACAAGCACTTGCTGTCGCAGCAGAACTTGAAAAAGAAGATCCACGATTCAAAATCATCCATGCAAGTTTTGCAGATTTAAAACAAGAATTAGAAAAGCGTGAAATTGGCTTGGTTGATGGTGTAATGGCAGATTTGGGTGTATCTTCGCCACAGCTCGATCAAGCAGAGCGTGGATTTAGCTTCATGAAAGATGGTCCATTAGATATGCGTATGGATAACTCTCAGGGACCTACTGCTGCGCAATGGCTTGTGGATATTGAAGAAGAAGCTTTAGCAAATGTAATTTATCAATATGGTGAAGAGCGTTATAGTCGTCGTATTGCTAAAGCCATTAAAAATGCAGGATATATCGATACAACTGCACAACTAGCGGAAATTGTAAAAGTTGCCCATCCTAAATGGGAAAAGAATAAACATGCAGCGACTCGTACTTTCCAAGCGATACGTATTGCGATTAATAAAGAGTTAGAAGACATTGAGATTTTTTTGCCTCAAGCTATGGATGTGTTAAAAACAGAAGGGCGTTTGGCAGTTATTAGTTTTCATTCGTTAGAAGATCGATTGATTAAGCAATTTATTCAAAAAGAATCAACTTTAGCGGAAGATACAGGGTGGGGCTATCCACAAGAGCGTGAAGATACTCGAAAATTAAAGAAAATTTCACGTATTCGTGCAAGTGATGAAGAGGTTAAAGCAAATCCTCGTTCACGTAGTGCTTGGTTGCGTGTAGCAGAAAAATTAGCTTTAAAAGGCGAATAATGAAAACAGAAATTGTTGAAAATAAGGGTGAAAATTTACGTCTAAAACGAGGTATTGCTTACGCAATACTATTGTTGTTGGTTATGGCAAGTGCAATCATGGTTGTACTTCAGGTCTTTCAATATCGTCATGATTATCGTGAATTGAGCTCTTTTTACCGTGAGCGTGATGACTTAAATGCGGAGTGGGGGCGTTTGCTTATTGAACAGCAAACTTTTGGTGCCACTGCGCAAATTGGTACACGTGCGGTAACTCAACTTCGTATGTATTCTCCTCCTGCAGCACAAACCGTTGTAATTTCTTTACCAACTTCGACTGAAAACAAAAAATAGGCTGGCTTTCAATGGTAGATCCACGAAAAAGACAAACACGTAAAAAACAACAGTCGATTACAAGTAAAGCTACAGTAAGTGTTGAAATGTGGCGCTTCTATTTAATGTGGGGTGTTGTTTTATTTTGCTTCATTGCATTGGTTGGGCGTGCATTTTATGTACAAATTGTAAACCATGACTTTTTACAAAATAAAGCAAATGCAAAAATTTTAAGAACAGATACTGTTAAAGCAATGCGTGGGGTAATTTACGATCGCCATGGTGTGCCCCTTGCAATTAGTACACCTATCATGAAAATTGTGATCGATCCACGTGATTATTTTGATGCTAAAAAGTTGTACGATGAAACTTCAGCAGAACTTGTAAAAAATCCAAATGACAGAAAATTAAAGCGCCAATTACCAGATAAAAATCTGAATTTAGATGAATTGGCTGATGCTGTTGGAATGGATCGTGCTGAATTACGTAAAAAAATGAATGAGCGTCCTCGTTCTCGTTATCTAATATTGAAAAAAGAAGTACCGCCACAGCAAGCAGATTTGATTCTAGAACGTGAATTCCAAGCGGTTTACACAGAAAAATATTACAAGCGCTACTATCCGCAACCTCAACCTAATGCACAAATTATTGGTTTAACCAATAGTGAAGGGATGGGGATTGAAGGTTTAGAAATGCAATTAAATTCACGTTTAGCGGGTAAAGATGGTGAACAACAGGTTATTCGTGATAAGCGCGGTAATCGTGTAAAAGATCCTGAAATCATTAAAGAAGTGGAGTCGGGCGAAAATATTACCCTGAGTATCGATTCACGCTTACAGTACATTATGTATCGTGAGTTAACCGCAGCAGGTGTTGCCAATAATGCACGTTCTGCAACTGCAATTACTGTTGATGTGAAAACAGGCGAAATTTTAGCAATGGCGAGTTGGCCATCTTATAATCCAAACGATAAAAAAGGTTTGGGAAATAAAGATGCTATGCGTAACCGTGGTGCAGTCGATTCTTTTGAGCCGGGTTCAACCATGAAGCCTATTACCATTTCTATGGCTTTAGAAAGTGGTAAATTTACAGCAAATTCGGTCATTAATACCACGCCAGGTTCTATGCGAGTAGGTAATCATACGATTCGCGACACACATAATTATGGCGCTTTAACTTTGGGTGGCATTATTCAAAAGTCATCTAACGTGGGTGTTGCAAAAATTGCACTTTCTTTACCTTATTCAACATTACCTACGTTTTATAAACGTGTAGGTTTTGGCGAGCGTTCTGCCGTGAAATTCCCCGGTGAAAGCGCAGGTTTAATTTTACCGAAAAATAAATGGAATGTTTCTGAAGTTGCGACCATGGCATATGGTTACGGCTTAAATGCAACAGTGCTTCAATTGGCAGATGCTTACGCCATGATTGCCAATAAAGGGAAAAAAATGCCTTTAAGTTTGTATAAACTTGAAGAACACCCGAAAGGTGAGCAAATGATTGATCCGAAAATTGCAGATCAAGTGTTGCTGATGATGGAAGCGGTAACTTTGCCAGGTGGTACGGCACGCCAAGCTGATATTCCGGGCTATCGTGTAGCAGGTAAAACAGGTACAGCACATAAGTTGCGTGCAGATCGTAAAGGCTATTCTCAGTCAGATTATCGTGCTTTATTCGCAGGTATGGCACCTGTAAGCGATCCACGCTTAGCGATGGTTGTGGTCGTGGAAAATCCGAAAGGACAATATTATGGTGGCTTGGTTGCTGCCCCAGTTTTTGCACGTGTGATGCAAGAATCTTTACGTTTAATGAACGTACCTTTAGATAAACCCTTAGATGCTCCCAAAATTCAGTAAATAGGTGATGAATGTCGATTACATTTCAAGAGCTATATAGCGTAGATCAACCCGCTGAATGGATGACTCAAACATTTCAGGGGTTTAATCTCGATAGTCGTAAAGTGACAACAGGGCAAATATTTATTGCCCTGACTTCGTTTTCACAACCTGAAAAAACCGTAGAATTTGCGGAAAAAGCATTAAATAACGGTGCAATTGCAGTTGTGTCGGAAAGCGATTTAGGTTTAAAAAATAATATAGTGATTCCAAACGTGCGTCATTTGATGGGGCAGTGGGAAAAACAATATTTACTTGCAACTCAGCCTTTGAATTTAGCGCGAATTATTGCTGTTACAGGCACAAATGGTAAAACCACAATTTCGCGTTTAATTGCTGAATTATTGATGTTGCAAGGTAAAAAATGTGCGGTGATGGGTACAACAGGGAATGGTATTTTACCTCACTTGGAAGCGTCATCTCATACCACATTAGATGCATTACATTTGCAAAATGCGCTACATGAATATGCACAACAAGGTGCAGAGTTTGCTGCAATTGAAGCAAGTTCACATGGTTTAGAGCAAGGTCGTTTAAACGGTTGTGATATTGAAATTGCAGCATATAGCAATTTAAGTCGTGACCATTTGGATTATCACGGTACGCTTGAAGCTTATGCAGAAGCAAAATCACGCTTATTTAAGTTCGAATCTTTAAAAGTTGCGATTATTAACATTGATGATGAACATGCAAATATCATGATTGATACGGCAAAATCCAATCCTGCTCAACCGAAAATTTTGACATATTCAACAACGCAATCTGCTGATTACGAAGTTCAAGATATTCAGTACAGCTTAAGCGGTGCAAACTTTAAACTTGTTACAGCACAAGGCACATTTGACGTAAATAGCCCGTTACTGGGTCATTTTAACGTTGAAAATATTGTGGCGAGTTTAATTGCAGCGGAGCAAGCAGGTTTTGCATTGGCAGATTTAATTGTGGTTGCACCACAACTGAAAGGTGCACCGGGTCGTATGCAAGTACTTCGTGATGCAGAGCGTTTATTTGTGGTCGATTATGCACATACGCCTGATGCACTTATTCAAGTTTTACAAACTTTGAAACGTCACGTATCTCAAAATTTATGGGCGGTGTTTGGCTGTGGTGGTGACCGTGATCGTGGTAAACGTCCGCTTATGACACAAGCAGCATTAGATCATGCAGATATTGCTTTAATTACGTCGGATAATCCAAGAACAGAAAATCCTGAACAAATTTTTGCCGATATGAAAGCAGGCATTCAATTTGAAAATCACACTGTGCATGAAATTCATGACCGCCGTGAAGCGATTAAATTTGCAGTGAAAAATGCAAAAGATGGCGATATTGTGGTGATTGCAGGAAAAGGACATGAAAACTATCAAGAAATTGATGGTGTTCGTCATTGGTTTGATGATGTTGTTGAAGTTCAATCTGCAATTGATGCACAACACCATCATTCAGATTCAGCATATCCAGCTCAATAGGAAAGATCATGCATACATCGACAACGAGTACCGTGCCTTTAGAGCCGTGGACAGCGAAACAATTAGAAGAAGCAACACAAGGTCATTGGCATAATGGCAAAGAACCGCAAGGTGAAATTAAACGTGTATTAACCGATTCACGTGATGCTGAAAAAGGTGATGCCTTTTTAGCATTAAAAGGTGAACGTTTTGATGCACATGATTTTGTTGCCAAAGTTGCAGAGCAAGGCTGTGAAATTGCGATTGTTAGTCATCCTGTTGAGGCTAATATTTGCCAATGGGTTGTTGCAGATACGCGTTTAGCACTTGGTGCTTTAGGTGCTTATCGTCGTGCTCAAAATTCACAGCTAAAAGTCATTGCTTTAACGGGTAGTAGTGGTAAAACCACAACCAAAGAAATGTTAGGCAGTATTTTATCTCGCTTAGCGCCAACGCTCATTACACGCGGAAACTTAAATAACGATTTAGGTGTTCCAATGATGTTGTTGGAGCTTCGAGCTGAGCATCAATATGCAGTGATGGAGTTGGGTGCAAGCCATCAAGGTGAAATTGATTACACATCGAATTTAGTTCAACCTCATGTTGCAGGTATTATCAATATTGGTACTGCACATTTAGGCGAATTTGGTGGGCGTGATGGTATTTGCCGTGCTAAATCTGAAATTTATGCACATATTTCAAAATCAGGTACATCTATTGTTCCTGCGGCAGATGACTTTGCAGAAGACATTCGTAAAGCAGTACAAACTGAACAAGTTTTGAGTTTTGGTTTGGGTGGTGATGTTTTTGCAACAGATATTGAGTTGCAAGCACAATCGTCTACTTTTACCTTAAATACCCCTCAAGGCAATAAAACGATTCACTTGCCATTTGCAGGTGAACATAATGTTCAAAATGCAACGGCTGCTACAGCATTTGCATTATCTATTGGCATTGCCTTAGATGATATTGTGATTGGATTAGAGCAGGCGACTGGGGCAAAAGGTCGTTTAAACTTTATTCAGCAGAAACAGCACTTATTTATTGATGATACATATAACGCAAACCCAACATCTATGCGCGCTGCGGCTGAAGTTTTAGCACAGCAAGACGGTGTTCGAGTGATGGTGATTGGTGATATTGGTGAATTAGGTGCAACAGCGGCACAGCAACATTACATGCTTGGTCGTGATTTGGTGTCTACCAAAGGCGTTAATTTTGTTATAGCGGTAGGGGAATTTGCACCTGCTTCACAAGAAGGCGCACGTAGTACACAATATGGTAAAAAATTTCAGGCATTCTTGACTCAAGAACAAGCTTTGCCGTTTTTAATTGGTCTAGTCGAAACACATCAGCCTCAGTCCATGAGTTTCCTGTTTAAGGGCTCTCGTTATACCCATATGGAAACGTTGATGGCTGACTTGATGGAGAAACTCTAATGCTGTTATGGCTATTTGAACAGCTTGCGGGCTACCACAGCTCATTCCAAGTTGTACGATATTTAACTTTGCGATCGTTACTAAGCGTATTGACTGCACTCACAATTGGATTGGTACTTGGTCCAATTATGATTCGTAAGCTTCAAGCTTTGAAATATGGTCAAGCAGTAAGTTCTTATGCACCTGAAAATCATGCGAAAAAAATGGGTACACCAACCATGGGTGGTGTTCTTATTTTACTTTCTATTGGTATTTCAACATTACTTTGGGCAGATTTATCGAACCCATATGTATGGATTGTACTTGCCGTTATGGTGATTTTTGGTGCTGTAGGTTGGGCAGATGACTGGATTAAAATCCGTTATAAAGACAACGCTGGCTTACCTGCGAAAAAGAAATTCTTTTGGACATCTGTAGGTTCAATTGGTGCAGGTATTGCATTATATGTTATTGCAAAACAGCAGCCAGATCCTGTGCATACAGCAAATATGCTGAATGTTTTGATTCCATTCTTTAAAGATATCAGCATTCCATTGTCTATGATTCCTTTAGGTATTGGCTTTATTGTCTTTACTTATTTCGTGATTAATGGCGCATCAAATGCAGTGAACTTAACAGATGGTTTAGATGGTCTTGCGATCATGCCAATTGTTCTTGTTGCCGCAGGTTTAGGTGTGTTCGCATACTTATCTGGTGATGCTCGTTTTGCCAATTATTTGCATATTCCTTATGTAAAATATACCTCTGAACTTGTTGTAATTTGCGCGGCAATGATTGGTGCTGGCTTAGCATTCTTATGGTTTAACGCACATCCTGCACAAGTCTTTATGGGTGATGTAGGCGCGTTATCTTTAGGTGCAATGCTTGGTACAATCGCTGTGATGGTTCGTCAAGAAATCGTATTTGCGATTATGGCGGGTGTATTCTTGGTGGAAGCAATTTCAGTATTCTTACAAATTGGTTCGTTAAGAATGCGCAATAAGCGCGTATTTCTTATGGCGCCATTGCATCACCATTATGAGAAAAAAGGATGGCGTGAAACACAAGTTGTTATTCGCTTCTGGATTATTACAATTATGCTAGTAGTTTTAGGCTTAATGACCTTAAAATTGCGTTAAGCAAATTGCATAGAAAAGGTCGGCATTTGCCGGCTTTTTTTATTGTGAAATTTTTGGAGAAAATGATGAATCTACTAATGTGTCCTGTATGTCGAAAGGCACTTTTGCTTACTGACAGAACTTGGCGCTGTGAGAGTAATCATAGTTATGACATGGCTAAACAAGGCTATGTAAATTTACATGTTGTACAGCATAAACATAGTAAAAATCCAGGTGATACACCAGAGTCTGTTCAAGCACGTCGTGCATTTTTAAGTGCCGGTTTTTATGCGCCGTTACAGCAAGCTGTGGTTAAAAAAATTCAAGAATTACGTATCGAAAACTTACTCGATATTGGTTGCGGTGAAGGCTACTACACCAATGCAATGCAAGCAGAAGTGATGCAATGTGTAGGTGTGGATATTGCTAAAAATGCAGTTCAAGTGGCAGCAAAGCTCAATAAAGATGTCGCATGGATTGTAGGAACGGGTGCGACTTTACCTGTATTGGATGATTCAATTGATTTATGCACGAGCTTATTTAGCCCTATTCCTAAAGAAGAAATTTTGCGAGTTCTTAAACCAAATGCATA
The DNA here is from genome assembly GCF_009372215.1 of Acinetobacter portensis. Taxonomy (GTDB): domain Bacteria; phylum Pseudomonadota; class Gammaproteobacteria; order Pseudomonadales; family Moraxellaceae; genus Acinetobacter; species Acinetobacter portensis. The sequence goes on along the minus strand of NZ_LWRV01000109.1, from coordinate 5,345 downwards.
TTTAATGGTGGTTACGCCTGCAACTGAACATTTATATGCAATGCGTGAAGCACTTTTTGAAGAAGTAAAACCGCACGAGTCACATAAATTTGTAGAGCAATTGGCTGATACTTTTAACTTGGTTGAAGATACTGTTGTAGATGCTCCATTTGTACTTGCTCAACAAGATTTGAAGAACTTGGTTGCTATGACACCTTATGCGTATAAAGCGAAGCCTGAGCGTCGTGAGGCGTTGGAACAATTAGAACAATTGGAACTTAAGGCACAATTCCAAATTTATGTATTTCAAAAAAAGTAAAATTTGACACATAAAAAAGCCCTCAATTGAGGGCTTTTTTATTCCTGATTAAATCTTATTGAACTTGGTCAATTAAACTTTCTAAAGCATCCTTTTTAGTATTGGGCTGTTTAGTCTCAGGTTTGTTGAGAGCTGGTGGCGCTTTCTGAGATGGTGTTAGCACCGTATCAGGTAAGTCTGCAAAATCTCGATCTGGTGTAGATACGACAGGGGTAGGAGCAGGGCGATACACAGGTCTTGCCAATGGCGGAGTAGAACGATCGATGGGTCTTGTTGGCTTATCAAGCTTTTCATGCACGGTTGCTGAATTTTTATTGTCTAAACGAACCCAAGCTTCAGGTGTGCCTTTTAATGCATTCGCCATAAACTTAGTCCAAATAGGAAGTGCAGCAACACCACCATATTCCCGACGACCTAATGTGGTTGGTTGGTCGAAACCAACCCACGCAATAGAAACTAATTTGCCGTTAAAGCCTGCAAACCATGCATCTTTTGCATCGTTCGTTGTACCTGTTTTACCTGCTAAATCACCACGGCCAATACTGAGGGCCGCTCTACCTGTACCATGAACAATTACATCTTGTAAGATATTTGCCATGTCAAAAGCAGAACTAGATTTTAAAATACGCTGTGCTTGACGGTATTGATCTGCATTTTTCCGAGTAGAACTTGTTTTTGATGGTGGATTTTTTTTGTGAATCGCTTCAATCACTTCATCATCAGGGGTTGCTACATTTGCGGAAGTAATCGTGTCTTCGTCAATACAAGAGATACACGCATATTCAGGATTGGCTTGATAAATGACTTTACCGTAAGCATCTTCAATGCGATTAATAAAATGTGGTTGAACGCGAAAACCGCCATTTGCAAATGCTGCATAACCTGTTGCCATTTGAACAGGCAATACTTGAGGTGTACCTAAAGCAATGGTGTAGTTACTTGGGATATGATCTTCTTGAAGACCAAAATCCATTAGTAGTTGGCGTGCACGGCTAATACCTACTTGTTGAAGGAGTCGAACTGAAACAGTATTACGCGATAAATATAATGCGCGACGTAAAGGAATCGCACCTAAATAGCGTCCATCTGAGTTTCGGGGTGACCATTTACCAATAGTGATAGGCGCATCATCAACCATAGTATAAGGTGTCATGCCACGTTCTAATGCTAAAGCGTAGATGAAAGGTTTAATGGTTGAACCGGGTTGGCGCCAGCCTTGTATTGCTCTATTAAATGAAGATTGATAAAAATTATAACCACCAACAATTGCTTCAATTGCACCATTATTTGGATTTAGCGCAATAAGTTGACCTTGTACTTTGGGTGTCTGAACAAGCGACCATGCTGTTTTGTTTTCATTTGGTCGAAGACGCACAATATCATTTACTTTAACAATTTGAGAAGCCTTGCTTGGTGCAGGACCAATGCTATTCGCACCACGATAAGGGCTTGCCCATGACATACCTGACCAATTGACTGTAACCGTACTGCCATCTTGCATGATGGCATCAAAGCTGGAGTGACTTACAGCTGTGACTTTTGATGGATAAGTATTTGCAAATGCTGAAAATTCTGTAAGTGGTTTATCGTGAGCTTCGGCACCGCGCCAACCATGACGACGGTCATAAGCTTCTAGACCTTCTTGTACAGATTGTTCTGCATAGGTTTGACGTTTACTATCAATAGTTGTGTAAATTTTATAGCCTGAATCAATAGCTTGTTCACCAAACTTTTCAATTAATTCTGAGCGAATCATTTCTCCGACGTAGGGGAATTTGTTGCTGATACTTCGGTCAGGCATATTGAGGTTAATTGGTTCAGCTGTTCCTGATTGGTATTCTTGTTGATTAATATAACCCAGTTGTAGCATACGTCCTAAAATCCAGTTACGACGTTCTAAGGCTCTTTCAGGGTTTGCAACAGGATTGTATTTAGAGGGTGCTTTGGGTAGGCCTGCAATCATGGCCATTTGACCAATAGTAAGCTCAGCTACACTTTTGTTGTAATAGATTTTGGCAGCGGCGGCAATACCATATGCATTTTTACCCAGAAAAATTTTATTGACATAAAGTGTCAGAATTTCTTCTTTTGTGAGATTTTTTTCAATTTTTCTTGCTAAGAATACTTCGGTTAATTTTCTTTTAATGGTTCGTTCAGGGCTTAAATAGTAGTTTTTTGCCACTTGCATGGTGATGGTTGAACCACCTGTTTGTACATTTGAACCAATTACAGCTTCACTTACAGCCCGCCCTAAGCCTTTAAAGCTAATCCCACTATGTTCAAAAAATGAAGAATCTTCTGCTGCAAGAAATGCATAGGTGAATTTTTTTGGAATTTGATTATATTCCATAGGGATAGAGAGCTTGCCACCATATTCTGCGATTAACTCATTATCTGCGCTGAATACCTGTAAGGGCTTGAGTAATGGTGCTTTTTGTAAAATTATCATCTCTGGTAAAGAGGGCGCAATATATAGATACATACCGTAAAATCCCATAGGGATTACGGCTAAAAGTATGGTTATTAACAAAAAAAATGGATGAACACGACCCGAACAAGATAGCTTTTTCATAACAAGTGAGTTTTAATAAGGGCTAATGGCAAACTAATTGATAGTCAGTATATCCTTTAAGGATGTCGATTGTTAGATGAGTTATTGTATACGTTAATAATAATAGACCGTCATCAATTAGTAAGTTATATTTTTTTTGGGGAAAGAAAAATAATAGGAACACTATAGTGCGCAGTTTATATAGTAAACAAAGTAAAGGCTTAATTGGAGTGGATATTAGTTCTACTTCTGTTAAGTTATTAGAGCTTTCTGTAAAAAATGGTCGGTATTGGGTGGAAAACTATGCACTTGTGCCGTTGCCAGAAGGAAGTGTTGTTGAAAAAAATATCTTAAACCCAGAAGCTGTTGGTGATGCCATTGAGAAAGCTTTAGGTATTTCTAACATCCGTATTGATAGTGCTGCTTTGGCAATTCCAACTTCAATGGTTATTACGAAGATCATTGAAATGGATGCAGATATGTCGAGTGATGAACGTGAAGTTCAAATTCGTATGGATGCTGAGCAATATATTCCATTCCCATTAGACGAAGTTAGTTTGGATTTTGAAGTATTGCCAGACTGATTATCTACCCCAAACCGTGTCAATGTATTGCTTGTAGCAACGCGTGTTGAAAATGTGGAAATGCGCTGCGAAGCAGTAGAGTTAGGCGGTTTAACGCCTAAAATTGCAGATGTTGAAAACTTTGCAATTGAAAATGCATTCAAAGTTTTTGCTGATACTTTACCAATGGGTGCTAATACTATTGGGATCTTAGATATCGGGCATACGATTACTATTGGGATCTTAGATATCGGGCATACGATGACAACCTTATCTGTGCTTCAAGACAATAAAATTATTTATAACCGCGAACAGGTTTTTGGTGGGAAGCAATTAACCCAAGAAATTCAAAATCGTTATGGCTTGTCTTTTGAGGAAGCTGGTAGAGCGAAAAAAACGCGTACGCTGCCAGATGATTATGATGCTGAAGTGTTAGAACCTTTCCTTGATGCAGTCATTCAGCAAGCAGCTCGCTCACTACAATTCTTTTTCTCATCTTCTCAATTCAATGAAATTGATCATATTTTGTTGGCGGGCGGAAATGCAAATATTCCAGGTCTTGCAAAAATATTACAACAAAAACTAGGTTATCGCGTGACGACAGCGAATCCATTTTTACAAATGGGTTTCTCACCCCAAATTGATATTAAAAAAATTGAAAGTGATGCGCCATCTTTATTAGTTGCATGCGGATTAGCATTGAGGAGTTTTGATTAATGGCAAAGATTAATTTACTCCCTTGGCGCGATGAGCTAAGAGAAAAGAGAAAAAAACAATTTATTACTGCAAGTGTTGGGGTTGCGTTTTTAGGGGCTTTGCTTGTTGGGGCAACATGGTTTTTTTACGATCAAAAATTAAGTGATCAAGAGCAAGCAAATCAGCTGATTGTGAGTACAAATCAAAACTTGGATCAGCAATTAAAATCGTTAGATGGTTTGCAAGAAAAGCGTAATCAAATTATTGAACGGATGAAGCTTATTCAGGGTTTGCAAAGTCAAAGACCAATTGCAGTTCGCTTGATTGATGAGCTTGCACGCGTAACACCTACTAATGTTTATATCACTCGTTTTACGCGTTCAGGTGATAAATTTATGTTTGAAGGGCGAGCTGATAGCCCGAATGCAGTTGCAGAATTTTTGAGAAACTTGGAAGCATCTTCATGGTATCGAAATGCGTTTATGAATTCATTTATTGCAGGTGTTGAACAATCTCAAATTCAAAAGTCTGTTGTTCCAAGACCAGAAGATGGTTATGGAACATTTGTTGTTACTGCGGATTTAGATGAACCATCAATTCAAGCTGTAGCGGTAGTGCAGCCTGAGGTGGCAGCAGAAAATGTTGTTGAAGTTTCAACATCGGAGGTTGCACAATGAGTTTAAATGACTTTGATGATATTGCTGAAGAAGCGTCTATTGCGAAAAAGAAAAAGTTTAACTTAGATAAATTTTTACAGCAGTGGAATACCTTAGATGCGAATAATTTTGGTAGCTGGCCTCTTTCTGTAAAGGTAACTGTTTGGATTTTTATCTTAATTGGGATGATCTTTTTAGGTTATATGTTGTTGTTAAAACCTAAGATGGATGAAATTTCAGATGCAAATGCTCAAGAACAAAATTTACTGAATGAATTTAAAGCCAAAGATTCTACATTAAGAAACTTGCAGGCATATCAAAGACAATTACAGGAAATGGAAGCAAACTTTAATCAACAATTAGAGCAACTTCCTAAAGAAACAGAAATTCCTGGTTTGGTTGAAGATATGAACGTAACAGGTGTGAATTCTGGTCTTAAATTTAGGAATATCCGTCTTGAGCCTGAAGTTCAGCAAGAGTTTTTTATCGAGCAGCCAATTTCCATAGAAGCAGTGGGTGATTATCATTCTTTTGGTGCATTCGTGAGTAGTATTGCTGCATGGCTTTGTTGCACAAAGATT
>NZ_LWRV01000108.1 GCF_009372215.1 Acinetobacter portensis | reverse complement strand
TAGGTTTGTGCAACAAAGCCCCAGCCATGTAGTGTATTTCCTATCTGCTTTGTTTATAATTGTGATTTATTTGCTTAATATGTATTAAATATGACATTTATCACAGCAATACAACTAAAAGATAGTGCTATTGTTGTTGCAGACAACAAATTTATTTCATTTGAAAAAGATAATCCAAAATCATTTAAAGAATATTTAGATAGTAAAATTTATAGTTGGAATAAAGGTATTCTTACAGGTGTGGGGGAGCATAGATTTTTAGATAAAGCTATAAAACTATTTGTACATAGTGCAGATTCTGATACAAGTAAGCTACCGAAATGTCTTAATATATCAAGACAAATTAGAGAACTAGAAATAGGGCAACATCCTCAAGTTTTAATCAGCCAATTACTTTATAGCGAACATGGGCGACTTTATAGCGTAAGCCCAAAGGATAAAACAGATCAATATGAAAGTGTGGCATTGAAGAATAATGAAATAGTTTTGTGGTTTTTTAATCCAGATGTAAGCCAAATTATGGATGATTTGAATGTTTTATATGCAACGCTAAAAACTAGAGATAGCTTTGACACAGATGAAGAATGGACGACCCATTATATTGAACAATTCAAAACTATTTATAAAAAACATAGTGTAATAGATCCATGTGTAAGTCCAAGTTTTAATATTTATTTTCAAACAGCAAACGATGAATTGGATTATTTTATTAGAAACACGAATAATCATATGGAAAACTATGTCAACATCAAAACTAACACTTAATAAAAAAGCCCCGAGTTCGGAGCTTTTTTAAATCAAAATATTAATCTTTCTTTAAATTTTCATTTAATAAAAATTCAACTAAAGATTTTTGAGCATGTAAGCGGTTTTCAGCTTCATCCCAGACGACAGCATTTTTATGCTCTAGCATATTTTCAGAAATTTCTTCACCACGGTGCGCAGGCAAGCAGTGCATGAATAAACAATCTGGGTGAGCCAAATCCATCAATTTTTCATTCACTTGGAAATCAGCAAATGCCTTTTCACGAATTTTTTGCTCTTCTTCTTGTCCCATGCTCGCCCAAACATCAGTGACGATTAGGTCTGCATTCACAGCAGCATCTTCCGCAGAATCTACAAGCTCTACACAATGCGCAAATTCAGCCAAAAATTTATCTTGAGGCTCATAACCCTTAGGCGCAGCAATTTTTAACTTAAAGCCCCACATGTGCGCAGCTTCAATATAAGAATTACACATGTTGTTGCCATCACCAATCCAAGCAACCGTTTTACCTTCAATCGAACCACGATGTTCAACATAAGTTTGAACGTCTGCAAGTAATTGGCAAGGGTGATGATCATCCGTTAAGGCATTAATGACTGGAACTTTTGAATAAGAAGCAAAACGTTCAACAATGTCATGACCAAAAGTACGAATCATTACAATATCAAGCATGCTTGAAATGACACGAGCAGAATCTTCAACAGGCTCACCACGACCCAATTGAGAATCACGTGAAGAAAGGAAAATTGCGCTACCGCCAAATTGGCTCATACCTGCTTCAAAAGATACACGTGTACGAGTACTCGATTTTTCAAAAATCATGCCCATGACTTTACCAACAAAAGGTTGGAAAACTTCATTGTTATGCTGCTTTCGCTTGAGCTCAATACCACGCTGGATAATTTGGTTAAGTTCTAGAGTAGATAAGTCGCGTAAAGTAAGAAAGTGACGTAGAGCCATGGTTACTCCACAATAATTGCTGAATAGAAACAACAATTAGTTGTTGGTTGGTTGATGAAAAAAGGAGAATCGAACACTCTATACCATAAGCATACAAAAATGCAAAAAAACTAGCGCTTTTGATGACCGTCTAAGAAGCGATCTACAGCATAATTCACGTAGTTGAGTACTTCCTGATCATTTTGATCGAGTGGAACGCCAATAATAATACGCCATTCTAAATTACGTAAAATTCCAAAATACAATTGCGCTGAATAAATTGGGTTTTCACAAAACAATAGACCATTTTCATGCGCTTGTTTTAAGCTGTCTGCAACCACTTGTTGAATTTTAAGTGGACCATTTTCATGAATATGCCGTGCAATATCTGGGTTACGCTGACCTTGTTCCATAATCAGTTTCATGAAGGATGCATTTTCTGGTTTTTGGATGTGCTCATAAAAGTTGAGTAATGTAGTAATTAAATTGGTGCGCAAATCCATGGAATTTTGATCGCAAGTTCGACTAATATCTTTAAAAAATTGGATACGTCGATAATCACAAATCGCTTTAAACAAACCATCTTTATTGCCAAAAAATTTATAAATAGATGCTTTTGAACCACCCGCATGATTCACAATGTCGTCTAAAGAAACGGCGTCGTAGCCACGACTTAAAAACAATTCAGTTGCGCTTTCAAGAAGTGCGACACAACGTTCATGACCACGTTTTGTTTGTGGAACATCATGAACAGATTGTTGAAACTGAAAAGTATTGAGCATTAGCATCATCATTTAGCGAGTCTAAATAGAATTATACCAAATATTATATAAAGCATGGCTTTTCATATGGGGTATATATCGACAATATATTTGCATGAATATTCATCTATCTTGTGACTAAAGTTTTAGAGTATTTATTCCATAGTGGGATAGATCAAAAATTATTTATAGATATACTCAAGACTCGATAAATAATATTGATACTGTGGAAAGGACAATGACACAACAAAAATCTGCAGGTTTAGCATTTAGACAAGCATTGGATGCAGAAAAACCATTACAAATTATGGGTACGGTAAATGCTTATGCTGCAATGATGGCAAAGCAAGTCGGATATAAAGCAATCTATTTATCGGGTGCGGGAGTTGCAAACTACTCTTACGGTCTACCAGATTTAGGCATGACTAGTTTAGACAATGTTTTAGAAGATGTTCGCCGTATTACAGAACGTGTAGATACACCATTATTGGTTGATATTGATACAGGATGGGGCGGTGCATTTAATATTGCACGTACTGTGAAGCAAATGATTGCTGCGGGTGCTGCTGCTGTTCATATTGAAGATCAAGTCGCACAAAAACGCTGTGGACATCGACCAAATAAAGAAATCGTGACGCAACAAGAAATGGTAGATCGGGTTAAAGCCGCGGTAGATGCCAAAACTGATTCAAATTTTGTGATTATGGCACGTACAGATGCTTTGCAAAAAGAAGGCTTAAATGCCGTGATTGACCGCGCTTGTGCCTGTGTAGAAGCGGGTGCAGATGCTATTTTTGCCGAAGCTATGACAGATATCACCATGTATAGAACGGTTTGTGATGCGGTGGGTGTTCCTGTATTGGCAAATATCACAGAATTTGGTGATACGCCGTATTACACGGTAGATGAACTTGCAGAACAAGGTTTACGCATGGTGCTGTACCCACTTTCTGCAACACGTGCAATGCAAAAAGCAGCTTTAGAAGTGATGCATGCAGTTCGTGACCAAGGAACACAGGTCAACGTATTAGACAAAATGCAACAACGAAAAGAACTCTATGAATTTTTAGATTATCACACCTTTGAAAATACCTTAGATAAACTGTTTAAACAGGAGAATTAAAAAAATGGCTGAAGGAAAAGTACTTACAGGCGCAGGGTTGCGTGGTCAAGTTGCAGGAAAAACGGCTTTATCTACCGTGGGTAAAAGCGGTGCGGGTTTAACCTACCGTGGTTACGATGTACAAGATCTTGCCGAAAACTGCCAATTTGAAGAAGTAGCCTATTTAATTTTCTTTGGTGAATTACCAAATAAAAAAGAACTAGAAGCTTATAAAGCAAAGTTAAAATCTTTACGTTCATTGCCACAAGCATTAAAAGAAGTTTTGGAGCGAATTCCTGCCAATTCACACCCAATGGATGTGATGCGCACAGGTGTTTCAATGCTAGGTAACTTGGAAACAGAAGCTTCTTTTGCAGATCAGCAAGATGTTGCAGATCGTATTTTAGCGACTTTGCCTGCCATTATTTGTTATTGGTATCGTTATAGCCACGATGGTGTTCGTGTAAATGAAAATACAGATGATGATTCAATTGGTGCACAATTTCTGCATTTATTACGTGGTGAAAAACCAAATGCATTACATGAACAAGTGATGAATGTTTCACTTATTCTGTATGCAGAACATGAATTTAATGCATCAACATTTACGGCACGTGTTTGTGCATCAACATTATCGGACATGCATTCATGTATTACAGGTGCAATTGGTTCGCTTCGTGGACCTTTACATGGTGGTGCGAACGAAGCTGCTATGGAAATGATTGAAAATTGGACATCTGCCGATGAAGCTGAACGTGAAATGTTAGGGAAGCTTGAACGTAAAGAAAAAATCATGGGCTTTGGTCATGCCATTTATAAAGACAATGATCCACGTAATGGCATCATTAAAATTTGGTCTGAAAAATTAGCCAAAGATGTAGGTGATACGGTTTTATATCCTGTTTCTGTGCGCTGTGAAGAAGTGATGTGGCGCGAGAAGAAATTATTCTGTAATGCAGATTTCTTCCATGCTTCTGCTTATCACTTTATGGATATCGCAACGAAACTGTTTACGCCAATATTTGTAATGTCGCGCGTAACAGGTTGGGCGGCTCATGTCATGGAACAACGTGCAGATAACCGTATTATTCGTCCAAGTGCAGATTATACAGGACCAGAACTTCGCAAAGTTCCACCTATTGATGCACGATAATGTACTGAATCATTAACATCATAAAAGCTCCATAGGGAGCTTTTATTTATTCGGGATTTATACATTAGTTTGATTGGATAATTTTCTTCAATAAAATAATCACTTAAAAATGCTATTGTGTTTTAAGAACTATCTTTAAGATTAATGGGTAGACTTAGCAAGGCACTTTAACTCATATAAAAAGTAAATAGATCTCTATTTGATTATTGATTAAGCTATTTTTAAAATTAAAGGTTTCTTCATGGGCTAAACAGTGGTAAAAATAAAAATAAAGTGTTCAGTGAAAGTAGGTACATCTTATGAAAACCACAGTGAAGTATGTTGTATTAAAAAGTATGGATTACCAATTGGGAACACCATTATTTCAAGAAGAAATAGATGCCGATGCTCAGTATTTCGATCAAATTCCTGCAGTAATATCCTTTCAAAATCATCAATTCAAAGTAAAGTCGAAAGAGCAAAAACGCGTCTATCTAGCGGAAGAGCAGGAAGACACGCAGACAATTATTGTTAGAGTGATTTCACAGGCTTAATTTTTGATTATTCAGATTTTATAAATTTAAAATAAAAAAGCTCGCAAATTGCGAGCTTTTTTACATGAATGATTATTAGATTGTAACTTCTTCTGTTTTGCTAATCAGCACTGCGGTCAATATGGGTACACCAAAACTAGGAAGCATTAATAAAATCCAAAACTCAACGACATTATGGTCGCTGAAAGCTTTAATAAAAACGGTACCCAATACAAGTACAAGCGCTAAACAACTTGCAAATAAAACAAAGAATTTTTTAAGCATAAAAATTATTCCATAAATATTTTAAGGATTTAAATACTATACACTTAATATAAATAAAATACAGGTCAGGGATGATTGAAAAAAACACATGATTTTAATAAGGGAATCGTTTCTTTATTCTTAATTGCTTCAAATAAGTCAGTTTATTTTAAGGTGGTGAATGAGTGATTAAAGTCATCTCATTTATAGCTGTATCATTTCAGGTAATGATAATTTAAGGCGATGATGTATGATACTTCTAGCCTTATTTAGCATTCATTTGAATAATTTATATGAGATAAAACACAAAATCTCGCTTTCGAGGCGAGATCACGGTTAGTTTAAAATATAAAGTGAACAACTGATTAAAAGAAGGCGTTACTTAGCTGGAGTAGCAACCTTGTCTGGTTGAGTGGGTTTGTCTGTTGTTGTGGTTGCTGGCATCTGACTTGGTTTTGAGTCTGTCTGCTTAACAGGTTGAGTGCTATTACTAAGCTTGGTTGCTTTATTTGCAAAATCATTAAAATTAGACATTTTGAGTATTTCTTCGTTAATTGCTGAATAGTTAATATGCGCCTTTAAAGCATTAACACTGTGGTAGTCCTAAGAGGAATCTGTGGTGATATGTAGGATCTAAATATTTATATCTTATTTATATTTCAAGATTTTTCTTTTCTATGCTTCATGAGTATGATTTAACTCAATATGTGAAAAATATTATAAATATAGTGATTATGACCAGTTACATGATCATCACATAAGTCCAAATAGGCTAAAATTAGTTAGATGATTTAGTTGTTAATTTTTCTTTTATGAGGGTAATTGCTTGCGTTACTTTTGCCGATTGCGAATTTCGTTGTGGCATTACAGCCCAAACATTCATCATACCTATATCCCAATCAGGCAAGATTGAAATAAGTTTACCATCAATAACCGCTTGTTCTGCTTCAAATGTACTTAATGCGCAAACACCAAAAGCTTGTTCACACATTTCACGTAATACACTAATATTATTGATAATATATTTTGGTTTTATTTCCAATGGGTAATAAGTCTGTGATTCTTTATGGGTAAAATATTTTAGTATTGGTAATTTCAAATTCGTTGACTCTAGAAGAAGAATATCAACGTTAGCCAAATCTTTTGGATGATTTATAGGTGGGTGATTCTTAATCCAAAAAGGCGAGGCATAAAGTTTTAAATGCATTTCTGAAATTTTACTTGCAATATAAGATGAGTCAGGCATTTCGCCAACGCGTATAGCTAAGTCTATTCTATTTTCAATTAAATCTATATGTTGATCGAGTACGAGTAGGGTGATGGTTAAATCAGGTAGTCTTTGAGCCCAATCTTTAAGGCTACTTATAAAATAACTTGCCAAACCAACAGGAGCTGAAATTCGAAGCTCTCCAGAAGGTTCTTTAATTTCAGAATCTAAAAATGCTTGGGCGTTTTCTGCAGCATCACAAAGTTGCTTACAGTAGGAATAATATTGCTTTCCAGCTTCGCTTAAAGATAATTTTCTTGTTGAACGATGAATTAACGTGACATTGTTGTCCTCTTCTAAATAACGAATTTGTTGACTTACGGCAGATGGCGACATATCTAATAATTTTGCAGCAGCGCTCATTGAGCCTAGTTCAATCACCTTTGTAAAAATTGCCATCCGTTTTAAATTTTTCATTTTTAACTACAGCTTCAAAATCTTTTATATTAAATCCTACTAGTTCCGAGTAATTCGATCAAATACTATTTAATCACTTTCAAGTACTTATTTATTTTTAATTTGATTTAAACAGGATGGGACGATATTGATTACGCTCTCTGAATCAAAACAGATTGTTGATTTTTCTTTAAAGCTTTGCGCGCAAAAACAATTGAACATTTGTGTCGCTATTTATGATCCCCATGCAAATTTAATTGCTTTTGAACGCATGGATAATTCGATGCTTGGCTCTATAGATTTAGCAATGCGCAAAGCTAAGACTGCCTGTTTATTTAAAGCTGCGACTCATGTTTTGAGAGAGCTTTCTCAACCTAATATGCCAATTTGGTCGATAGAATTGAGTAATGGCAAACTTACAACAATCGCAGGTGGTATCCCAATTTTTATACAGGATGAGCTATATGGTTCTATAGGGATATCAGGCGGAACAGCAGATGAAGATTATGAAATAGCAAAACGATGTGTGAATTTCTTTTTGAATAGTAAGGTTAAATAAAATGAATAAAATATTGGTTACAGGTGCAGGAACGGGTTTAGGAAAATTGATGGCTCTTGCTTTAGCAAACAAAGGTTATCAAGTTATTGCAACAGTTCACTCTTTGGAGCAGGTTGCATTATTAAAACAAACGGCTTTAGAAAATAAAGTTGAACTTACTGTTGAAAAGCTAGATATTTCGGATGTTTTAGATCGCGAGAAAGCTTTTGAATGGAATGTTGATGTATTAATCAACAATGCAGGTATTGCAGAAACAGGTCCATTGGCTGAAATTCCTATGGAATATTTTAGAAAAAATTTCGAGGTTAATGTATTTTCCACATTAGCTATTACTCAGGGCATTGTGCAGCAAATGGTACATCGAGGTATTGCAGGTAAAGTCATTTTTATATCATCTATAGCAGGTATTATCACCAAACCACTGACAGGTCCATATTGTGCGACTAAACATGCGTTAGAAGCGATGGCTGAAGTTATGTCTGAAGAGTTAAAAGATCATAATATTCAAGTTTCTTTGGTTAATCCTGGTCCATATGACACAGGTTTTAATGATGCACAAATGCAAGAAATGAAAAAATGGTATAACCCTCAAAAAAACTTTACTCGTTTAACAGAAGATAGCTTCAAGTTTCCACTGAAACAGTATCAGCCTGATGAGCTCATTGAACGTATTGTCCAAATTGTTTCAGGTGAGGTTCAGTTATTTAGAAATTTATTGCCAGAAAGTTTTGTTGATGTCGTAAAGGACTACCAATCTAGTTTATGGACTAAAAATTCGTAAGCTGATTTAAATATTATTAGAAAGCTCCCTGTGGGGAGTTTTTCTATTTAAAGTTAAGATAAAAGATAGGTATGTAACGAATAAGAAAATGGGGAAAACATGTTTATTCGTCCCTTAGACTATTTCAAAAATGATAACATTAGCGTCCTTATGAAATAGTCTAAAAGTGAAAAGCTCTTGTTAATTTATTTTTAGATTGTTGGATTGAAAACTAGGCAAATTCAATACAAGTTAAGCCAACTTGTTTGTTTTTAAGTTATTGAATTTGTATGGAACTAATATTATATGCAAGCTCTTGCAATTCATCATCGTCTAAGTGGTTTTTACTTCTTCTACTATGCAATAGTTGGTACATTCATGCCATTTTGGAGCCTTTATCTAGAAGAGCAGGGCTTTAATTTTCAAGAAATAGGTCTGTTGTCATCCATAGCGATTATCACGCGCTTTTTTGCACCTTTTATTTGGGGCTGGATAGCGGATAAATCTGGCAAAAGAATGTTGTTAGTACGTATAGCAACATGGATGGAAGCATGTGTATGGTTTTCAATTTTTATTATTCCAAATAACTTTCAATCTGTCGCATTGCTCATGCTTATTTTTAGTTTCTTTCAAAATGCAATTTTGGCACAGTTCGAAGGTGTAACTTTATTTTGGTTAGCAGAGAAACGTACAGAGTTGTACGGGAAGGTACGTAAATGGGGCTCTGTTGGTTTTATTGTTGGTGTATTTGGAATAGGCGCCTTATTGGAAATTATTCCAATTTCTATGTTGCCCATTTTATTATTATGTATAGCATTTTTAGCATTTATTTGGTCATTTACAATTAAAGAGCCAAATAAGGCACCCGCATCACAGAAAAAATTAGAACCTTTATTGCCAATACTCAAAAAACCAGTTGTGTATTCTTTCTTTATTATTGAATTTATTATGCTGTTTTCACATGCGCCGTTTTATAGTTTCTATAGCAATTATTTAAGCCATTCAGGCTTTCAAACATCATCAATCGGTTTTTTATGGTCTGTGGGAGTTGTTGCTGAAATTATCATGTTTGCTTATGCGCATGTATTTTTTAAACACTATTCTTGGCGATTTTTAGTGATACTTTGCTTATTATTTACAGGGCTACGTTGGGGGATTGTTGGGGTGTTTTCAACGAGTTTTGTGGCACAATTTTCAGCACAAATGATCCATGCCTTTAGTTTTGGTTTATTCCATATGATTGCAATGCGAGTAATTTTTCAAAATTTTTCTATGGGACAACAAGGCAGAGGACAGGCAATATATAGCACAATGTGGGGGCTTGGCGTTGCAATAGGTAGTCTTTTAGTAGGGCATTATTGGGTGCAACTCACAGGTTCGGTTATCTTTATAGTTGCAGGTTTATCTACAATTATAGGGCTATTTTTTGTAAAAGGTTTGCCAAATCACATTATAAAAACGTAGTCTGAATTTATAAATAAAATGTGATGAGTATTTAGAATATTAAGCTAAAACGACATTATTTCGCCCATTGTTTTTAGCTTGATAAAGTGCTGTATCGGCTGAATTAATAAGTTGTTGTAAATCTAAAATTGTGGGTAAGTGAGTGTGAGAAATACCCATGCTCACGGTAATATGAATAGGCTGTTGTTGGTGAATATTAATGCTTGTTTGCGCAAGATGTATTCGAATACGTTCAGCAATCATAAAAGCTTCAGCTTTGTCTACATTGGCTAAAAGAACGACAAATTCCTCGCCACCATGTCGACAAAATAAGTCTTCATTTCTTAAGTTTTCTTTTACAAGCTCTGCAAATTTTTTAAGAACGATATCTCCAGCATAATGACCATAGCCATCATTGAGATTTTTGAAGTGATCTATATCTAACATAAGAAAGCATGCTTGTTTATATTTTTTATTGCTTAATAGTCGTTCACTGAGTTTAATAAAACTTCGACGATTCATGGTTTCAGTTAAAGTGTCATGATTTGCGAGATAATAAACCTCTTTAAAAAGTAATTTACGATTTTGACTAATAATACATAGAATAATAGTCGCTAAACCAAGAATGGCTAAACCTATGCGAATAGATGTAATTTCTTTTAAAAATGAATTTGTTGTATCGTAAAAATATAAAAATGAAACACTGTGATATAAAGCTAAACAAACGAAACTATTAATAACTGCAATATTAAAAAGACTATAAACTGAAGCTGCCCATATTAATGTTGCTAATGGATACAGTAATGCACCAGGCCCATAATAAGTATGGGTTAATATCATGGATAGAATAACTGCGAAAAATGGGAATGTATCAAAAACATTTAATGATAATGAACGTTTATCTGTAAAAAAATTCTTAATTTCGATAAATTTCGGAAATGCTAATACCAACGGTAATACGATTACAGCATTTAGAAACTCGCCACTCCACCAATTTATAAAATCAACCATTAATTGTTTTGTTGACATAAATGTATGCGGTACATATGGAATTGTATTTATAGCAAATAGAGCACCTAAAAATGTGCCACAAATGAGTGCAAATATATATGGATAAACAATAACTGGGCCACCACTAAAGGATCTAAGTTTAGATTTTACATACAATAAAATGCTTAATGTAGTCAAGACAGCGATAAAATTTGTGATTGTTAATATGAATGTTAAAGCTAGTTCATTGCCTGTTAATAAGTCTGCTAGCATATATCCAGCAAATGCACCTAATAAGGCACTGCCATTGCGCATTTTAGGAAATCGAATAAGGAGCCCTAAAAATATGGGATTTGCAGGCCAAAAGAATGCAGAGTAAGCAAGTGGGCGTGTAAAAATACCAAGAAGTGCTGCAATAAAAATCGCAAATGTAAAAACAACAAACATGAATGAGAATTGCTGAATTTGTTTGTTGGTCAATTGGACTAATTTAGCTTGCAAATCAGATCTCTCTAGAAACTTATGTTAATTATTAAGTTAAATTTAAAGTATATGTTTATATTTTATATCAAAATTCTTTATATATATATTGATATGTATAAAATACTACAAACAAAATTATTTTTAAATTAGGGATAAAATTGTTTATATTTGTATTTGTAATATATCATTTTTTTTAAATATGATAACTTTATTGTAAATGGAATATCTCTGAAAAGTTATGAAAAGAATAGCATTGTTAATGTTGATTAATTTATATGGTTCTACTATTTATGCTGAAACGACAAAGTCATCTGAAGTGCAACAAAAAACAGGCGCTGCACAAGCGATAAGTGAAAATACAATCCGTATTCAAACAAGACCTGAAATCGTTGGACTTTGGGGAATGGGGATTCAAAATAAAAAAAATAAATGTACTGAATATTATAATTTTAAAAGTAATAGCAATGTTGTAATCAAAAGTGGAGAAGAGTGGTCAACAGGTGTTTATGACTATCAGCCTACTCCTGATCCGGATTCAGATTTATCTGCTTTAACACTTCAAGTTCAATATGATAATAATCAAGTTGATTGTTCAGGAACTCAGGAAGATCAGTCTGGTGAAGTTACACAGTATTTTGTGAAATGGAAAAATGATCGCACATTAAGTTTATGCAGTAGTGAAAATTCTGAACAGTGTTTTGCAACATTACAGCGAGTTTTACCTTAATTAAAAAACCATCCAAGATATAAAAAAACCGCTTACTAGAAGCGGTTTTTTTATTCAATTTAGAAGATATTAATCTTGATGACCTTCTAACTGTTTTAATAAATGCTTTTCTAGATAATGAATATCCATCGCTTTTTCGCAAAAGTTTTTATCTTGCAAGATAAGATCTTTATGCAACGGAATATTGGTTTTAATTCCCGTTAAAATCATTTCATCTAAAGCTTGTTTCATACGTGCAATAGAAGTTTCACGATCTTTACCATGTGCAATAAGTTTAGCAATCATTGAGTCATAGTAAGGAGGGATGCTATAACCTTGATAGATATGAGAATCTAGACGAATACCTGCACCGCCTGGTGTATAAAAATGCTCAATTTTCCCTGGAGATGGTAGGAAAGTTGTTGGATCTTCTGCATTAATACGGCATTCAATTGCATGACCTTTAATTTGAACATCCTTTTGTTGAATGTTTAAACCGAGACCGCCTGCAATTCGAAGTTGTTGCTCAATAATGTCGATACCTGTCACCATTTCAGTCACAGGATGTTCAACTTGAACACGTGTATTCATTTCAATAAAGAAGAATTCATCATCTTCAAACAAGAACTCAAATGTACCAGCGCCACGGTATTGCATAAGTTCACAAGCTTTTACGCAAGCTTCTAAAATATCTGCACGAGCTTTTTCAGGTAAGTTTGGAGCAGGAGCTTCTTCTAATACTTTTTGATGGCGACGTTGTAATGAACAGTCACGGTCATATAAATGAATTGCATGACCATTACCATCTGCAAGAACTTGCACTTCTACATGACGTGGCTTTTGTAAAAAACGTTCCATATAGACAGTATCATCACTGAACCACATTTCAGCATCACGTTGAGCGGCTTGAACAGATTCGAGTAATGTATCTACGCTTTCAACAATACGCATACCACGACCACCACCGCCAGAAGCAGCTTTCACGATCAATGGAAAGCCAATTTCTTTTGCTTCTGCCATTGCATTCGTTGGTGTTACCGCGTGAGCAGAACCAGGAACAGTAGGAACACCTGCTTTACGCATTGCCGTAATTGCCGAAACTTTATTCCCCATTAGGCGAATATGTTCAGGGCGAGGGCCAATGAAAGTAAAACCTGAATTCTCTACAATTTCTGCAAATTCAGCATTTTCAGATAAGAAACCATAACCAGGGTGAATGGCATCAGCACCTGTAATTTCAGCAGCAGTAATAATCGCAGGGATGTTTAAATAGCTTTCACTACTTGCACCTGGACCAATACATACTGCTTCATCACAGAAACGAAGATGCATGAGATCTTTATCGGCATCGGAATAAATACCAACGGTTTTAATTCCTAAAGTTTTGCAAGCGCGTGTAATGCGTAAAGCAATTTCACCACGGTTTGCAATTAAAACTTTTTGCAACATTGTGAATCCCCGAGGTCTTAAGCGCGGTAGCGGAATAATGGTTGACCGAATTGAATCACTTCGCCATTTTTAACTAAAATTTCTTCAATCACGCCACTTTGAGTTGCTTCAATTGGGTTCATGATTTTCATTGCTTCGATAATACCCAAAGTATCACCCGCAGAAACGGTTTGACCTACTTTGATAAATGTTGGCTCACCAGGGCTAGCTGCTGTATAGAAAACACCAACCATAGGCGATGTTTCAACAGCACCGCGAGGTGACTTTTTAACAGGAGCAGCTTCTACAGAAGATGTAGGCATTGCTGGAACTGCTGCCGCGACAACCGGATTTCGACGAGTTAAAGCGATAGATTGATCACCTTCTTTAACTTCGATCGCCTGTAAGTCAGACTCAATCATCAAATCGATGAGTTTCTTGATTTTACGGATATCCATGAGACAGTATTCCTAATTTAAGATTGTGTAGAAGATTGAATTTTTTCGATGGCAAAGTCGAGAGCAGAGGCATAGCCTTTTGCACCTAAGCCACAAATGACGCCAACAGCTTTATCTGATAAATATGAGTGATGTCTGAATGCTTCACGTGCATGTACATTAGATAAATGAACTTCAACAAAAGGTATTGCTACACCCAATAGTGCATCTCTGAGCGCTACCGAGGTGTGTGTAAGTGCTGCTGGATTAATAATTATAAATTGTGTACCGTCTTGTTTCGCTTGATGAATGCGATCCACAATTGCACCTTCCCAATTACTTTGGAAAGTGTCTAAAGAAATAGAGGCTTTTTGTGCTTGGTTTGCGAGCTGTAAGTTGATATCTTCAAGAGTAAGATAACCATAAACTTCAGGTTCGCGCTTTCCCAATAAATTTAAATTCGGTCCATGAATGACCAAAATGGTCGCACTCATTCAGCTTGCTCCAATTATAAGTTGCAAAGTTACTTTGCAAGATGTCTGCAAAGTTTGCTAATTATGGCATAAAATTCTACATTTTTTTTATAATTTCTTTTAAATGACGCAGAAGTGTCGTGCCAAAACATGGCTATATAATGTAAATTTTGCAGATAAATGGCAATGTTAAAAAATGACAAATTATCTATTTGTTACTAATTTTTACATTGTAGGACAATTGGCGAAAATGATGAATTGAAATTATGTAGCCTAAATGTATTCAAATGAAGCAGATTAAAATTCAATGTGATCGTGATTTTGTTTTATTGGATTGCCTAATAATTTTACCCAGATTTACTCGATATATTTAAGAAAAATAAGTCTATTTTTTATCTTTTAACATTTGAAATAAAATTTTAAAATTAAGATTTTATTACATTGTTTTTGTAAATATAATCATAAAAACAATGGTTTATGTGTTTTGTGTTGAGTGTTGGATTAAGTGATATAGCTGTGAATTAAGTGATAAATCAATGGTTCTGTTTCAATGTTGACATTTTATGAATATAAAATGGAGAACAACCAAAATAAGTCTGGGATATATCGATGTTCAAAATGCCATTTTTTGACTTCTTGATTTAAGAAAAAAGAACTGACGATTTATCTCAAATCTTGATTATTTTTAAGCTGAATTCGGATGATTTAATATTGATGGATTGGCAAAAGGTGCATATGTGTGGATTGAAAACTATTGAACTTATGATTGATCTCTCTGTTATATCTAATGATAAAGGCTGAACTTAAATATTCAGCCTTTATAAAATAAGTTATTGTATTATTTCAATATCTGCATAATCTTGAAGTTTTTTTGCATTCATTGTGTAAATTTCATCTATAAAAGCGACGTTAAAACCACCTACAGATTGTGTCTTCTCAAATGCTAGTTTACCTGCAACTGCAAAGTGAATATGCGCTGTAATAGCAGCAATACTCGGTTGCGTGATTGCTGAATAGGCTGCAATTAATGCACCTAAGGCACAACCTGTTGCAGTTACTTTAGGTTGTAAAAAAGAGCCGCCATTAATTTTCACTACAGCTTGAAGGTCTTTTGTAATAATAAAATCTGATTCACCTGAAATGGCAACACATTCTGTTTGAGTGAGTAAACTTTTTGCTTGCGTATAAACATCAGCACTATTTAAGGTGCTATCGACACCTTTAGATTGATTTTGATTACCTGCAAGCGTACTTATTTCAGATGCATTGCCTCGAATAATGCTTGGCTTATATTTAACTAATTCATCCACGGTTTCAGAACGCCAAGCTAAAATTGCGCTATAGCCAACAGGGTCAAGCACCCACGGTTTATTGTTTTCAAAACAGGTTTTTGCCGCAATTTTCATGGCTTCTGTTTGTTCAGATGTGGGCGTGCCTGTATTAATGCTAATTGCACCTGAAATTTTAGCAAAACTTTCAGCCTCAAAAGGGTTGTCAATCATGGCGGGAGATGCGCCTGCTGCCAAAAGAATATTGGCAACGTAATTTGCTGCAACGCTATTGGTAATACAGTGTACTAGTGGTTGTTGAGCTTGTAATTGAGTCCAAGCTTCAATGACTTGATCTAAAATTTGTGCTTTAAGTTGGGCAGAAGCATTCATAACTTATCTATAGCTCGCAATAATTTCTATAAAACTGGGTGCTTAATGAGTGAAATAATGGTCTTGATGTTTACAATTACGGCAATACAAAGAAACGTAATCTTCGGCATCATAATCGACAGTTAATTCATTTGAACCACAGTACATACAACGTTTTAACGAATAGAATTTCAAACGTGGCTCGATTTTTTTCCATGAGCGCCAGAAGGGTTGGAAAAAGATTTTTTCGTCGTAGCCTAAAAATCTATAAAACAGAATTTCACTCATTCTACTCAGTGGAATGTTATGAGGGCGGGGTAATGTAGATGTTTCCCATTTTTCTGTCAGGGCGCGTTCACGATACTGCTGTAAGGTTTTTTTCAATAAATTTGTATTAATGAAATTTTCATTTCGAGGTTGTAATGCTTTTTGTGTATGTAAGTATTCCAAAGCATTTTGAATTAAATAATAAATTTGCCCCACTGCAAGAGATTCCATTAAACGGAAGCAAAAAGCTTGGAAACTTAGATTTCCTGCAATTTGTACGCCCCAAGTTCTGCAATAGAATTGCATAAATTGTACAATTTCTTGGTAAAGTAAAAGGTGTAAAGTATCTTTCACTTCATCGGAAGATTTGAAGGGTACACCTAAAGCCAAATTTTGATAAAACCAATTTCTTAATTGTTGAGTAATACTGAAAAGGCTTGGTTCTGAATATCCATCTAAACGTATATTTATATAATATTGTTGGGCAGAATCACTGAACTCTTTAGCCACTAAAATATTATCTTTCACCAATTGTTTGACAAGGTGGCTTTGAAAAAAATAATTCGGACTGATTGGGCGGTATTTAAGTTGATCCCAATCTATAAACTCTTGATGTCCAGTGTGTTCATCGACTAACTCATCTAATAAACCAAGTAAAAATAACTTATTTAAAAAACTGAGATGGTTAAGGTCGTATTCAACAATATCTTTGCTTTTTTTCTTAATTTTTTGTTGTTCTTGTTGCATGGTTTCTTTCATGAGCTTTTTACGTTGCGATGTGCAGGTGTCGCAATGGCAATTGGTTTTAGCGTCTTGAAAAACTTTATGTGAACAACTGATACATTCGTGATAATAAATTTCTTTATCGAATTCTTCTGCTTCAATCCAATTCATAGATGCACGACACAAAGGACATTGTGAACTTTCATCAAGCTGTTTTTGGAGAATTTGAAGCATAATAATCCATCTAAATAATCGTCTTATTTGATTATACACAGAAGCGATGAAGGATAAATTTGATTTGCGGTATTTAAGATCTATTCATGGGATTAAGATTGAACGGTAGGCAATAAAAATACGGTATAAAACCGTATTTTTATCTGATTCATCTTAAATTACACAGGACATGGAAAGGTATCATCATCTTCACTGAGCTGTTTGGCTTTAAGTAAAGCTTGAACTTTTTTTGAAGGAATTTTTTTGCTACCCAAAGAATCAAAGCTATTTAAAATAGCACTTACCTCGAATTCTTTAAGCGGAATTCCTTCACAGGTCATAAACAGCGCAATGACTTTATGGTTAATATTTGCTGCATCTAATGCATGCAGAGTTTTAATATTTTCTATGCGTACGATATGATCTTTAATATACATTTTATACCCCAGATTTTTTGTTTTAAAGGTTTGAGATGATGTGCATTTGCACTTGATTTTAAATAAGCAAAAATCGTGCACAAAATGATCAATTTTTAAAAATTATTAAAATAATTGGTTTTTGATTTAGGTGTATTTGTATCTAATCTGTTTCAAGGGGCTGTTCAATTTTAGAAATTAGAATTATAAATCGAATAAATTCAATTGTTTTATATTGAAAAATTGCGTCAAAGTCCCATATATAAAGGCAGATGAATTGCAAAGACAGATCTTGGAAGTTGACGTATGATCGTAAATCTTGACAAGAAAGTCTGAGCTAAAACAACAGTAGGATACAACATGAATATTGCGGCAAACCCAATGGTACAGGCAGATCAGACTGTCTATTTAAAAGATTATCAAAAACCATCTTTTCTGGTCGACTCTATTCATTTAGATATTCAAGTTTTTGCCGATCATACCAATGTAAATACAAAATTGGTGATGCAACGCCAAACAGCAGGCGATTTAGTACTTTTAGGTCGTGATCTAGAGTTAAAATCTATTCTGCTTAACGGTAAGCAACTTACGAGTAGTGAGTATAAGCTCGATTCTGAACAGCTTGTGATTGAAAATGCACCAAATGATGCCATTATTGAAACTCAAGTAATTATCCATCCTGAAACAAATACCATGCTTGAAGGATTGTATTTGGCAGGTTCAGATTTATTTGTGACCCAAAATGAACCAGAAGGTTTCCGTAAAATTACTTTCTATCCAGATCGTCCGGATGTTCTTTCATTATTTACCACACGTGTAGAAGCCGATAAAAAATATCCTGTCTTACTTGCCAATGGTAACTTAATTGAAGCAGGTGAAGCGGGTGACGGTCGTCATTATACGATTTGGCAAGATCCAACCAAAAAACCTGCCTATTTATTTGCTTGCGTCATTGGTGACTTGGCGGTACTTAAAGATCGTTACGTGACATCTGAAGGTCGTGATGTTGCCTTGGAAATTTATGCAGAAGAAAAAGATATTCCAAAATGCCATATCGCAATGGAAGCTTTGAAGCATTCTATGCGTTGGGATGAAGAGCATTACGGTCTTCCATACGATTTAGATAACTACATGATTGTGGCAACAAGCGCATTCAACATGGGTGCAATGGAAAATAAAGGTTTAAACATCTTTAATACCTCATGTGTATTGGCTGATGAAGAATACACAACTGATGCAGCAATTATGCAGGTTCAAGCGGTGATTGCGCATGAGTATTTCCATAACTGGACAGGTAACCGTATTACTTGTCGTGATTGGTTCCAATTGTGCTTAAAAGAAGGCTTAACAGTTTTCCGTGATCAGTCGTTCTCAGAAGATTTACAATCTGCTGCGGTACAACGTATTGATGATGTGGCTGTTTTAAAAGGGCATCAGTTCCCTGAAGATTCAGGTCCATTGTCGCATCCGCCACGTCCAGATCACTTTGTGGAAATTAATAACTTCTATACAGCAACAGTTTATGAAAAAGGTGCGGAAATTAACCGCATGATGGCAACACTTTTAGGCAAAGAAAAATTCCGTAAAGGTACAGATGAATATTTCAAACGTCATGATGGTCAAGCCGTAACTGTTGAAGATTGGGTTGCTGCACTTACAGCAGGTTCGGGTGTCGATTTATCGAACTTCTTAACTTGGTATAACCAACCAGGTACGCCAAAATTAGAAGCAAAAGGTGAGTATGATGCGACTACGCAGACATATCGTTTAAGCCTAAAACAAAGCTTAAAAGCACATGCAAAATATCCAAATTTAAAATCAGTTCCAATTCCTGTTGCATTGGCTTTATTTGATGCGCAAACGGGTGAACAGCTTGTACTTGATTCTGAAGCACTATTTGAAAATGGTGTGAAAGATGGTGTGTATTTGTT
Source organism: Acinetobacter portensis (assembly GCF_009372215.1). Classification (GTDB taxonomy): domain Bacteria; phylum Pseudomonadota; class Gammaproteobacteria; order Pseudomonadales; family Moraxellaceae; genus Acinetobacter; species Acinetobacter portensis. The sequence continues at coordinate 37,546 of NZ_LWRV01000108.1, read as the reverse complement.
TGAGCAAGATGAAGCGACGATAGAATTTAAAAATGTAATGACAAAACCAGTAGTGTCATTACTTCGTAATTTCTCTGCGCCTGTAAATCTTGAGTTTAACTATTCAGATGAAGATCTTGCGTTCTTATTGCAATATGAAACCAATGGTTTTAACCAATGGCAAGCAACCCAAACATTGTTAGAGCGTATTTTGTTGAATGGTCATGCATCTGATATTTATATTCAGGCAATGAAAAATACAGTGCCTGAAGTTATGCAAAAAGATCCTTTGCTCGCTTCACGTTTGTTTGATGTGCCAACAGAAGGTTATTTGGGTAGCCGTATTGATGCAAACTATAATCCTGTCGATATTCAAACGAAGCGTAATGATTTACTTGTGACTTTAGCGCAAGCTTTTGCTGACTTTAGCAAAGATGCATATTTAGCATTAGATCCAGATTCACAAAGTGAGTTTTCTCAAGCAATGGGTGTTCGTGCGCTTAAAAATATTCTTTTAGCCATGATTGCTCGTCAGGGTGATGAATCTGCATTTGAGCTTGCAGATGCGCAATATAAATCGACTAAAAATATGTCTGAGCGTTTAGGTGCTTTGCGTGTCTTGGTTTGGAATGATGCACCTCAAGCGGAAGCAGCATTAATCGATTTCTACTTACGTTTTAAAGATGAAGCTTTATCTATGGACCAATGGTTTATGGTGCAAGCGGCACATCCTAAAGCAAATGTGGAAACTATTGAGTATTTAACTTCACATCCTGATTACGATTTAGGAACACCAAACAGAATTCGTTCTGTAACAGGTGGCTTAAACGCTAATCCTGTGAACACTTGGAGCTTTGGTGTTCAGCATTTTATTAATTTAGCGAAGTACTTAGATGAGAAAAACCCAATTGTGGGTTCTCGTTTACTTCAAGCTTTATCGCGTTGGTATACGCTTGCTGAACCACAACGTTCACAAGTGAAAGCTGAACTTGAAGCATTGAAGCCGTTAGTTAAATCTAAAAACGTATCTGAAACTTTAAATAGCATGCTAAATGTTTAAATTAAAAGCCGTTTAAATTTGAACTCTTTACTATTTCGGTAGTAAAGAGTTTTTAATTGGATAAATCAATAAAGTTGTGTTATAATACCTGCACAGACAATAAAAACATTCTATTTCTCCTCTCATTTATCGTTTTAGCGATATTTCTAGATGTCTAATTCTTCTGTTATAAATGTTCCAAAGTGAACGCGTAAATCTAAATTAAATTGGTGTAAATATTGAGTAATAGTAATCAATTGGTTGCGAAAGCAATTAATGGTAGTGAAATTGTAGTATCCCTGGTACCTTCAAAAAAAATGCAAAATACGCGCGAAGGTTTTATTTGGGTAAATGTTGGATTAAATATTTTATTAGAATCTGGTCGTGAAATTGAATTAAATCAAGACCGTCGTAGTTTTTATACAGCTTTAAACCAAATGTACTATCTACCACATCGCGTATAGTTCGTTAATCTATAAAAAGCCCGTTTAGACGGGCTTTTTTGTGTTTTAAGATATTTATTTTTCACTTAAACTTTAATAATGAGTACAGGAATAGGCGATTGGGTTAGTACATTTTGTGCAACGCTGCCCAAAACCATTTTCTTAAAACCTGTATGTCCGTGAGATCCCATAATAATTAAGTCTGCGCTCACTTCATCCGCTATGCCAATAATACCTTCAGAGGCTGAAACGCCACGAATGACTTTAGTATTGACAGAAATTCCATCCCGAATAAAAAGACGTTCAATATCTGTTAAACGTAGCTGAGCATTTTTTTCAGCTTGCATGAAGTAGTCCGTAATTGCAGGTGCAATTTTATAAAAGTCGATGCCAACCAAAGGGTCAATTGCAATTACACTCATGACAGTAACTTCACTATTCAATTCTTTTGCTAAGGATAGCGCTTGCTCAACAGCAGCATAAGAAATAGGAGACTCGTCGACAGGGACTAAAATATGCTTATAAGTTGTCATCATTATTTCCTTAATTTCTAATCAATAAAAATTTAAATTTGGATAATTTTTCACGTAAAAATTCTTGTAGTTTTTTGATGTTTTGAAATTAAGCCCAAGATTAATTGGGCTTAATGGTTTGTTCTAATTTTTTACAATAAGAACAGGAAGCTCAGTTTTATTTAAAACATCTTGAGCAAAACTACCTAACATTAACTTCTTAAAACCTTTACGGCCATGTGATCCCATGACAATGAGATCTACATTTTCATCTTTCGCTGCATTTGAAACACCTTCAGCACTCACTTGTCCTTTAATGATTTTTAATTCAGCTTCAACACCTTCAGCAGTTGCAAACTCACTTGCTTCTTTGAGTGCTGCTTCCGCATTTTGGTAAGCTTGTACAAAATAATCTTTCATAACCGCTGAAGAATAATAGAAGTCTGCATCTGTAAAGGGGTCTTCCGCAACAAGACTAATTAAACTCAGTTTGCCATTGAATGCCTTCGCAATTTGAGCAGCTTTTTTAACGGCTGAAAAAGAAATTTGTGAACCATCTACGGGAACTAAAATATGATTGTATGACATAAAAATGCTCCTGAAAGTTATCGTTATTTACCTTACTAATTCATTGATAACACATTGCTAGATTGGGTTCAAATGTTATGGAGATATAGTTGAAAATGCATTGAATTTTAAGGAATTATTGTTAACTGCTTGACAGAATAATTATATGGAAATAGTCGGGATTATGGTTCTGAAAAAGAAGGAGAATTTACATATTTATATAGGTGAAAGTTTGAATATAAATTACACTCAAAGAAATTTATATATATGAATTAAGGGTGTAGCGGTGCAATTAAAATTTGCTGTCATGAGTTTGGTTTTATCTTTAGCAATAAGTGGTTGTCAAAGTACGCAAAATAATAGCAAGATTATTGCGGGTGCATTCAATGCATCAACCAATATTCAAAAGAAGCTTATAGATCGGCATGCCCCTGAAAATATTATTGTTACTCCTAATATTGAATATATGACAAACCCAAATTTACATTTTGATTTGTATCAGCCTGAAAATATTAAGCAATTGAGTAAACGACCAGTCGTTGTTTGGATTCACGGTGGTGGTTGGATTTCAGGTTCAAAAGAACATGCACGAGGCTATTTTAAACGTTTAGCGGAGCAAGGTTATAACGTGATTTCGGTTGAATATCAATTTGCACCAACAGAAATCTATCCTCAACAATTGCAACAAATAGATAATGCTCTAGATTTTATTACGAAAAATGCGAATAAATATCAAATTGATGCAAATCAAATTTACTTAGCAGGTGATTCTGCAGGCGCAAATATGGTAAGTCATTATGCAGCACTTATGGCGAATCCAAATTTTGCAGATGCATCATCGTTACATCCAAAAATTTCAATACATCAGTTAAAGGGTTTGATTCTTCATTGTGGTATTTATGATTTGGAAAGCTTCGTAAATAAAGGTTCAGATGAAATTAAATTACTTGAATGGGGCATTAATAATTTGGTTCAAGCATATACGGGTGGTAAAAAGGATGATGCTCAATTTTTAGCAAGTATTTCGCCAAATCAACATTTAACCGCAAATTATCCACCTGTATTTATTAGTGGTGGCAATAAAGACTTTTTAACTGAAAGTCAGTCTGTACCATTTGTTCAGGCTTTAAAAGATAAGAATATTCAGGTTACCGAAGTTTTTTATCCAGACTCCAAGGAACTGCTTGTACATGAATATCAGTTCATGATGAGTAAAAAAGCAAGCCAAGAAACATTTGTTAAAACTATAGATTTTTTGAAACAAACTTCACATTAAAAATTACATTCTAAGCTTGCATATTTTTTTGCAAATGCATAACATACCGTTCGGTTGGTATCTTTTATATTGAGGTTTTATATGAGTCCTGTAATGTTTGCTTATGGCTTGCTGGCTTTAGCAATTGTGACTGAGGTTACGGGTTCGACATTTCTAGTTAAGTCAGAAGGTTTTACTAAGCTTTGGCCATCTTTAGCTGTTATTGTTCTATTTAGTATTGCTTTTTATTTGCTATCTCAAGTGATTAAAGTGATTCCATTAGGTATTGCTTATGCAATTTGGGCAGGTGTTGGTATTATTCTTACCGCAGTTGTAGGCTACTTTATTTTTAAACAAAGTTTAGATTTTGCTGCTCTTATCGGTATTGGTTTAATTGTTTCAGGTGTTGTGGTTATTAATATGTTTTCAACATCGGCAGGGCATTAATAGGTAAATGAATGGAAAATCCACATCAACGTAAAAAAGAACCTGAAGTTGTTCGTAAGAAAATTTTAGATACGGCAATTGAGCTTGCATCTCAAAAAGGTGTAATGGGCGTTTCAATTCAAGGTATTGCAGATTTGGTTGGAATCACCAAAGGTGGGGTTTTTCATCATTTTCCAAATAAGCAAAAACTGCTCGATGCGATGCTTGTTGTGTTATTCCAAAAGCTTGATGATGTTTTTGATGTGCATATTAAGAGTGATCCTGTGCAATATGGACAATTTACTCGTGCATATATTTCCATCACGTTAAGTAAAGAAGTTGAAGGCATGGGAAGTTTGTGGGATGCAATATCTATGACCATGCTCACAGATCATACCTTTAATGAACATTGGATTGATTGGTTGGATTCAAGAGTGCAAAGACATCATCATACAGATGGCGATTTAGACTTATCAATTTTACGCTATGCAGCAGATGGACTTTGGTTGACAACATTTACAGATGTGGAAAAGCCAGAAGAGGCAGTGAAACTGAAAGCTGAACTCATTCAGCGTACTTATCCAAAATAGCCTAAGCAATCTTAAGTGATTAAAAAGCAAACCTAGATTTGCTTTTTTTTATACTGATATTTTGATTTAAGATTTTTTCGCTTTAAATTTGAAAATCAGTGATACAGCAAAACCAAACAATAATCCCCAAAATGCAGAACCAATGCCAAAGAATTGAACACCTGAAGCGCTAAATAAGAAAGTGAGCAACGCTGCTTCACGTTCATCTACATTTTGAAATGCGATTGCAATGTTATGTCCAATAGTGCCGAATAGCGCAATACCTGCAAGTGCTGTAATAAATACCAAAGGAAATGCCATTAAAAAACTGGTTAAAGTGGCTGCAAAAATCCCCATGAGAATGTAGAAAAATCCACAGCTCATACCTGCGATATAACGTCTTTTTACATTTGGATGTGCTTGATCATCTAAACTAATGGCAGCGCTAATTGCTGCAATATTTACACTAAAACAGCCAAAAGGCGCAAGTACAGTTTGTGCAAGACCTGTCACACCAATTAATGGATTCACATTAGGTTGATAGCCATAACTACGAATCATTGCCAAACCTGGTAAATATTGTGATGCCATGTTTATGACAAATAGGGGTAAAGCCAATCCTAAAAAGGCAGAAACGGAAAATTCAGGATTAATCCAAACAGGTTTTGCAAATGCCAATTGAATATGTGGAGTGGCGAATGTCATAAACATTGGGCATAAAATCACGCCTGCAATAACGGTAATGACAATGCTATAGCGTGGCCAAAGTCGTTTTGAAATCACGTAAGCTGCAAGTAATGAAAGAATAAATCCCCATTCTGTTTGCATGGTGGCGAAAATACCAATCCCAAATTTAAGAAGTACGCCTGCAAGCATGGCACTGGTTAAACTTTGCGGAATATATTCCAATGCTTTTTTAAATACACCAAAAAAGCCAAGAACTGCGGTAATGAGACCACAAATTAGAAAGGCACCAATGGCTTGATTAAGTGTGTAACCGCTGCCTGTGGCAATAATTAGTGCTAAACCTGCTGTAGACCAAGAGGTCGCAACAGGATATTTATACTTCCACGAAAGGAATAAACCACTGACCCCAATGCCAAGTCCTAAAGCCCAAAACCAAGAGGTAATTTGTTCAGAACTAGCACCCAAAAGTTGTGCTGCTTGAATGACGAGTACAGATGAAACGCTAATACCGACTAAGAAAGTAATAAAACCTGCAAATACGGCAGGAACGGAGAAATCTTCGAGTAGCTTTTGCATGAGTCCTTTGCAATCTTTATTTATAGTGGTTGAAATGTGCTCTAATCATACGCTTTTCATACTATTGATCAAAGAATAGTTTTGCTCATCTTTATTAAAAATGCGTATATGTTAAAGGGTTGAAGTGGCAAGTTTTAGTCCAAATCCACAGAATAAAATTCCAACACTTGCAACGCAAATTGCCGTAAGTTTATAACGATTTGAAAAATAAGATGCTAATTTTGCACCTGAAAAAATTAAAATAGTTAAATAACTCATACTAATAATTTGTAAGATAATCGCAAGTGCGGTAAATGTAATTGCAGGGTATGAATACGCAGGGTCAACAAACTGCACAAAGAATGATAAATAAAATAAAATCGCTTTAGGATTGAGAATGCTAATGGTCAGCGCAGTACTAAAGGGTTTGACTTGTTCTAATGATTGTTTTTCTTCTATTTTTTCAGGACGATGTACAGCTTTCCATGTGTGATATGACGCAATTAAAAGTTTTATCCCTAAATAACTTAAATAGGTTGCACCAACCACTTTTAGTAAAATAAATAACCAAGGAAAAGCATGTAATAAAGATGCCGCACCTAAAGCCGTTAAAATAATTAAAATGAGGTCGCCTGTATAAACACCAAAAGCACCTTTATAACCCGCTTTAATACCAAATCTAGAGGCAACAGACATCACAAAGAGTGAGTTTGGCCCAGGAAGTACCACAATTAAAATTGTACCAATAATATAGGTTGTTAAATCTGTGATACCAAACACGAAACCGTACTCAAATAAAAAGCCGATGCGATTATAGCAACATCGGCTTTAAAAAATGTTTTAAAAAGGTGATTAAGCTAGTATTTCAGCATCAACACCAAAAGATTGGCGCAACAAAGTACTAAGTTGTTCACGTGCTTTAATAAAGCCATCAATACCGCCTTGCAATAATTGCGATGACATCAAATCATTTTCTAAGGCATGTTTAAAGCTTTCTTTATTTAAAACAACAAGGTCATGCTCGCAATGTGCGTGTGCATGATTTGCTGTTAATTGAGCTTCTACAACACGTGTATCTTTTTCAAGTTCAGCAAGTAAATTTGGCGCAACTGTGAGTAAATCACATCCTGCAAGTCCTAAAACTTGATCGATACTACGGAAGCTTGCACCCATAATTTCAGTTTTAATATTGTGTTGTTTGTAGAAGTGATAAATCTGTTTTACAGACAATACACCAGGATCTTTATCAATTGGGTAAGTATCTACATTTTCAGCTTTCTTGTACCAATCTAGAATACGACCAACAAATGGGGAGATTAGCGTGACTTTGGCATCTGCACATGCTTGCGCTTGGTGTAAACCAAATAAAAGCGTTAAATTACAATGAATACCTTCTGCTTCTAAGGCTCTCGCTGCTTGAATACCTTCCCATGTCGATGCAATTTTAATTAAAATTCGATCTTGATTTACGCCGTATTTTTTATATAAAGCCAAAAGGTCTTTCGCTTTGGCAATCGTCGCTTCTGTGTCATAAGATAGGGCAGCATCGACTTCGGTAGATACACGACCTTCAATAAGCTTTAGAATTTCTACGCCAAATTTAACCGTTAAAATGTCGATGGTACGTTCTATTAAAAAATCACCTTCATAATTTTCATTTTTGGCTTGGGCAAATGCGCTTTCAATCAGTTCCAAGTTTTCAGATTGATTTGCAGCAGCGGTAATTAATGATGGATTGGTTGTTGCATCCAAAGGACGGAATTTTTCAATTGCCGATAAATCGCTACTGTCTGCAACAATGGTGGTTAAATTTTTTAATTGGTTTAAGGCTGTAAGTGTCATTTCTACATATTCTTTAAAGTTGTTTACCCATCATTTATTTATAACACAAACTTTATTATGGCAAAGTATATTCCATAATTTAGATGAATTAATTCGTGTTTTTTCTATCATTTCTAATGTGATTAATCAAAAAACGAGCAGCTGCGCCCAATTGATTTTCTCTACTCCACACTAAATCGACAAAATACTCAAATTTAGGTGTGAAATCGGAAAAGTTTAAAATTTTCAATTTACGCTTAAGCTCAGGGTTTTCATTAAACATTTCAAGTGGTAAAACACCCCAAGCTAAATTTTGTAAGATAATAGAACATGCGGAATGATGGTTGTCTGTACGCCAATAAGATTTTGAATATAACAATTCAGGCTTAATGGTTCTGTCTCGGCTGGCAACCACAATTTGTCTGCTTTGTAGTATTTGTTCGAAACTCACATGATCAAATTTGGCAAGTTCAAAGTTTTTAGATGAAACAGGAACTAAAACTTCACGTTTTAATTCCACAAATTGCTCATGACCTTCTAATTGTTCGCGTTCAAACATTAAAGCCAATTGTGCATTGCCATTGATTAACATTTTTGTGGCATCTTCTTGTGGAGCCGTGAATATATTAATTTGTAATTGTGGGAATTCTGATTCAAGTAAAGAAATATAGTCTGTCCAGTTGGTATGTAGAAGCTCAGAAACAACCACAATATTAAGTGAAGATTCAAGTCCATTACTCAGTGCAAAAGCGTGCTGTTTCCATTGTTTCATCTCAACTAAAAGCTGGTCTGTTTTTTCATATAGAACCAAGGCTTCTTCGGTAGGAACAGGTTCGCGCCCAACTCTTTGAAAGAGTTGTAAATTCAAATCTATTTCTAAATTGGCAATCGACATGCTTACTGCCGATGGAACTTTTCCTAGCTTTCTTGCCGCTGCGGAAAATGAACCTGTTTCTATGACAGTTTTGAAAATAAGCAGTTGATCTTGATTGATGTTCATAATTTGATTGTTGTTTATCTTTCAAAGTATTTGATAGATTCTAACTCGATTGATCAATAAAGTGGAAATATAATTCACTCATCTTAAATAAAGAATGTTAGAGAGAATTAAAATGTTGATTTCCAAAAGAAGGATTATTCATGCATTAAGCTATGAAATAATCCTATTGGTGATCATTGCTATAGCTTTAAGTTTTATTTTCCATATGCCATTAGAAGTTACAGGTTCCTTGGGTATTGCAATGGCGGTAACTTCTGTGATTTGGAATATGATTTTTAATCATTTTTTTGAAAAATTTGAAGCCAAGCGGAAGTTAAAAAGAACAGTTGGAGTTCGTATTCTGCATGCGATTGGTTTTGAAGGTGGTTTAATGCTCGCCACTATTCCAATGGTTGCTTATGCAATGAATATGACAATATGGCAAGCTATTTTGCTCGATTTTAGTTTGACCACTTGTATTTTGGTTTATACCTTTATATTCCAATGGTTTTACGATATTATTGAAGAACGTTTAGGGGCAAAACCTAAACACTTACAAGTTTAAAAAAAGCACCGAAAGGTGCTTTTTTTTTACATTTTGGTCATATAAATTTTATATTTTGTATTCAAAATATAGTCATAAAATTAATTGAATAATGAAGATTTTTTAAAATGATATTTTCTCAAAAAGTACGCGCGGAAAATTTTCCGAATAAAATTAGATGGCAGTATAGGGATACTTTTGCATTATTACTTGTACCTTTAATTTTTATAAATGCATGGTTAGCAGGATTAATTTTTACAGATCAAATAAATATTGCTATCGCTGATAGTTTTTTTAGAGGGATTTTATTTTTAATTTTATGTTTTATTTATAAAAACATGTTGGTCGATCATTGGTTATATTTTAATAAGGCAAAATGGAAATCTTGGGGATTAGTCATTGTTGGTGCTGTCTTATTACAAGTCGTGATTAGTTTAACTAGATCAATTTTACCTGTTTCATCCATAGGTGAAAGTGCCGAAAGTGGTGTAGATCCACAATCTCTTGCATTTTTAACACTGTTGTTTATTTCTTTAGGGCCACTATTCATGGCACTAATTGAAGACATTGTATTTAGATATACTTTGCTTCATAAATTATTTATTCCAAATACATTTTTTAGAATTGTGGTTGTACTTTTAAACTCAATTTTATTTGGGTTGATTCATTATAATAATTTTGGTGGTGATATTGTTGCGACTACAAGCTTTATGGTTGCGGGATTATTCTTAAACCTTATTTATATTTGGACGCGAAATATTTGGCATGTGTTACTTATTCATTTTGTAAATAATGCTGTTTTATCTTTGGGTGGTGTCATTTTATTAAAAGTTGTGACCATACTGACTTAAAGTAAATAGAACTTAAAGATTCATATAAAAAAGCACCTCAAAAAGGTGCTTTTTTATTTTAAGTGTTCAATTATTTTTCAATAATTGCGGTAACACCCTGACCACCAGCAGCACAAATCGAAACTAAAACACGACCTGAACCTTTTTGGTTAATCAGTTTTGCAGCAGTTGCGATAATACGACCACCTGTTGCAGCAAATGGATGACCTGCCGCAAGTGAAGAACCTTTTACATTCAATTTAGTACGATCAATTGAACCGAGTGGTGCATCTAAACCTAAACGCTCTTTACAGAATTTAGGATCTTCCCAAGCTTTTAATGTAGAAAGTACTTGAGATGCAAATGCTTCGTGAATTTCGTAATAATCGAAGTCTTGAAGTTTCAGACCAGCACGATCAAGCATACGTGGAACTGCATAAGCAGGTGCCATCAATAAGCCTTCTTTTTTATTTACAAAATCTACTGCAGCAGTTTCAGTAAATGTTAAGTAAGCAAGAACTTCATGACCATTTGCTTTAGCCCATTCTTCAGATGCTAAAAGTATGCAAGATGCGCCATCTGTAAGTGGAGTAGAGTTACCAGCAGTCATTGTGCGTGCATCGCCTTTACCAAAAGCAGGGCGAAGTTTTGCAAGTTTTTCTACAGTAGAATCTGCACGTAAGTTATTGTCACGTTCTAAACCTAAGAATGGCGTGATCAAATCATCAAAAAAGCCTTCTTCATAAGCAGCAGCCATTTTTTGATGTGAAGATGCAGCAAGTTCATCTTGTGCTTCACGTGAAATACCCCATTCAAGCGCAGTCAATGCCTGATGATCGCCCATTGAAAGACCTGTGCGTGGCTCACCATTTTTAGGTGCATCCATCAAATCTTTAACATTGATTTTTGCTAACGCTTTAAAACGATCTTTTGCAGTTTTTGCAATGTTAAGTTCAAGTAATGCTTTACGTAAGCCATCACCTAAAGCAATAGGGGCATCTGATGTTGTATCTACACCACCTGCAACACCCACTTCAATTTGACCAAGCGCAATTTTATTTGCAACTAAAAAGGCAGCTTGTAAACCTGTACCACACGCTTGTTGTAAATCGAAAGCAGGTGTTTCTGGTGCAAGTGTTGTATTTAAAACACATTCACGCGTCATGTTAAAGTCACGGCTATGCTTAAGAACAGCACCCGCAACCACTTCACCTAATCGTTGACCTTGAAGATTAAAGCGTTCGATCAGACCATTTAACGCAGCAGTAAACATGTCTGAGTTTGACGCTGAGAAATATGCACCGTTTGAACGAGCGAAAGGAATACGATTGCCGCCAATAATAGCAACGCGACGAACTGTGTTTTGACTCATGGATTGACCTTGTTGAACTTTAGGTTGGGTTTTTGGTTTAACTGTTTTTGTTGATGTTGCTTTTGTAGAAGCATTAGTACTTGCTCTACGTGTAGAAGTAGTACGTGTCGTTGTTGTTTTAGTCGTTGTGTTTGCTGCTTTAGCAGTTGTGCCAGTACTTTTAGCGCGAGTTGTACTTTTTGATGTATTTGACACAGGCTTTACTGCAATATTTTCGACTGCTGGATTATCTTGAGTTGTCTTGCTCATAAGGCTTTTCCAAGCATATTGATCATCAATTTATAGTGTACATTATCATAATAGAGAAAAAGCTCAATTGACTAAAATGACGCTGGGGTATGCATTCAGGTCAAGACATCTAAACTTTAACTCAAGTATTATTCAAGAGAAACTGATGTATCTGTTGAAATATAAGTATTTGACATCATATTGACGTTAAAGGATGACGTTCAGATCCATCAAAAATTAATTTGCATGAGAGATAATAAACATGAGTGACCAATATCAAGCATTCGCAAAATCTACCATTGGTAAACTTGTCATTAAAAACCTAGGTTTACCATCGCCAACTTCTTTAGATCGTTTTGTATCGGCTACTCCTGTGGTTCAGGGTGCAGTTTTATTGGGTGCGGCATCTTCAAGTAGTTTGTCAGGTTCGATTGCTCAAGTATTGGCAAATGTTCATGCAAATGCTTATGCAGGCAATAATGCAGAATTGCAACAAGCTGCGGCTAAAGTTGGTTTAAATCTAAATGCATTTAATGACGGTGATAAAGAGTCTAAATTTAAAGTCGTTATTTTTGATGCTTCAGGTATCGAAAATTCAGAACAACTTCATGAGTTATATGCATTTTTCAACCCAATTTCACGTCAAGTTCAAGCTTCTGGTCGTGTTGTGATTGTGGGTATTAACCCTGAATCTGCAAAAACTGTAAAACAAGCAATTGCTCAACGTGCGCTTGAAGGTTTTGTAAAGTCTGTTGCTAAAGAGTTTAAAAAAGGCATTGCAGCAAACTTGGTTTATGTCGATCCAACTACAAAAGATAATTTAGAGTCTGCGTTACGTTTTACGATTTCACCGCGTTCTGCTTATGTTTCAGGTCAAGTGATTCGTGTGTCTAAAGCCAAAGCTGTAGATGTAGATTGGGCGAAACCACTTGCAGGTAAAACGGCGGTTGTAACAGGTGCAAGTCGTGGTATTGGTGAAGCAATTGCACATGTACTTTCACGTGATGGTGCACATGTTATTTGCTTAGATGTACCACAACAACAAGCAGATTTAGACCGTGTTGCAGGTGAAATTGGTGGTTCTACATTAGCCATTGATATTACCGCTGCTGATGCAGGCGAAAAAATTAAAGCGGCTGCAGCTGCACAAGGTGGTTTAGACATTATTGTGCATAATGCAGGTATTACACGTGATAAAACTTTGGCGAATATGAAGCCTGAGCTTTGGGATTTAGTAATTAACATTAACTTGTCTGCAATTGAGCGTGTTAACGATTACTTATTGTCAAACGATGGTATTAATGCCAATGGTCGTATTGTTTGCGTATCTTCAATTTCAGGTATTGCAGGTAATTTGGGTCAAACCAACTATGCGGCATCTAAAGCAGGTGTGATTGGTGTTGTGAAATTTACTGCGCCAATTTTGAAAAATGGCGTAACCATTAATGCTGTTGCACCTGGTTTTATTGAAACTCAAATGACTGCTGCAATTCCTTTTGCGATTCGTGAAGCAGGTCGTCGTATGAACTCAATGAGCCAAGGTGGTTTACCTGTAGACGTAGCTGAAACTATTGCGATGTTCGCATCTACTGCATCTTCAGGCTTAAATGGTAATGTTGTACGTGTATGTGGTCAAAGCTTATTAGGGGCTTGATAGAATCATGTGAAAGTTCCCTCTCTTTTAAGGAGAGGGCTAGGGAGAGGTAACTGATTTATGATGACCCTCATCCCAGCCTTCTCCCAGAGGGAGAAGGAGCTTTTTTATAATATGTAATAATAGAATTTCAAAGGCTCATTATGAATATACGCCATTTTAATCAACTTCCGAAGCCTTATTTGGCTTATCCAAAAGTCATTCAAGGCTTAATTTTTAAAAAGCCAAAAGGTGAAAAAGTACTACCGCAAGTTGAATATGTGGTGGATTCATTTAAAGTCGATGCAAAACATCTTAAAGCTTATAATGAAGTGACAGGCTTTAAAAATAACGGTTATATTCCTGCAATTTACTTGGCTGTTTTATCGCAAAGCTTACAAATGCATATGATGACGCAAGAAGCGTTTCCCTTTGCTATTTTAGGTTTGGTACATATTCGCAATCAAGTGAAACAATTCCGTAAAGTAGGAGTGAATGAACAACTTTCTTTGTCATGTAAATTTGGTGAGTTAAAACCACATGATAAAGGCGTTCAATTTGACTTTATTACCACAGCAAAAGTAGGTAACGATGTTGTGGTTGAATCTTTAACCACATATTTAGCACGTCAGAAAACCACAACAAGAACTTCAACTAAAGAAGTTGAAGCGAAAAAGCCTGAGTATCAAGTAGTAAGCGAATGGGATATATCTGAAAATACAGGTCGTCGTTATGCTTTAACGTCGGGCGATTTTAATTTAATTCATATTCATGCAATTACTGCAAAAGCCTTTGGTTTTAAACAAGCAATTGCCCATGGTATGTGGAGTAAAGCAAAAGCTTTGTCTAATTTAAGTTTGCCAGATGCTTATGAAGCAGATGTTCAGTTTAAATTACCAATGTACTTGCCATCTAGAGTTGAGTTTTTAACTGCACAAGATGGAAAAGAAACAAGTTTCTTAATTCAAAATGCAAAAAATAAGAAACCACATGTGGCGGGAAGTTTAAAAGCACTTTAAGATAAAAAACCTAAATCAAGTGATTTAGGTTTTTTTTGTAAGGCTCAATTTATGCAAAGGATTGTGTAGATGGAACGTATTCCACAATATTTATTCGCAAATCAAAAAAATTATAAGGGTTATGTTGATCCACGATTTAAAGATTTAGCGAAACAGTTCAGTCAAATGCAAGATGCACGGACAGGATTTGGTGGTGCGGCACTCGTGATTTATTTTCAATCTGAAAAAGTGGTCGACATTTTTACGGGGAAAAAATCACTCAGTGAAAATTGGCAATCGGATACATTGTCTGTCTGTTATTCAACAGGAAAAGGTGTACTTGCAACATTAGCGCATATTTTAGTGAGTGAAGGTTTTCTCGATTACGATACGCCTGTTGCACATTATTGGCCTGAATTTGTACAAAATGGTAAAAGTAAAATTACATTAAGGCATATGTTGTGTCACCAAAGTGGTTTATTTGATATTAGGTCAAATATTCATGATGCTTTAGAAATGGCGGATTGGTCACATATGCTTAGAGTGATTGAACAATCAACACCAAGGTTTAATGCAGGAGCTGATGCTGCATATCAACCATTTACATTTGGTTGGCAAGTGGGTGGTTTATTGGAAAAAGCCACCAATAAATCACTTACGGAATTAATGGAAAAATATTTGGTAAAACCGCTTCAATTAGATGGTGCATTTTATGGTGTTCCTGCTGACGAAATAAAGCGAGTTGCTAGACCATTAACGACAACTAAAGAAGAGATGAAGCCATTTAATCCGAATGCAAAGAAAATAAAGCGTAAAAAAACGCATTTAGATCGCTTGTTGGAATTTAGCGGACATAATCCATTAGATTTTCAAGATGCCATGATTCCCAAAGGTATGAGTAAGTTAAGCATGTTTGATGATCGTGCATTACAAGCTGTTATTCCTGCTGCAAATGGTGTATTTACTGCAAATAGTTTGGCAAAAGTATATGCGATGCTTGCCAATGAGGGTGAGTGGAATAATAAACAATTTATCAAACCAGAAATATTCCAAAATTTATCGACAATTCAATATATAAAACGTGATCGTGTGATGCCCATTGCTATGCATTGGCGTTTGGGATATCACCGTTTATTAACCTTGGGTAAAAAAGCACCGCAAGGTTTTGGTCATATTGGTTTTAATGGTTCAGGTGCTTGGTGTGATCCTCAAAGGAAATTAAGTTTTGCTTATACGCATAATTTTCAAACAGGTTCTATCACTGGAGATTATCGTTTATGGGGGCTGACACAAGAAGCTTTGCGCTGCGCAGATGCAGAATTGCAAGGCTATAAAGGTTGGTTTTAATTAAAACTTAATGTAAAGCTTATGTATCGACATGGGTTTTTATGCGATTCATGTTATATTATATCAATCAATTGATTGATCCTGTTTGTTCTTATTGAAATGAAAAATCGCATTCTTATTCCATTATTTGCATCGTCTGTTTTATTGGGTTGTCAGGAATTGAATCGGACAAAAAATGAAAGTGCAGATTCTAAAAATATTAAAAATACGATTGAAGAAAAGCAAGTTCAGCCTTTATGGGTGGGAAATTATCAGGGAACTACGCCGTGTATGGGGTGTTCTTCTAGATGTGAAGATTGTCCAGGAATGGCGGTAGATTTAGAACTTAAAGATGATATGAGTTATGTACTTCAGCGTGAAAGTTTAAGTGGTCATAATGAAGTTGAAACCTTAAAAGGTAAGATCTTATTTAAAGATGTAGCACAAACAAAATTAGAACTATTGAATGTTAAAACACGGAATCAATTGTTTGTAGATGTAGAAAATCAGTTATTAGAGATTCGTGTTGATAAAACAGCAGAACCGTATCAAGCACAAACTGATTTTTTATTGGATCTAGTTTAGATCTATGCATAAAAATATAAAAGATCACAGAAGTGATCTTTTATATTAACGGTCACCTAATATATTCATTGAACATTTTCGTTACTATCTTTTTTAAGATTTTCCTCATTCTGTTTATCTATAAGTCTTTTTATTAAATCATCAGTTTGAGTCTTAAATTGATTTGCGCATTCGGTAATAATTATTTCTCTTTCATCAGCAATAAGTTGATAATCGTTCGCTTGCCATTGTTCTAAAGGATAGGCTTTGCTTTGGTAAATACAGTTTTTTAAATAGTTCTTAGAATATTCCGCACCAAAAAAAAGAGCATATCTATTTTCTATAGTTTTATCACTTTTATCATAAATTAAAGACCAATATGGTCGTGTGGGTTTGATGTAGTATGATTTTATGTCTAAATCTTTAATGTTTTTATGTTTATTTACGACCTCGTCTGAGTATGCTTTTGTAAGAGGTCCTATATCAAATAATGGATTTTTTAACTTATCTCTACTTATCACATCCTCAATTTTACTTCCTTTAAGTTGGTCTTTGGATGTACCTTGAAAAGAGCCACCAGCAAGTAGTATGAGCACTGTTCTAGCTGCTGTTGTTTTAACTGTGTCGGAGTATTTGACGATTTTTAGTTCAGTTGAGTTTCCGTAAATTTCTTCAGATTTATTAACGGTAGACCGATTAACCTCTTGTGATTGATAAGTAGGTAAAGAAGCAACGGCTTTATAAGAATTCGCAAAAGAAGCTGAATTGATTGCTAGAAGTAGAGTCGTTAAAAGTAGTTTCTGTTTCATATTAGGGATGGTTGTTATAAAATTTTGCTAAATATACTGAAATTTAAAATAAAATTCAAAACTACATAAGTCTTAATTTGGCTGATGATTTAATTGAAATTCCAAGGAAACAAATACACATTAGATTGATTGAAATTAATAAAGTCAAAAAAAATTGTGGCAGAAGTGAGCCCTAATCAATAGTTTTCATTCACTCTTTATTAAAAAAACAGTATCCTTAGACCTATAAAAAGGAGCATACATGTATCAAGTACTCGCACGAAAATACCGTCCTCGTAATTTCAATGAATTAGTCGGGCAAAACCATGTGTCACGTGCACTAACAAGCGCATTGGAACGTGGTCGTTTGCATCATGCTTATTTATTTACGGGTACGCGTGGTGTTGGTAAAACAACAATCGCACGTATTTTAGCTAAGTGCTTGAACTGTGAAACAGGTGTGACATCTACGCCGTGTGAAGTATGCCCAACATGTCAGTCGGTGAATGAAGGTCGTTTTATCGATTTAATTGAAATTGATGCGGCATCACGTACAAAAGTAGAAGATACACGTGAATTATTAGATAATGTACCGTATGCACCAACTCAAGGTCGTTTTAAAGTTTACTTGATTGATGAAGTACATATGCTTTCAACGCATTCTTTTAATGCTTTATTAAAAACATTAGAAGAACCACCTGAGCATGTGAAATTTCTTTTCGCAACAACTGATCCTCAAAAGTTGCCAATTACCGTAATTTCACGTTGTCTGCAATTTACGTTGCGTCCTTTAGCTGTAGATGAAATTACGACACATTTAACAGATATTTTAGGCAAAGAAGATATTCAAGCAGAACAAGATGCACTTTGGCAAATTGCCGAATCTGCTCAAGGTTCTTTGCGTGATGCATTATCTTTAACAGATCAAGCCATTGCTTATGGTCAAGGTGCAATTCAGCATCAAGACGTAAAAGAAATGCTGGGTTTAATTGATCGTACAATTATTTATGATCTAATTCTTGCAATTCATCAAAATCAAAAGCAACGTGTAAGTGATTTACTTATTCAATTTAGACAACAAGCTTTAGATGTATCGTTAGTACTTGATCAATTCATTTCGACTTTGCATGAACTTGCTTTATTGCAATATTTACCAGATTTAAGCCTTAAATATAGTGCTGAAATCAACCAAAAAATCATGCAATTATCGCAATTGGTTTCTGCACAAGATTTGCAGTTGTACTATCAAATTGCCTGTAAAGGTCGTGCAGATTTACAACTTGCGGTAACGCAAGAGCAAGGTTTTGAAATGTGCGTATTACGTTTACTCGCATTTAGACCATTACAGCCAAATGAAGTGGTTGTAACGCAACAACACGCGTCACCTCAACAAAATACTATAGGCGTTCAAGCACCTTTAAAGTCACAACAAGAAACGGTACATCAAGCGATACCTCCTCAACAAGTAACTCAGCCTTTAGCCGTTCAGCAAGATGTAGCTGAGTATGTTGCAGAAAAAATCATTGAGAATTCTGTTCAAATTGAAGCTCTACACACTGCGGAAACTAAAGATGAGCACCAAATAGAAGATCAAGTAGCAAATCTTCCACAAACGGAACAAATTGTATTTGATCCATCTACGGGTGATGCGTTATTTGGATTAGATGAATCTGAAGCTGAAGAATCTGCTGTACAAGTAGATGAGCCATCAAGTGATGACTTTTTAGAAGATGATTTTAGTCTTAGTAATTTTGATGATCATCCTGTTCAACAAGTTGTGAATACTGTAAATGAAATAGATCAGCATTCTGAAATGACGGTGGAAACATTAGAGCCATCTATAGCGCAAGTTGAAATTACAGAAGTAGTTGAAGAGTCTGAGTCTGTAGAAAAAACATCTTTAATGCCACAAGATATTCTACGTTTACAAGATCAAAGCTTGGACGGTGAATGGACTGTAGAAAAGTGGGAATTTTGGTTTAGAAATAGTGGTCTTTCACCTGCAGTTCAAGAGCTTGCTCAATATGGTGTGATGCAAGGTCATATTAATGGTGAATCTATATTTCATATTCCTGAACAGTATCAACACTTGTTGACTCAAATGCAGGGTAATTTAGAAAATGCATTGAAAGAGCAATGGTCAAATACGCTGTTTAAGGTTCAATATGGTGAAGTGAGTGGAATGACACCATTTACAATGCAACATGCTCGTAAAGATCGAGCTTTTCAGCGCACTGTAGAATTGTTGAATGAAGAACCTATTATTAAAGATTTAATGAAATCTTTTGATGGTGAATTGCAGAATATTCAAATTAAGTCTTAATGTTTTTTATAAAATTTGAAGCATAAAAAAACAGGCTAAATAGCCTGTTTTTTTACATTTATAATCTAGTTAAAGATTAGAAACGGTAACCAAGACCAACGTAAGTTATGATTGGATTGATTTCAATTTCACTTTTACCTGTAACGAGTTTGCTGCCAGTAGAAGAATTAATTGTTAGTGTTGCATCAGTAGAAAGATGAGCATATGAAACAGATGCTGTAGCAAACCATTCTTTATTGATATTGTAATCAACACCAGCAACAACTACAGGCGCAATAGCATCATCTACAGAGACATTACCAATTGTTGCACCCATTGGCATAGCAATGTTTGGATCAGTTTTAATATCGCTGAAATGTGCATACATCAAACCACCACCAAGGTAAGGGCGGATTTTGCTGTTAACTGTGCCAAATTGGTATTTTGCTAAGACAGTAGGCGTGTATGCACGAGTAGTAGCAATGTTGTCATAGCCACCTAATTCAACACCAAGATTACCGATTAAGTTTACTCGTCCAACACCAGATAGTTTCATTTTAGGTGGTGCACCCAAAACCATTTCTAATGATACATTGTCATTTACAAAGTAATCAAAAGCTAAACCAGCAGTATCTGCATCTTTTACTTTAAAGCCTGCATTATCTGTCATATTCCAATTGTTACCAAGCTGATTGTTAACACCTTGTTCAGAGCTTTGAGGCATTACATGTAACCAACCTGCAGAAACACCAAATGTTTTGCCATCTGAAGTTTCAGCATGAGTTGCAGTTACAGCAGTTAAACCTAAAAGTGCGATTGGAAGAATCGTTTTAATTGAAGTCTTCATATATATTCCCTTAATAGAAGTAGAAGATGATTTTGAATCTAATGCGCAGTGTATGTATTTAATTTTGAATTTGAATGTTAAGTTAATAAAAATTACATAATAATGAGTATTTTAAGAAAACAAGCCTGATGAAAAATCTTATAAAAACAGATGTATATCATTTATTATAAATTCATATATTGATATAAGTTATTGTTATTATGCTGTTTTGTTTTAGAGTAATTATTCGATTAAATTTTGCGCAGTTGTGTTATGTATTTGTAATTTATAAATAAGAATAAGAATCTATTAAGTATTTTTAATAAGTCGTCTAAGTAAAATAAGTAACGTTAATTTCAATTTTTTGCGTGTAACTTTCATTCCAAAATATAATATTTCTATGTGGTCGCTTAAAATTACTTTCGTTATTAAAGTAGTTTATTTCAAAATAAGTTTTTATAAAAATATACTGTTTAGAATAAAATCATCATTATTTTATTATGAAAAATAATACCAAAATCAACATTATTCTCTATATTCTATATAGGATTAAGCCTCTAAATCACTTAACATAAGACGATTGAAATAAATGTTTCGTTGAGGTTGTTATGTCGTCCAAAACGCCATATAAGGTGTTATGTGTCTGTTTGGGAAATATCTGTCGCTCTCCTACGGCAGAGGTAGTTCTTAGATACTTTTGCGAACAACAACATTTAAATATCAGGGTCGATTCTGCGGGTACAAGTAATTATCATCCGAATAAAGCTCCCGATGAACGAAGTCAGAAACATGCATTAAAACGTGGTTATGATTTATCATCTTTAAGAGCAAGACAATTAAATGTGCAAGATTTTATCGAATTCGATTTGATTCTGGCGATGGATAATGAAAACTTTGACAATATTCAAACGCTTCAGCATCAAGCTGAATTAAAATTTGGTAAAAATAAACTTCGTGCAAAAATCGCATTAATGAGCGAGCATGATGAAATCTATAAGCAGCAAGCATTACCAGATCCATATTATGGCGGTGCAAATGGCTTCGAGCGAGTGCTTGATCAATGTGAATCGAGCAGCAGAGCTTGGGTAAATATTTTTAAAAATGAATTAGCTGTATAAGGTTTCAAGACATGAATATTCAAACACAAATTCAACTTAAACCTTTTAATACATTAAGTTTGGATGTCATTACATCGCACTACATGAAAGTTCAGTCGCAAAATGAGCTTATTGAAGCTTTGGCATTTGCAGAAGAAAATCAACTGAACGTGATGGTTCTATCGGGCGGTAGTAATATGTTATTGCCCAAAGAAATAAATGCACTTGTTATTCATATGGATATTCAAGGTTTTGAAGATATTACAGAAGATGCAGAATCTAAAACGATACGTGTCGGTGCAGGTCAAGTTTGGCATGATTTTGTTTTATGGACGACATCGCAAAACTTATATGGTTTACAAAATCTAGCGCTGATTCCTGGTTTGGTGGGTGCATCCCCAGTACAAAATATTGGTGCATATGGCGTAGAAGCAGGTGAATTTATAAATTCTGTGCAGGTTTATGATCGCTATTCAAAAGAATTTCGTTCGATTTTAGGTGCAGATTGTCATTTTTCATATCGTCATAGTATTTTTAAAGATGACCCAAACAAATATATAATTGTGAGTGTGGAATTTAAGCTTTTAAAACAGCCTCAATTAAAATTAAATTATGGTGATCTTAAAAATGCAGTAGCTGAAGACCAAACTGCGTTAAATTTACAAAACCAAGTCATTCAAATTCGTAAAGCGAAATTGCCAGATCCGAAAGAATTTCCAAATGTCGGAAGCTTTTTTAAAAATCCTGTTGTAGATTATTCTATTTATCTTCAATTGGCTGAAAAATTTCCAAACTTACCGCATTATCCGCAACCAAATAACCAAGTTAAAATTGCGGCAGGTTGGTTGATTGATCAATCGGGTTGGAAAGGTAAAAAGCTAGGTGTTGTAGGTATGTTCCAAAAACAAGCTTTGGTTTTGGTGAATTATGCAAATGCGAACTTAGAAGATGTTCAAAATACCTATAAAGCTGTACAACATGATGTTTATGCTAAATTTGGTGTATCTTTAGAGCCTGAGCCTGTTCTATATAACGAATTAGGCTTAATTCGAACACACCATGTCATTACAGAACATACAGGATAGTATATGGCTAGAAAGCATTTAATGGTCAAATTGGTACAAATAGCATCGTTGTTATTTGTATTTTTAGGTTGTCTAATGCTTTTTGTTTATTCACCTTATTATTCAAAGTTGGTGGTTAAAGCTTTGAATACATTTGTGCCTGTAGAGGTAAATGAATTGGCTGCTGAAAGTCAGAAAATGGCATCTTTAAGTGAAAATGATACTTTAGAGCCGGGTTCAGATTTGTGGATTGCACGCCAAGCATATTTAAAAGTCATGGAAAAAGAGCTTAATAAAAGTCAAATGACAGATTTAAGCACCATTCAAACACGTTATAAACTTTTGCAGAACTCAATTATTGAAGAACAACAAAAAGAGCAAAATAATGAACCCATTAAGCCATCTATTCCTTTGCTAGAGGTTTCTGCAAGCTCTGAAGTTCAAACGGAATCTACGCAAGCTGTACGTGAATTATTAGAGTTAAACAATGCTGATAATAAAGAAAGGATGGATAAATATATTCATTTTCTTTTAACGCATGAAATTGTCGAACCCATAATAGAACCTGTGAATACAGAAACTTTGCAAGATGTTCAACATATTCAGGATCAAAATACCGTTCAAAGTAGCGTAGAGAAGTCAAAACCTTATGCTATTGTGGTTTTAGGTGGTGGTTTAACTTTTGATAAAGATGCTAAAACCATTGTTGTGAATGATTACACAAGACTAAGATTAGAAAAAACCTTAGAAATAGAAAAGCAATATCAACTCCCAATTGTTCTTAGCGGTGTAGAAGCACCTTATATGCAAGCATGGCTGAAAGATCGTGGAATTGATGCAAAATTATTAGAAGATAGAAGTATGAATACTTGTGAAAATACTCGTTTTAGTTCACTACTTTTACAAAAAAAAGGTGGTGCTCCAACCGTTATTTTAGTGACGGATGAATACCATATGCCACGAACACGACGCTTATTTGCCTTAAATGGGATTGAAACGATTCCTGTGGAAGCACCGATGCCCACTCAACTAACACAATGGCGCCCTAGTGTTAAAAATTATGATCATAGTCGTAGAGCAAATTATGAAATGCTTGCATCTATTCGAGATGTTTTCTTGGGATCAAGTGATTGCAGGGAAGTTCCATAATGCCTGAAATTCCATTTTCAAATCCGAATGAACTAAAATTATTAGATTTACCTGTACCTAGTCGAGAGACAACGCCTCATCAACTAAATGCTTTAAATTTAAATCGCCAATTTTCACCAAATGCAGAACTTCAAGCATATCGAAAATTATATGGTTTTGACCTTTTAGATTGTGAACATTGGCAAGGTTATGTGGAAATTCCATTGTTTAAATTGCATGTTCAGGTTTTTCAACCCAATTTAAAATCATCGCGCTATAGTGAAATTCAAGGTACGGTATTTCTTTTACATGGCTATTTAGAACATAGCGGTATTTATCAACCCATTATTAAAGAGTTGATAGATCAGGGTTTTAGTGTAATTACATTCGACTTACCAGGTCATGGTTTAAGCGATGGTTCACCAGCGAACATTAAAGATTTTGACCATTATCAAGATGTTTTACATGCCGTTTATCAATATGTGAAAACAGCAGATCAATTACCAAAACCTTGGCTTGGTATTGGGCAAAGTACGGGTGCAGCTATACTCATGCATCATGTGTTAGATTTTGCTCAGCGTCGTGTAAATCCATATGTAGACCGAGTTTTATTATTGTCACCATTGGTTCGACCTGCAAAATCTGCTTGGTGGCATAATTCAGTAGGTTTAGGCATTATTCGTCGTATTAAAAAGCAAGTGCCACGTCATTTCCGTAGAAATAATCATAATCCTGAGTTTTTACGATTTATTCGACTAAAAGATCCATTGCAGCCAAAAATGATGGGGATGGATTGGATTCTAGCCATGTCTAAATGGATGCAAGAAATGGAGCAACGACCATCTTGTCGTATTCCTGTTTGGCTAGCGCAAGGTGCGCAAGATCAAACGGTCGATTGGAAATATAATATAGAGTTTATTCGTAATAAATTTCGATTACAGACTTTACTGATGTTGGAAGAGGGTTCACATCAACTCATTAATGAACGTGCAGATATTCGTGCTGCATTAACGGGTTTAATTCCTGCATTTTTACATGCAAAGCAAAGTAAAGTTTATTATTAATTTACTTCACTATGAAACTAGATTAAACATTAAAAAGCTCAAGTTGATGACTTGAGCTTTTTATTTTGCATAAATTATTTATTCAATAATCAGCATATCTTGATCATCAAATTTCCAATCTGCTGAATAGGCAATTTCCCAATAATAACCATCTAAATCTTTGAAATATCCACTATAACCACCCCAAAAAACTTTTTGAGCAGGTTTTACAATGGTTCCGCCATGAGTTTGAACCAATTGTAGAATATCATCGACTTCTTTTTCAGACTTTGTATTGCAGGCAAAAGTGATACCACTAAATCCTTGACTGATAAGCGGTGGATTTTCAGCATTAATATCTTTAGCTAATTGTTCTAATGGATAAAGTTCAAGTTTTGATCCTTGATTATCAAAGAATACAATTGCTGGGCTTGCTTGAGTTTCGTATGTTTTAAAGCCTATATTTTTATAAAATGCTAAAGATAATTCAATGTTTTTTACACCTAAGCAAATTAAATTAATTCTGTTCATTATTTTAAAACTCTAATAGATGGAATATTGATGAGTTTATGTTAGATGAAAAATTCATCAAAATAATAGAGTGTTTACCAAATTCAACACAATAAAAAAGAGGCCGAAGCCTCTTTAATTTGCAATACTCAATTTTAAAATTTATTCACGTCTGCAACTTTCCACATACGGTAATAGAAATTATCCGTTTCTGATTGATCGCAATTTAGAAGTTCACCTTCTTTAAGCCAGAAGTGTAACTGCCCATAGTTGTTAATTTCACGATCATTTACACGCTGTGCTAAATGATGCGGTTTAATGTCTGATGGGTGCTCTAAGCCAGCAGATGCAAGTAATTCAGCTAAAGCGCGCATGGTGTTCTTATGGAAGCTGTAAACACGGTCAGCTTTGGTTGGAACATGAATTGCTTTTTGACGTTCTTTATCTTGCGTTGCAACGCCTACAGGGCATTGGTTGGTATGGCAGCTTTGCGCTTGAATACAACCAACTGCAAACATAAAGCCACGAGCTGAGTTTACCCAGTCTGCACCAATTGCAAGAGTACTTGCGATATCAAAGGCACTAATGAGTTTGCCGCTTGCACCAATTTTCACTTGTTTTCTCAAACCCGCACCAATTAATGTGTTGTGAACTAAGCGTAAACCTTCACGCAAAGGGACACCCATATTGTCAATTAATTCGATAGGTGCAGCACCAGTACCACCTTCAGAACCATCTACCACAATAAAGTCAGGGACAATTTTCGTTTCAAGCATGGCTTTAACAATTGCCATAAATTGCCAAGGTTGACCAATACAGAGCTTAAAGCCGACAGGTTTACCATTCGACAATTCACGTAATTGCTGAATAAAATGCATCAACTCAATTGGGTTTGAAAATGCAGAGTGATTTGATGGTGAAATACAATCTTCTTCACGGCTGATTCCACGAATTTGTGCAATTTCTTCTGAAATCTTATCTTTAGGTAAAATACCACCATGACCAGGTTTTGCACCTTGAGAGAGTTTAATCTCGATCATTTTAACTTGTGGTAGTTGTGCCTGTTTTGCAAACATTTCAGGAGAAAATTGACCATCAATGGTACGGCAACCAAAGTAACCACTGCCAAGTTCCCAAACAATATCGCCATTATTTTCTAGATGATAAGGACTAATACTGCCTTCACCTGTGTCGTGGTAGAAATTACCAAGTTTAGCGCCTTTGTTTAAAGCACGAATGGCATTGGCACTTAAACTACCAAAACTCATTGCTGAAATATTCATGATTGATGAGCTATACGGTTGTGTACATTGCTCATTACCAATAGAAATTCGGAATGTTGATGGATCGGCAGGTTTACATGGCGACATTGAATGCATAATAAAGCGATAATCTTGCTGATATACATTGATGATCGAGCCAAAAGGTTTATCTGCATTTTCATTTTTTGAACGTTGATAAACCAAGCTACGTTGCATACGTGAAAATGGTAATGCATCTTGATCAGATTCGATGAAATATTGACGAATTTCAGGGCGAAAATCTTCAAATAAATAACGAAAATGTCCCATAATTGGGTAGTTTTTTAGAATTGCATGACGCTTTTGTAGAATGTCATATACACCTAAAAGACTGAGTGCGATGGTACTCAGCCAAATGGTATTTAATACAGTATCTGAGAAGAAATAGTGTAAATAATGAACTTCAGAGAATACTCTTAACCACGTAATTGAGACAGCAATAATAATGCTGACAAACCAAACCGAGTGTCTTGAGAAAAAAGTATTTAAAAACTTATGTCTTATGCTTTGAGATAGGCTGGACACTTTTTAATCCGAAAAATTAAATATGTGCTAACACTGCAACTTTTCGACATAATTTTCAAGTGCTCATTTGTCACTTTGTAGATAAGCTTAATAAGATATGTAGTTGAAATATCAATAAATAAATCGAGTCTAGTCAAGGTTGTTAGCTAGACTCGATTGTAGCTTTATTCAGCAGGTACAAGCATAAGAATGGAATCATTCAGTAATTGAGCGATATCTTCTAAAATGTCTGCATCATATAAATCTTGGTTCAAATTGACAATTTGTCCATCTGCCAATTGTTTTAAATGCTCTGTGAATGCTTCAGAAACACAAACTCCTTCGCCATTTGCCCAGAATAAAACATCATCATCTTGTTCTGTATAAAGTAGGCGAGAAGAGGGTTCTAAACAAAGTTTGTAGCCTTCTTTTAATGCTTCTTCTAAATCGCCTGCGCCAATTTCTTCAGCTTCAGGAATATTTTCAGGATATTTAGGTTCAGACATTAAAGTCATAATTGCATCTTCAAGTACATTTGAGTTTTGAAGTTGCTCCATAATTTTATCTTTAAGATATTCTAATTCGTTACTGCTCACCTCACCAATAGAACCGACTTGGTCACGAATAATATCTATTAATGGATTGCGTAGAAGTTCATTTTCAGAAAATTTATCGCCCACACGATCCATCATATCGCTGACATTTGGCATACGGAAACCAAAAGAGAAGGTTAAACAGTCATCTTCAGCAACGCCATAATGTGACAAACCCGGTGGTACATACAGTAAATCGCCTGGTGCTAAAACTTCATCAAAGTGAATATCCATTTCAGCTAATAATTTAAGCGGTTGTCCTGCAACAAAATCAGTTTCAGCATCACACATTTGCCCCAACTGCCAACGACGATGTCCATAACCTTGCACTAGAAACACATCGTAAAAATCGAAGTGCTTACCTACAGAACCGCCTTTAGGTGCATAAGACACCATGATGTCATCACGGCGCCATTGTGGAATAAATGGAAATTTCTTCCAAAGTTCTGCAAGGTCAAAAGAATAATGATCTACCGCTTGAACCAACAAAGTCCAAAGCTTAGGCATCTTTTGAAAATCTGCTTTTAATAGTGGAGATGATTTTACCGACCATTGATTTGGATCGCGGTCTTTTTGCTTAATTAAACGAGCTGTGACATTTTCGTCTAATGCAAGCTCCATAACATCTTTTGGCTCTAAAAGACTTGCAATTTCAGGCATTGCATTACGAACAAGGAGCGGTTTTTTTTGCCAATATTCGGCAAGAAATTGTTCAGCGGTAATTCCACCTAAAATATCAAGAGTTTGGGACATAAAGATAACTACATAAAATTTTCTATATTGTCCCTTGAGTTCTATATAAGCGCAAGTTCAATGCATTGAAGATATGATTTTTATTCTTTCAAAATTGTTATGTTCATCTACGTTAAAAATAGGGTAATAAATAATAGGAGATAAATTTAGCGGGTTCTACATTGTTCAGTTTGTGTAAATAATTCTCATTTACTAATATATTTATATATCATACATTCTTTTATTAAAAATGCATTATTTCTCACAGATTCAAATGTATTCATCCATTAGGGAATATCATGAAACCACGACAATTTAGACTTTCAATATTAACAATTTGTTTATTATCAACATCAATTTATGCAGCAGACAACAATACCAATATACTTGCACCAATTACACTTCAAGCGACGGGCAATTGGCTTGAAGATGCCAATGCAAATAAAGTTCTTAATCATGCAGGCGCACGTACGATCTTAAATAAACAAGAATTAGATGCGAAGGGTACAACGTCGGTTAAAGAAGCTTTACGTCAAATTCCGGGTGTGCAAGCACCTGAAAATGCAGGAACAGCGGGAAGTGATGCATCATTGAGTATCGGTGTTCGTGGTTTAACCTCCAGATTTTCACCACGTTCACAAATTATGGTCGATGGTGTTCCTTTGGCATTTGCACCTTATGGTCAGTCCCAATTATCACTAGCGCCAACAACCTTAGGTAATATTGAATCTATAGATGTAGTACGTGGTGCAGGTTCTGTACGCTTTGGGCCGCAAAATGTAGGCGGTATTATGAACTTTAATACTCGCGCTATTCCTAAAGATTTTGCAGGTACTGTTGATATGACGACAGAAATTGCAAAAAACGGTAACGTGAAATTTAATCCAAACTTATTTATAGGCGGAACAACAGAACAAGGCTTAGGTTTGGCTTTACTTTACTCGGGTGCAAATGGCGAAGGTTTTCGTGATAGCAACGACAAATCTAAAATTAATGATATTCGCTTAAAGGCAGCGTATGACTTTAATGATTATGAAAAAATCGAAGCAAATATACATCGTTATGATGCCGATGTAGATATGCCAGGTGGTTTAATGCCATCGCAATATGCTCAAAACCCATATCAATCTTTGCGTAATGATGATTATATGAAAGGACATCGAACAGATGGTTCTATTAAATATAGTTATAAAAAAGATGACAATGCTTTTGAAGTTTTAGCTTATCACACAGATACTTTCCGAGATGCAGGCATGGAAAGAAGTGGATCTGAACTTTATCAAACTGCTCCGCGTAATTATAAAGTTACCGCAATTGAGCCTCGCTATTCACATGCTTATCAACTTGGTCAATCTCAAAATGAAGTATCTGTAGGTTATCGTTATTTACATGAAACCAGTGAAGAGGCGGTAGATCGTGCAAATTACGATTCTATTTCAGGACCTGCGGAAAGTTTTGGTTGGACTAAAGCTGACGGTAAAACAGATGCACATGCATTTTATGTAGATAACCGTACAGATATTGGTGCATGGTCATTTACCCCAGGTGTACGTTTTGAAAAAATCAAAACCACTGAGAATATGTACAAACTGAATAAAGATTATTCGGTTATGAATGGCGTTCATGCAGCTAAGTCATATGATTCTGTATTGCCAAGTTTTTCTGTGATGTATAAAGCAAATGATCAATGGAATGTATTTGCCAATTACGGAAAATCTTTTGCACCGTTTCAATATAGCCAAATGGTAAATAATGATAAAAATGGTGCCTTTCTCACTATGAATGGTTTACAGCCTGAAAAAGCCGATAACTATGAAATTGGAACGCATTATTTAGATGATTATTTATCTTTAGAATTCACGTTTTTCTACATTGATTTTGCAGATGAATTAAAACGAAATGATGCGACACAAACCTATTCAAATTTAGGTGCAACCAAGCATAAAGGTGCAGAATTAGGTTTTAAATATAATTTTGCTGGTCTCAATGATGCTTTAGAAAATGTATCGATGTATGCAAATGCGACATATACAAAAGCAACAGCATCTGCAGGAGAAAATGCAGGAAAAGATTTAGACTTTTATTCGAACTGGATGGGTAATTTAGGTCTCGATTATAAGATTAATCATTGGACATTAAATACCAATATGTATTTCCAATCGGGTCAAACTGCTTCAGGTAAAAATGATGATACAGGACGCTATGGAAATATTTCAGGTTATGGTGTAGCAGGTATCCGTGCAGCCTATGATTTTTCAGATACAAGCTTAAAAGGTTTGAAAGTTGGTGTAGGCGTTAAGAATTTATTTGACCGTGAATTTTATACGCGTTCAGCAGATCAGACTGGTGGTATGTACGTAGGTCCATCACGAACGTATTATTTGCAAACATCATATGATTTTTAATTTTGTAATTTGAATTATATGTTTGATTTTTGATAGAAAATTTAGGGTTTAAAACACAAGCTTTATTCGGAAGCTCTAATGTTTTAAACCCTATTATAATGAATACATCATTAGGGAACTTGAATATTTAATTCACGTAATATTCCACATAGTTTAATCATTGGCATGCCCATGAGCGTCGTTTGGTCTTGACCAATCATTTCTTCAAACAGGCTAATTCCCAAGCTTTCACACTTAAAACTACCTGCACAATGTAAAGGTTGTTCTACTTCTACATAGCGTTCAATTTCAGCAAGCCCAAGTTTACGAAATTTCACTTTGTAGTGTTCAACTAAGGTTCTTTCGAAGCCTGAAGATTTCTGTTGTACGCTTAAAGCTGTACTGAAATATACAATTTTGTCAGAGTTTGCTTGAAGTTGTTTAATGGCTTTTTCATTACTTAAAGGTTTTCCAATAAAAATATCAGGAGCACCTTCACGCCAAGCCACTTGGTCTGAACCAATCACAATTGCATCTGGATATTGATCTGAAATGAATTTTGCTTTTTCAAAAGCAAGGCGCATTGCTAAATCATCGGCATGGTTTTCACCACGTGGAGATTCATCAATATCGGGAACAATAGATTGATATTCTATGCGTAAACGATCCATTAATTCTTTACGAGTTTGGCTACTTGAAGCCAAAATAAGTTGCATATTGTTCATTACACTGCGTAGTCCATAAGAACATCAAGCGGAACATAAGCTAATGCCGCTTGGTGACATGCTTGAATTTTAATGGGGGGTGCGCAACCATCTTGGTAGGCATCTACCCAACGGGTCACACAAATACACCAAAAGTCGCCTGGTTTTAAACCTGGAAAGCCTGCCTCAGGAAAAGGGGTAATTAAATCGTTACCAACTTTTTGAGAATAATTGAGAAATTCAGATGTCATTTGCGCACAAACAGTATGTTGACCTAAGTCTGTTGTGGCTGTGTGACAAAAGCCATTGCGGAAATATCCAGTAATTGGATCGAAGCAACAACTTGAAAGTGGCTCGCCAAGAACATTTAAACGATTGATATTTGGGTCTGGATGAATAGACATAAGTGCATTTTAGTAGTGACCTTGTCCTATCATAATCAAAAGTTTGGCTTTCTACATCTTTTATGCAAAAGAAGCTAAGCATTTTTTTGCATAATCATTTAAAATCTTGGCGAATTTAATATCTATACAGTGAGCTATACATGAACTTTCAGCGTATGACTGACCTCGACTTAGCAGGCAAGCGTGTTTTAATCCGTGAAGATTTAAACGTACCTGTTAAAAATGGTGTGATTACAAGTGATGCACGTTTACGCGCAGCATTACCAACAATTAAAGCTGCCGTAGCGAAAGGCGCAGCAGTAATGGTTTATTCTCACCTTGGTCGTCCTGTTGAAGGTGAGCCAAAAGCTGAACAATCTCTTGCACCAGTTGCTGCTTACTTAACAGAAGCTCTAGGGCAAGACGTTAAACTTTTCACAGATTACCTAGATGGTGTAGAAGTAGAAGCAGGACAAGTTGTTCTTTTAGAAAACTGTCGTTTCAATGTGGGTGAAAAGAAAAACAACCCTGAACTTGCACAAAAATATGCAGCGCTTTGTGATGTGTTTGTGATGGATGCATTTGGTACAGCGCATCGTGCAGAAGCATCTACTGAAGGTGTTGCACGTTTTGCTAAAGTTGCAGCAGCAGGACCTTTACTTGCTACAGAATTAGATGCTTTAGGTCGTGCGCTTAAAACTCCTGAAAAGCCAATGGTTGCCATTGTTGCAGGTTCTAAAGTTTCAACTAAGTTAGATGTACTCACTTCACTTTCAGATATTTGTGATCAAATTATCGTAGGTGGTGGTATTGCAAATACATTCTTAGCAGCTGCGGGCTTCAATGTTGGTAAATCACTTTGCGAAAATGATTTAATCGACACAGCAAAAGCAATTGCTGCAAAAGTTTCTGTACCACTTCCTACAGACGTTGTTGTTGCAGATGCATCTGAAATTGATTTTGCAGATTTCTTAGGTTCATTGGCTGTGGCTAAAGCAGTTGTGAAAAAAGTTGAAGATGTAGCAGACAACGACATGATTCTTGATGTTGGTCCTGAAACAGCAAAAGCATTTGCAGAAATTATCAAAAACTCAAAAACAATCCTTTGGAATGGTCCTGTAGGTGTATTTGAGGTTGATCAATTTGGCGAAGGTACAAAAGCACTTTCATTGGCAATTGCAGAATCTAATGGTTTCTCTATTGCAGGTGGTGGCGATACTTTAGCAGCAATTGATAAATACGAAGTGGCTGATAAAATTGGTTATATCTCTACAGGTGGCGGTGCATTCCTTGAATTTGTTGAAGGTAAAACACTTCCTGCTGTAGCTGCACTTTTAGAACGCGCTTAATCGTTCATTCAAAGTGAAAAAAAGGTTGGCTTCGGTCAGCCTTTTTTTGTTTAGATAATCGTCATAAAAATGCAACATCACTGTCATATTATGCCTTTAATGAATTCAATCATTCGATATAAGGTATGTGTGATGAAACAACAATTAGCATTGGCTGCATTATTAACAACATCTTTAACTTTAGCAGCATGTTCAAAACAAGAACAGGCACCTGCATCAGAAGCCGATGCATCTGCAGTAGTTACAGAGTCTGCCCAAGCTACACCAGAACAACAAGCCGCAATTGATGCAATTGATAAACCTGTGTTAGATGAGAAAAATACAGATGTTCCTGCTGAAATTGCAAATGCACCTGCAGATGCTGCAACAGCGCATGAAGAAAAATAAGCCATAAAACTCGCTCAATAGGGCGAGTTATGGTTATTTTTGTAAAAGTCCTCACGATATGAGGACTTTTTTTTTAAAAGATACGAATTGTTGCTGAATTGAAACAAATCCCAATGTAGAATATGGGACATTACCTGGGAGGATATTATGGCTCTTATTTCATTGCGCCAGCTCTTGGATCACGCCGGCGAACATGCTTACGGCGTACCAGCATTTAACGTAAACAACTTAGAACAAATGCGTGCAATTATGTTAGCTGCTGATGCAACTAATTCACCTGTTATCGTACAAGCATCTGCCGGTGCTCGTAAGTATGCAGGCGCACCATTTTTACGTCACCTAATTTTGGCTGCAATTGAAGAATGGCCGCATATTCCAGTGGTTATGCACCAAGATCATGGTACAGACCCTGATGTATGTCAGCGTTCTATCCAATTGGGCTTTTCATCTGTAATGATGGATGGTTCTTTGGGTGCAGATGGTAAAACACCAACAAGTTACGAATACAACGTAGATGTAACTCGTCGTACAGTTCAAATGGCGCATGCTTGTGGTGTGTCGGTTGAAGGTGAAATTGGTTGCTTAGGTAGCCTTGAAACTGGTATGGCTGGTGAAGAAGATGGCGTAGGCGCAGAAGGCGTTCTAGATCATTCTCAACTTCTTACTTCTGTTGAAGAAGCACGTAGCTTCGTTGCAGATACAAATGTAGATGCATTGGCGATTGCTGTAGGTACTTCACATGGTGCTTACAAGTTCACTCGTCCACCTACAGGCGATATCTTAGCGATTGACCGTATTAAAGAAATTCATGCTGCGTTACCAAATACGCATCTTGTAATGCACGGTTCAAGCTCTGTTCCTCAAGAATGGTTAGCTGTAATCAATGAATTTGGCGGTAATATCGGTGAAACTTACGGTGTTCCTGTTGAGCAATTGGTTGACGCAATCAAACACGGTGTTCGTAAAATCAACATCGATACAGACTTACGTTTAGCGTCTACAGGTGCTATGCGCCGTATGATGGCTGAAAAACCAAGCGAATTTGACCCACGTAAATTCTTCTCTGCAACTGTTGATGCAATGAAACAAATTTGTATCGATCGTTATGAAGCATTTGGTACTGCGGGCAATGCTGACAAAATTCGTCCAATTTCTTTAGAGAAAATGGTTGAACGCTATAAATAATTGCGAAAGTAAGTGTTTATAAAAATAAAAGCCCACAAATTGTGGGCTTTTATTTAACAAAAAGAATTCTATAAGCAAAAACATAAGTAGATGAAAATATGGAATTAATACTTGCAGCTGCATTGTGTAGCGTCTTTGTCTCAATTTTTCTAAAAGTTATGAAAAATAGGGGATTTGACTCTATTCAAATGATCACTTGGAATTATGCGATTGCGAGTGTTTTGTGCTTTTTATGGTTTAAGCCAGATTTACAACATATTTCTTTGGTGAAAACGCCGTGGTTACTTATTATCGCTTTGGGTATTCTTTTACCGAGTGTTTTCTTATTTTTGTCTAAATCCTTACAAACAGCAGGTATTCTAAAAACAGAAATTGCTCAGCGATTATCTGTTGTTTTATCGCTTTTAGCTGCGTATTTTATTTTTAATGAACAATTCAATAATTTAAAAATTGCGGGAATAGTCTTAGGAATATTCGCAGTATTACTCATTTTACTCTCAAATAAATCTAAAGGCAGTGGTAGTAATCAAAGCATTGTGTATTTGGCTTTGGTTTGGGTGGGTTATGCCTTAATAGATGTATTGCTAAAATACACAACAGGTTTGGGTTTGCAGTTTTCTGTGGCTTTAAATTTGATGTTTATTTGTGCGTTTGTCTTATCTTTAAGTTATATTTTTATTAAATTTAAAAGTATTGGTCAATTTAAAAATATAGGTGCTGGCGCACTACTGGGTTTTATGAATTTTGCCAATATTGCATTGTATGTAAAAGCACACATGTTGTTAAAAGATAGTCCTGCTGTGGTTTTTGCAGGAATGAATATTCTTGTTGTCGTGTTTGGTGTTTTAAGCGGTTTAATCTTCTTTAAAGAGAGATTAAAAACCGCTTCAGGTATTGGTTTAGTTCTAGCTATTACAAGTGTTGCTTGCTTGGCTTATTCAATGATTTAAAAATACTACAGACTAAATCATAAGGATGTTTCAGTAAGTCATCTGGTTCTGCTGTACCCATAAGTAAGCCATTTTTATGGCAATGAGGGCAGTTGGGATAATGCAGCTCAGAATCTTTGTAATGTTGATAATACTGATGCTGACATGCAGAACATTCAAATTTTAAAGGCATAAGTGCAAGAGCCATATTTATTCTCCAGTTTTTTATTTTGTATAAAAAATAAGCAACAGCTATGCCAAAAAATAGGGACATGAAGTCCCTATTTTTTATTTTTTAGATTCTATTTAAAGATGAGTGAAAATTTCTTCAGCACTTAAACGTGATTTTGGCAACTTTGCATTAAAGTCATTTTCGCTATGGAAACCTAAAGTCATAATGACAGAAGGAACTAAACCTTTTTCTGCTAAGCCTAGTTCTTCGGAAATGATTGCTTCATCGAAACCGCCAATTGGCGTTGCATCTAGGTTTTCAATACCTGCTGTAAGTAGCATCTGCCCAAGCGCAATAAATGTTTGGTTTTCTGCCCAACGTTGAATATCACCTTTTTCATTACGGTAATAGTCTACATATCCTGTACGAGCATCTTTCTGGGCTTGTTTCGCGGTTTCATCTTTAAAGCGACCGCTTAAATCATCACGATTAAGTAGGTTTGCTAGGTGTTCTTTTGTAATGTCTGCTTTTGTACAGAATAAAATAGTATGTGAAGAATCTAGTACTTTGGGTGCGTTATAGGCGTATTTACCAATGAGTGCTTTGGCAATACGCTGTTTTGCAGCTATGTTGTCTGCAATAAAATAGTGCCAAGGCTGAATATTGATTGAAGATGGTGCAAAACGTAAAATTTCTAATAAACGTTCAAATTGTTCTTGAGAGATTTTTTTGCTTGAATCGTATGCTTTTGTTGCATATCGAGTTTTTGAAACGTTTAACAAATCCATGGAGTTGAATCCTCTTGTGTAATATTTCATATTTTACGCAATATCATTTTGGAAGTAATAGTAGAAGAATTACTGTTGTATATATTTCTATGTCTATATGTCACAGAGCTGAAATTTAAAATATTAGAATTATAAAAACAAGAAAAATGTACTTTAGTTGAGATTAAGTTATGGGGATCTTAATTGTATGACCTCAGAATATTAATTTAATTATTAAGTAATTCTTAAAAATAAGAGGTGTTTAAAGTTGCATTTATCATTGTTATTTTGAATTGATTTTTAGTTTTTAATCGCCTATAAGGATTAAAAAAGAGAGCAATTAAAGTTTAGATTTGAGTCTGAGTGAGGAGCTTTTTATTCGTTGGTTTTGCCTATGTGAAAAAACTGATTTAAATTTGAACTGTAATATTATTGTGAGAAAAATACATTAAATACAACTCTTAAATTAGATTAAAAGGTTAATTTTAGATATTACGTATATATATGGTCAGGGAAAATATGAGTTTTTTTTGTACCAGTGAAAGAGCTCAAGAATGATTTGTATTTTTATATTAGAAAATTATGATTTTTCTAATACTGTATTTCTCACTAAAAATTTAACTAGGAATTAATTTTTTTTTTAAATATACTGCCTTCGAATTTTTAAAAGCGGAGACCCTCTGTGGGAAGTTGTCAAAGTTGTAGGTGTTTTAATAACACAGATTTATCCATCTAAACGCAACAGACTCCACAAAGGATGCTGTCTTGCAATGAGATGGCTTAAGTCCAATAAAAGCTTATACTTTAATGAAAATAATCATTTTATCATTTTGATAACGTGATTGTTTATCTCACTTGGTCATATTCCGCCTCAGTGATGGGGAGTATCGTGTGCCTTATATTTTCTTTACAGCATCATTTTATGTATCGCTTCTGTTTTTAGCCGTATTTGGGCAAAAAACGTGGGCGGCACCTTTGTTAATTATGATATGTGCTGAATTAGCAGGAGACTTTCACTTGGGATATGCTAGGCAGCTAACCGATAAAAGTTCTCTGCTATTTGATTTGGCG
>NZ_LWRV01000107.1 GCF_009372215.1 Acinetobacter portensis | reverse complement strand
TAATTGATGACACGCCCTAGTGAAAAAAACCACCCGAAGGGTGGTTTCTAGTTTCAGATATGCGTGTTTTAAATATACGTGTTTTAAATATTACGGGTGTTGTAGATTAGCCAATCTAAAACTTCACCTGAAAGTGACGGTGAAAGCTTTTCACGAACAGTGCTGTGGTATT
Organism: Acinetobacter portensis; assembly: GCF_009372215.1. Taxonomy (GTDB): domain Bacteria; phylum Pseudomonadota; class Gammaproteobacteria; order Pseudomonadales; family Moraxellaceae; genus Acinetobacter; species Acinetobacter portensis. The sequence goes on along the minus strand of NZ_LWRV01000107.1, from coordinate 20,269 downwards.
GATTTAACCAAGCCTTTTCTTCAGTTGTTAAAAGACTTTGATCAATACAATCAATATTAATTGGGCATAATGTTAAAGTTTCAAACTCTAGGAAATCGCCATAAATAGTGCCTGTATTTTCTTTTAAGCGGTTTACCACTAAGTTTTCAATTCGAATACCGTGTTGACCTTCGTGATATAAACCTGGCTCATTGGAAATAATCATCCCTTCACGAAGTTTAGAGTAAGCATGAATAGGTGCGTAATACGATAAAACTTGTGGACCTTCGTGTACATTTAATGCAAAACCAACGCCATGACCTGTGCCATGTCTATAATCTAGTTGATGTTGCCACAAGTGTTGACGTGCAATTGAATCGAGTAATGGTGCAGCTAAACCTTCAGGGTAAACCACTTGCGCCAAAGCAATATGGCATTTTAAAACAAGTGTGTAATCACGTTTTTGCTCAGCCGATGGTGTGCCCACAGGAACCACACGGGTGATATCTGTTGTGCCATCTAGATATTGACCGCCTGAGTCAATTAGTAATAAGCCATCACCTTGAATATCGCTATAGTTTTCAGGGGTAGCGCGATAATGCGGAAGTGCACCATTTGCGTTAAAGCCTGCAATGGTTGAGAAACTTAAACCAATGAAACCTTCTTGCTCTGCACGATAAGCTGTAATTTTCTCGTCGATAGTGAGTTCATTAATTGCTTTATTTTGCTTTAATGCAGTTTCTAACCAGTGGAAGAAATGACAGAGCGCAACACCATCTTTTTGCATAGCATTACGAATATGTGCAATTTCGCTTTCGTGTTTTTGTGACTTAAATAGAGTGCTTGGATTAATATCGTGATGAATCTTAATGTGAGAAGCTAAAGTATTTTGGTGGAAGTAAGACACTTTTGCAGGATCAATTAAGACACTAGAAACCTGTAGTTCATTTAAGAATGAATGGCTTTGCGTATAATCTAAGATAGAAATGTTTTCACTTGTAAAACGTGTGCGTAAAGCATCATTAAACTTATTGATGTCGCAGAATAAAATCGCTTGTTGATTATCGATATAAAGATGAGACAAGAACACAGGATTGTATTCAACATCAGCACCACGGCAATTTAAAATCCACGCAATATCATCTACAGCAGAAATGAAATGTCCTTCAATGTTTTTTGATGATAAATTTGCGCGAATTTTTGCAATTTTTTCTGCACGAGATAATGCATTAATACCGTCTTGCATTTCATAAATAGGTTGCTGTGGCAAAGCAGGGCGGTCTTGCCAAACTTCTGCAATTAAATCGACATCTTCAATAATCTCAAAATTCTTTTCTTTTGCAATTTGATTTAAAATTTCAAATTGCTGAACTGAAACTGTTTGCGTATTTACAGAAATCTTTGCGTTCGATTTTAGATTTTGACTTAACCAAGCCCAATGTGTTGAGCTTTCATCACTTGTGAGTTTTTGGAGGCTAAAACCTGTGTTTTTAAGCTGCGTTTCTGCTTGAACCCAATAACGACCATCTACCCATAAACCTGCAATTTCTTGAGTAACAACGATTGTTCCAACCGAACCTGTAAAGCCTGTGAGCCATTGACGAATTTTCCAAAAATCAGGTAAATACTCTGACATATGGGGGTCGGCACTTAGCGCAATGAAAGCGTCAATATGGTGTTGTTGCATGTGCTCACGTAAGCACTTAAGTTTCTCTGAAGCATTCATTATACAGTTTCCGTTGTTTTAACTTTATCATCACAATCTGAAATAAGTTTAAGGATTGGTTTTTTAAGGATAAGTAACACAATAGCACCAATCATCAATGCAACTACACAGCGTATGAATAGAGTGGGTAAATCTTGTAGTGAATCTGGAGATACATGACCACCAATTAATCCTGCCATTAAATTACCAAGTGCCGATGCTGTAAACCATAAGCCCATGACCTGACCACGAATAATACTTGGTGCTAATTTGGTCATTGTTGAAAGACCAACAGGGCTTAAGCAAAGCTCACCAATTGTGAGTAAGAAGAAGGTTGAAATAAGCCACCAAGGTGAAACTAAGGCACCACCACTAGAAATAACAGAATAACTTGCAAGTGCCATTAATCCAAAACCTATGGCTGCAAACACTAAGGCAATAATGAATTTTGAGATATAGCTTGGGTCTTTATTCGATTTGCCAAGTTTTACCCACAGCCAAGCCATAATAGGAGCAAATATAATCACAAATAATGGGTTGATAGACTGAAACCAAACGGCTGGAATTTCATATCCGAACACATATTTGTTTGTGAAATCTTGCGCGAATAGGTTGAAAGATGTTGGTGTTTGCTCAAATGTAGACCAGAATAAAGCGGCAATAATAAGTAAGATGAAACAAATAACGAGCTGCTTTTTCTCTTTTTTGGTGGTTTTTGAAAAAATCAATAAGTAAGCAAAGTAACCAACAATGGTTATGCAAATAATAGCTGTTAAATAAGTTGCGAGTGCAACTGGGTTAATTGTAATAACACCTAGTGTTATTAATGCAATAAGGAATGCAAAAGCTGCTAAGAAACCAAATACAATTTTAGGTGCATGAGGGTTTAGATTGGTGGCTTGTTTCCAAGAGCTATCAATTTTTCTAATTTGATTAAATTCTGTAAGCTCTGGCACTGCAATCATGCGAAATAGAATAAGCGCAACCAGCATACCTAAACCGCCAATACCGAAACCTAAGTGCCAACCATGATCTTTGATTAAGAAACCTGTAATAAGTGGAGCGACAAAAGAGCCTAGGTTGATCCCCATGTAGAAAATGGAAAAACCTGCATCACGTCGTGAATCTTTGGCTTCATATAATGTGCCCACAATGACTGAGATACAGGTCTTGAATAAGCCCGATCCAAGAACAATGAGTACAAGTCCAAAATAGAAAAAGAAATTACTTGAAAAGGCTGTTAGCGCAATAGATAGATGCCCTAATGCCATAATAATTGAGCCGTACCAAACAGCACGCGCTTGACCTAACCAGTTGTCGGCAACCCAACCGCCAAATACGGTCATTAAGTACATAGAGCCTGCAAACAAACCAACAATGGCAGATGCTGTAGGTAAGTCTAACCCCAAACCACCTTGAGAAACCATTGCTGCCATATATAGAACTAATAATGGGCGAATACCATAAAAGGAAAATCGTTCCCAAAGTTCAGTAAAGAATAATCCTCTGAGTGGTTTTGGATGTCCGTAGAAAGCTTGATCGTATTTATTTAAATCCTGATGCATATAAAAAGTCCATTTATATTTACTGAATTCCATGGTGAATATTCAATATATGGGCTTTTGTATGCATCTATTGATGATGAATAGTAATAAAGTGATGTGTATTTAATACAAATTATTGTGTTTATGTGTCATTGAAATGAAATAATTTGACTTTGGAATAAGTGGTATAACTAAAAAGAATGATTGAGTTTAGATCTAAAAAACCACCCGAAAGGGTGGTTTTTTTTGTCGATCAACGCAGTTCGTATTAACGAACGATATCGCGTTGAACTTCGCCAGTGTAAAGCTGACGAGGACGACCGATCTTGTAAGGACCGCTATGCATTTCTAACCAATGGCTGATCCAGCCAACAGTACGCGCAAGAGCGAAAATTACAGTAAACATTTCTGTTGGGATACCAATCGCTTTAAGGATGATACCTGAGTAGAAGTCTACGTTAGGGTATAAGTTACGTTTGATGAAGTATTCGTCAGAAAGTGCGATACGTTCAAGTTCCATAGCTAAAGCTAATTGAGGGTCGTTGATACCAAGTGCACTTAACACTTCGTCGCAAGTTTCTTTCATTACTTTCGCACGTGGGTCGAAGTTTTTGTAAACTCGGTGACCGAAGCCCATAAGTTTAACTTCTTTAGTTTTCACTTTTTCCATGAAGCCAGCAACATTTTCTACAGAGCCGATTTCATCAAGCATCTTAAGAACAGCTTCGTTCGCGCCGCCGTGAGCAGGTCCCCAAAGTGCAGAGATACCAGCAGCAATACATGCATACGGGTTAGCGCCAGTAGAACCAGCTAAACGTACTGTAGATGTAGAAGCATTTTGTTCGTGGTCAGCATGAAGCGTGAAAATACGATCCATTGCTTTTGCAAGAATAGGATCAACTTTGTAGTCACGATCTGCAGGAGTAGCAAACATCATGTACAAGAAGTTTTCAGCGTAGCTCAAGTCATTACGTGGGTAAACGAATGGTTGACCAACAGTGTACTTGTAGCTCCAAGCAGCTAAAGTAGGAATTTTAGCAATTAAACGGATCGCTGTGATTTCACGGTGATCAACGTTTTCAATGTCTAAATTGTTGTGATAGAACGCAGAGAGCGCACCAACTACACCAACCATGATAGCCATTGGGTGAGCATCGCGACGGAAACCGTTATAGAAGCGACTAACTTGATCGTGAACCATAGTGTGGTTACGAACTTTAGCGTCGAAATCTTCTTTTTGCTCTTTATTTGGAAGCTCGCCATTTAATAATAAGTAGCAAGTTTCAAGGTAATCAGCTTTAGTTGCTAATTGGTCGATCGGATAGCCGCGATGTAAAAGAACACCTTTGCCGCCATCGATGAACGTGATTTTAGACTCGCATGCAGCAGTAGCCATAAAACCAGGATCAAAAGTGAAGTGACCTGCGGCCAACACATCTTTAACGTCGATTACATCTGGGCCCAATGTACCACTGTAAATTGGTAATTCAATTTCTTTGCCATCAAGTTGTAAAACGGCTTTTTTGCCAGTTGCTTCAGACATTCAATAGATCTCCTGTCCTGGTGAATGTTGGTCTGATTCTAAAAGTTCATCTTTGAATGGACGAATCAGACAGATCAAATTTGCTATAAGATTAGTAGCTACTGAAAATTTGTCAATTATACTTAGGGCTAAAAAGTGACGTACAAAGACTTGTTTTGTCAAAAGCCTGTTCTATAAAAAACATAATAGAATCACAGTATCGGGACGATATAATATGTCAAATTGATACGAATTTGCAGAAAAAAATATGCATATTTATTTAATTGTAAGTAATTATAAGTATTGAAGTCATACTTAATATTGATTAAGTAAATGGCTAAATAGCGTAAAAGATTATAAATTTCGTAACTTACATTAAATTTTAGCGCAAAACCAATCGTTAGATCACTATAAAGAAAATGATATAAGCATCATGTTTTGATGTGCTGTTTGGTTAAAAAATAGTTGGTTGATTTATAATAAAATTTAAATTTGTTTGAAAAACAATCTAAAAATAGATGCATTGAGTAAATAATCAGGATAAAAGTGAATGTGATTTTATGTTTTATCTAATTAAGTCTTTATAAAATCTCAGGATATATTTGGAAAGTTTATCAAAGTGGTGATTGGTATTTAGTTTGGAAATGAAGGCTTGATTATATTTATCGCTTGTCTTATGGGAAAAACCAATACCTTTCTATTTACACCCGCCTTTAGTCGTAGGTCATAAGTCAAATTAACACCCCGATATTGTAGTGAAAAGTAGCATCTAAACCTTATAAATACAGTGAAACAGTAGGTTGGAGTGTTTTTTAATACTTTTATAGATAAAATTTATAGTGCTGCATTATCTGTTAATGATTCTTATTTAAAGAATTTTACTAAAATTGGGCTTGTGAGCCGTTTGTAATTTGAAACTTGACGTTTTATAATTCAGTGTCGTTTTGAATTTAGGCAAAAGCTTGCCTATCTATGCCAGCTTTCCTTCGAACTAATTCCAACAAACTCCGGATGGAGTTTTTACTTACAGGATGCCCGCTGTGAAAAGCAACAGACCTGTCAATTTGTCCATGGGTCAAGTTTTAGAAGTAAACTTAAAATCCCCTGTGGCTATTGCATCAATTTTACACCGTCTTTCAGGTGTCATCGTATTTTTACTCGTACCGGTACTTTTATGGATCCTAGACAAGTCATTGTCTTCTCCAGAAGGTTTTGCACAAGTTCAAGCCATCTTCGATAGCTTTATTGTGCGTTTCATCGTGTGGGTATTTGTAGCTGGCTTAATTTTCCACTTTATTGCTGGTGTTAAGCATTTACTTGCTGACCAAGGTATTGCAGAAGAACTGCAAAGTGGTCGTATTGCAGCTACTATTTCATTAATCTTGTCTGCAATCGGTATTGTTGCAGCATTTGTATGGATCGTACTCTAATGAAAAGTGCTACAGGTTTTACGGGTTCAGGTTCTCGTGATTGGTTTATCCAACGCGTAAGTGCTGTTGTATTGGCTGTTTATACCGTAGTGGTATTGGGTTGGATTCTGTGTAATGGCGGATTCAGCTTTGAACAGTGGTACGGTTTTATGATGACAACACCAATGAAGACATTATCTTTATTGGCAGTCTTATCTCTTGTTGCACATGCTTGGATCGGTATGTGGCAAGTATTCACAGATTATGTGACTACTCGTCAAATGGGTCCTTCAGCATCAGGTTTACGCCTTGTACTGACTTCAGCAGTGATTATTGCTGTACTAGCATACGCAATCTGGGCAATCCAGATTTTCTGGGCGAATTGATAGGAAGATATCATGGGCGCTATAACCCCTAAAGAAAACTACTCAAACATTCCACACGAAACTTTCGATGCAGTCATCGTTGGTGGTGGTGGTTCAGGTATGCGTGCGTCTTACCAACTTGCTCAAGCTGGTTTGAAAGTTGCTGTCCTTACTAAAGTATTCCCAACTCGTTCGCATACTGTTGCAGCGCAGGGTGGTATTGGTGCATCTCTTGGTAATATGCAAGAAGATAATTGGCACTACCATTTCTACGACACTGTTAAAGGTTCGGACTGGTTAGGTGACCAAGATGCAATCGAGTTTATGACTCGCGAAGCACCACAAGTTGTTTATGAATTAGAACACTTGGGTATGCCTTTTGACCGTAACGCAGATGGTACGATTTACCAACGTCCATTTGGTGGTCACTCTGCAAACTACGGTGAAAAAGCTGTGCCACGTGCATGTGCTGCTGCCGATCGTACAGGTCACGCACTTCTTCATACGCTTTATCAAAGCAACGTGAAGATGGGTACTCAATTCTTCGTAGAATGGATCGCACTTGATCTTATTCGTAACGAAGCAGGCGATGTACTTGGTGTAACTGCGATTGACCAAGAAACTGGTAAAATTGCTGTATTCCAAGCGAAAGCGACATTATTCGCTACTGGTGGTGCAGGTCGTGTTTATCGTGCATCTACAAACGCTTATATCAATACTGGTGACGGTCTTGGTATGGCTGCTCGTGCGGGTATTCCATTACAAGATATGGAATTCTGGCAGTTCCACCCAACGGGTGTTGCAGGCGCAGGCGTATTGTTGACGGAAGGTTGTCGTGGTGAAGGTGCAATCCTTCGTAACGATTCAGGCGAGCCATTCATGGAACGCTATGCACCAACTTTAAAAGACTTGGCACCACGTGATTTCGTATCACGCTCAATGGACCAAGAAATTAAAGAAGGTCGTGGTTGTGGTCCTAAGAAAGACTACATCCTACTTGATATGACGCACTTGGGTGCTGAAACGATCATGAAGCGTCTTCCATCAGTGTTTGAAATTGGTAAGAAGTTTGCGAACGTAGATATTACTCGTGAGCCAATTCCAGTTGTACCAACAATCCATTATCAAATGGGTGGTATTCCTACAAACATTCATGGTCAAGTTGTTGTACCAGAATCTCGCGAAACTGAAGCGCTTGTTGCTAACTACAATAAAGACACAGATGTTTATTCTACAAACCAAGATGGTCGTAACTTCACTAAACCAGTGAAAGGTTTCTACGCAATTGGTGAATGTTCATGTGTATCTGTACATGGTGCAAACCGTTTAGGTACGAACTCACTTCTTGATTTGGTTGTATTTGGTAAGGCGGCTGGTGAACACATCATCGATTACGTGACTAAACATCACGGTGATGAATATGCACCACTTCCAACAACTGTGCTTGAAAATACATTCAAACGTATTGCTCATCTTGATGAGTCAACTTCGGGTGAGAATGCACAAGAAGTTGCTGATGCAATCCGTGACATCGTTCAAGACCATGCTGGTGTATTCCGTACATCTGCGCTTCTTGAAGAGGGTGTTAAACAGATTCTTGCAATTGAACCACGTGTACGTAACATTCATTTAAAAGACAAATCTAAAGTATTCAATACTGCACGTATTGAAGCACTTGAAGTTGAAAACTTATATGAAGTTGCTAAAGCGACTCTTATTTCAGCTGCTGCTCGTAAAGAGTGTCGTGGTGCGCATACGGTTGTAGATTTCGAATTACCACCAGATCACCCAACTTATTCTTACGGTCGTCGTGATGATGAGTGGATGAAGCACACATTATGGTTCTCATCAGATAACCATCTTGAGTACAAGCCAGTGCGTTACCGTCCATTGTCGGTTGATGCAATTCCACCTAAACCACGTACATTCTAATTGGGAGAAGTAAGATGAGTAGAGGTACTCGTACATTTAATATCTACCGCTACGATCCTGATAAGGATAAAGCACCGTACATGGAAACTTTCAAACTTGAGTTGACTGATAAGCACCGTATGTTGCTTGATGCGCTTCTTGCATTGAAAGTACAAGACGAATCTTTAACGTTCCGTCGTTCATGTCGCGAAGGTATTTGTGGTTCAGATGGTGTGAACATTAATGGTAAAAATGGTTTAGCGTGTCTTTGGAACCTAAACGATTTACCAAATGAAATCACTATTCGTCCATTGCCTGGTCTTCCTGTTGTGAAAGACTTGGTTGTAGACATGAATCAGTTCTATGATCAGTATGATAAAATTCATCCATTCTTGATTAATAATCAGCCAGCTCCTGCAAAAGAGCGTTTACAGTCTCCTGAAGATCGTGAACATTTGGATGGTTTGTATGAATGTATTTTATGTGCATGCTGTTCTACTTCATGTCCATCATTCTGGTGGAACCCAGATAAATTCTTGGGTCCGTCTGCATTGTTGAATGCGTATCGCTTTATTATTGATACACGTGATACTGCAACTCAAGAGCGTTTGGCTCGTCTTGACGATCCGTTCTCTCTTTTCCGTTGTAAAGGTATCATGAACTGCGTTTCAGTTTGCCCTAAAGGTTTGAATCCAACTAAAGCTATTGGTCACATCCGTAGCATGATGTTTGATCAAGCGGGTTAATCTGTAACCGTTAAAAAAGCACACCTAATTTGGTGTGCTTTTTTTTATGTGATAAGTAATAAAATGATACAAATGCATTTGATCTTTTATAGTATTTTTATAATGTATTTCAGAATTTAAATCTCTCTGAATTTAGTGTGAATTTTAAAGTTCTGCTGAAAACTAAAATTTGAAATGTTAGTATAGATATTGCTAAATACAGTGATATTTAATGGAATGCTAACAAGATTTTTTATCAAATTTTAATAATTTAGAGCTTGATTTAAAGAATTTAAAGCCCAATATTATATAGGCGATTATATGTACTGTATTTAGCCAATTTATTAAAGGTATGTGTCAAAAAAATCAATTCAAGTTGAAAGTTCGTGTTAAAATAACGGGTATCACTATATTTGAAAAAACCATACATTTTATGTGTGAATTTTAGTCAAAAAGACAGTGGTTAATCGTGATGAGAAATAATCGCTTTAGAAAAAGTAATCTACTTTGTTGTTTTTTCTAAGTCGATTTGCAGAAAATTGCTCGGTATCGCCGAGTATATGTGAATGATGATGCCGCTGAGGGCGTTATGATTCATTGTTTACATTGGGATCTCCTAATGTAGCGATAACGCCTCAAAGGTTACGCCTAAAGGGGAGTAATGTGGTGTCACCAATTTGACATTACAAATCATGGGTTTTGCTTTAAAACGCATCCTGTAAATATTTTTGCAATAGGAAATGGGTCCAAAAATGCAAGAAGTTGTTGACGCGTTGCGTCTAGACACTGAACTTTCCGCTGATAGTGCAGCGTATATTGAAGAAATTTATGAGCAGTATTTAACGGCTCCAGATTCAGTTGGAGAAGATTGGCGTAAATACTTCGATAAATTTCCAAAAGGTGATCAACCACATAGTAATGTGCGTGAGCAATTTTTATTATTAGGTCGTAATTCAAGCCGCGTTCAGTCTGTTGTACAAAGTGCAAGTTCTGAGCATGGACAACGTCAAATTGGCGTATTACAACTTATTGCTGCGTATCGTAACCGTGGTCATCAAAAGGCTAAATTGGATCCATTAGGTTTAGCAAAACGTGAAGATGCTTATGATTTAGAATTAAGCGCTCACGGTTTAACTAAATCTGATTTAGATACAGTATTCAATACAGGTAATCTAGCGATTGGCAAAACAGAAGCTACGTTAGGTGAAATGATTGAAGCAATGGAAGCAACTTATTGCTCTACCGTTGGTGTTGAATACATGCACATTGTGGACACCAAGGAAAAACGTTGGATTCAGCAACGCCTTGAAAGTGCACGTGGGCAATTTGGATTTAATGCAGATCAGAAAAAGCACGTATTAGAACGCTTAACTGCTGCTGAGGGTCTAGAAAAATTCCTTGGTAATAAATACGTTGGTGCAAAACGTTTTGGTGTGGAAGGTGGTGAATCTTTCATTCCTATGGTGAACGAACTGATTCAACGTGCAGGTTCTGTAGGTTGTAAAGAAGTTGTTATCGGGATGCCACACCGTGGTCGTTTGAACCTTCTTGTTAACATCATGGGTAAAAACCCAGCCGATTTATTCGGTGAGTTTGAAGGTAAGTCTCTTCATAAAAGAGGTTCTGGTGACGTTAAATATCACCAAGGTTTCTCTTCTAACGTAATGACTCCAGGTGGCGAAGTTCACTTAGCATTAGCATTTAACCCATCTCATTTAGAAATCGTAGGACCTGTTGTTGAAGGTTCTGTACGTGCGCGTCAAGTACGTCGTAAAGATATTGGCGGTGATGATGTATTGCCAATTATCGTACATGGTGATGCTGCTTTTGCTGGTCAAGGTGTAAACCAAGAAACCTTCCAAATGTCGCAAACTCGTGGTTACACAGTGGGTGGTACAGTTCACATCGTTGTAAACAACCAAGTGGGCTTCACAACTTCAGATCCGCGTGATGCACGTTCTACCGAATATTGTACTGATATTGCAAAAATGATTCAGGCTCCAATTTTCCATGTAAATGGTGATGATCCTGAAGCTGTAATTTTTGTAACTCAATTGGCGCATGATTTCCGTCATACATTCCGTAAAGATGTTGTGATTGACATGTTCTGCTACCGTCGTCGTGGTCATAACGAAGCGGATGAACCTGCTGCAACTCAACCGATGATGTATCAAGTGATCAACAAAAAGACGACTACTCGTGCTTTATATGCTGATCAATTGGTTCAAGAAAAAGTATTAGAACGCGTAGCTGCAGATCAAATGATCGAAGATTATCGTTCAGATCTTGAAGCGGGTAAACATGTTGCTAATGCACTTGTGTTAGAACCAAATACAAAAATGTTTGTAGATTGGTCTCCATACGTGGGTCATGAATACACAGACGTTTGGGATACAACTTTCCCAATCGAACGCTTAAAAGAACTTGGTCAAAAAATGCGTGAGCTTCCAGAAGGCTTCGTAATGCAACGCCAAGTGTCTAAAGTGATTGATGATCGCTTGAAAATGCAAACAGGTGAATTACCTCTAAACTGGGGTGCTGCTGAAACTTTAGCGTATGCATCTATTTTAGATGATGGTTTCTTGGTTCGCTTAACAGGTGAAGATGTTGGTCGTGGTACGTTCTCACACCGTCATGCAAAACTGCATAACCAAGTAGATGGTTCTACTTACATCCCACTTTGCAACTTGAAAGAAAACCAACCACGTACTGCAATTTATGACTCATTATTGTCGGAAATGGCTGTACTTGCATTTGAATATGGTTATGCAACAACTCTTCCTAAGAGCTTGATCATTTGGGAAGCTCAGTTTGGTGACTTCGCTAACTGTGCGCAAATGGTTATTGACCAATTCATTTCTTCTGGTGAAACCAAATGGGAACGTGCATGTGGTTTAACCATGCTTCTTCCTCATGGTTTTGAAGGTCAAGGTCCTGAGCATTCTTCAGCACGTTTAGAGCGTTTCTTACAGCTTTGTGCAGAAGACAACATGCAAGTGATTACACCGACTACACCAGCACAGATTTATCATGCTTTACGTCGTCAAGCACTTCGCCCAATTCGTAAACCGTTGATCGTGACTTCACCGAAGTCATTGCTTCGTCACAAGTTAGCAACATCTACTTTAGATGAGCTAGCAACTGGTACATTCCAAACTGTGATCGATGAAATCGACAACATCAACAAAGCTGACGTAACTCGTTTAGTACTTTGTGGTGGTAAGGTTTATTACGATTTACTTGAAAAACGTCGTGATAAAGGTTTGGAAAATACGGCAATTATTCGTATTGAACAATTGTATCCGTACCCAGAACAACGTATTGCGGAAGTACTTGCGACTTATCCAAACGTAAAAGAAATTGTTTGGGCTCAAGAAGAACCGAAAAACCAAGGCGCTTGGTTGTTCATTGCTCCACGTTTATATGACGATGTAATGAATACGGGTAAACAAGTACGTATTAGCTATGCGGGCCGTGAAGCATCTGCTGCACCAGCGTGTGGTTCACCATATTTACATGCAAAACAACAAGCTCAGCTCGTAAATGATGCTTTAGCGATCGTAGAATAATCAGGAGATTCTAAAATCATGGCAACCGAAATTAAAGCACCTGTATTCCCAGAATCAGTTGCGGATGGAACAATCGCAACTTGGCACAAACAACCAGGTGAAGCAGTATCACGTGACGAAGTAATCTGTGATATTGAAACAGATAAAGTTGTTTTAGAAGTGGTAGCTCCTGCTGATGGCACAATTGCGTCAATCATCAAAAATGAAGGCGATACAGTTCTTTCAAATGAAGTGATTGCTCAGTTTGAAGAGGGTGCTGTTTCTGGCGCTACTCAAACTCAAGCAGTTCAATCTGAAGAGAAAGTTGAAGCTGCTACGGCTCAGACTCAAGCAGGTGCTTCAGCTGTTGTTGAGCGTGCGCAAGTTGCTGATCAAGCGCCTGCAGTTCGTAAAGCATTAACAGAATCTGGTATTGCTGCTAGTGATGTTGCGGGTTCTGGTCGTGGTGGTCGTATCACTAAAGAAGACGTTGCTAATCATCAAGCTAAACCTGCTGCTGCACCTTTAAGTGTTGCTGTTGGTGAGCGTATCGAAAAACGTGTTCCGATGACTCGTCTTCGTAAGCGTGTTGCTGAACGTCTTCTTGCTGCAACTCAAGAAACTGCAATGTTGACTACGTTTAACGAAGTGAACATGAAACCAATCATGGAAATGCGTGCTCAATATAAAGATGCTTTTGAAAAGCGTCATGGCGCTCGTTTAGGCTTCATGTCATTCTTTGTTAAGGCTGCAACTGAAGCACTTAAACGCTACCCAGCTGTAAATGCTTCAATTGATGGCGAAGACATCGTTTATCACGGTTTCTATGACATTGGTGTTGCTGTATCTTCTGAGCGTGGTTTAGTAGTACCTGTATTACGTGATACAGATCGTATGAACTATGCTGAAGTTGAAAATGGTATCCGTGCTTACGCTGCGAAAGCACGTGACGGCAAATTGGGTATTGAAGATATGACTGGCGGTACTTTCACTATTACTAATGGTGGTACTTTCGGTTCATTATTATCTACTCCAATTTTGAACACACCACAAACTGCTATTTTGGGTATGCATAAAATCCAAGATCGTCCTATGGCAGTAAATGGTCAAGTAGAAATCTTGCCAATGATGTACCTAGCACTTTCTTATGACCATCGTTTAATTGATGGTAAAGAAGCTGTAGGTTTCCTTGTAACAATCAAAGAATTGTTAGAAGAGCCAGCACGTCTTATTCTTGATCTATAATTTATTAATTAAAAATCTCCCCTAACCCCTCTTAAAAAAGAGGGGAAACTCTCCCCTTAAAAAGGGAGATTGAGGGGGATTGCTTGGAGATACAAATGTCTCAATTCGATTTAGTTGTAATCGGTGGTGGCCCAGGTGGTTACGAAGCGGCAATTCGTGCAGCTCAACTTGGTTTTAAAGTTGCGTGTATTGAAAAGCGTATTCATAAAGGTAAACCATCTTTAGGCGGTACTTGCTTAAACGTAGGTTGTATCCCTTCTAAAGCTTTACTTGATTCTTCTCATCGCTACGAAGATACAGTTCATCATTTAGATGATCACGGTATTACAACGGGTGATGTTAAGTTTGATCTTGCAAAACTACTTGCACGTAAAGACAAAATTGTTGACCAATTAACAATGGGTATCGATGGCTTATTAAAAGGCAATGGTATCGAATGGTTAAAAGGTACTGGTAAATTACTTGCAGGTAAAAAAGTAGAATTTGTTTCTCACGAAGGTGAAACTCAAATTTTAGAACCTAAATACGTAATTCTTGCGACTGGTTCTGTACCTGTAAATATTCCTGTAGCCCCTGTAGATCAAGATATTATTGTTGATTCTACTGGCGCATTAGAATTCCAAGAAGTACCTAAGCGTTTAGGTGTAATTGGTGCAGGTGTAATTGGTTTAGAACTTGGTTCTGTTTGGCGTCGTTTGGGTGCGGAAGTTGTTGTATTTGAAGCAATGGATGCATTTTTACCAATGGCTGATAAAGCTTTGGCAAAAGACTACCAAAAATTATTAACTAAACAAGGTCTTGATATTCGTGTTGGCGCTAAAGTTGCTGGTACAGAAATCAATGGTTCTGAAGTTACAGTTAAATACACGCAAGGTGGCGAAGAAAAAACTCAAGCATTCGACAAGTTAATCGTTTGTGTGGGTCGTCGTGCATATGCTGAAGGCTTATTGGCTGATGATTGCGGTATTAAATTAACTGAACGTGGTTTAGTTGAAGTTAACGATTGGTGTGCAACTTCTGTTGAAGGCGTATACGCAATTGGTGACTTGGTACGTGGTCCAATGCTTGCTCATAAAGCAATGGAAGAGGGCGTAATGGCAGTTGAACGTATTCACGGTCATGCTGCTCAAGTAAACTACGATACAATTATTTCTGTAATTTATACACATCCAGAAGCTGCGTGGGTAGGTTTAACAGAACAGCAAGCTATCGATAAAGGTCACGAAGTTAAAACTGGTCAATTTGGTTTTGCTGCGAATGGTCGTGCTATGGCTGCTGGTGAAAATGCTGGTTTCGTGAAGTTTGTTGCTGATGCAAAAACTGACCGTTTACTTGGTATGCACGTCATTGGACCTGCTGCGTCTGATATCGTTCACCAAGGTATGATTGCACTTGAGTTTGTTTCATCTGTTGAAGATCTTCAATTGATGACATTTGGTCACCCAACATTCTCTGAAGTTGTTCATGAAGCGGCGTTGGCTGTTGATGGACGAGCAATTCACGCGATTCAGCGTAAACGTAAGTAATTAAAAATTAGCGGCTTCGGCCGCTCTTTTTACATTTGGTGGTTGTTTTTGTTTGAATAATCATCTAATAATAAAATTATAATTTTTAATAAATGCTGATGCTTATTGCGGAAGCGACATAAGTATCAGTGACCATAAAAACGTGAAAAGTAGTAAAAGGTAAATAACTAAATGAATCTACACGAGTATCAAGCAAAGGCTCTTTTAAAAAAATATGGTATGCCTGTTCAAGAGGGTATTATTGCATCGAATGCCGATGAGGCGGTGCAAGCATTTGAACAGCTAGGTGGCAAATTTGCCGTAATGAAAGCCCAAGTACATGCTGGTGGACGTGGTAAAGCAGGCGGTGTTAAGGTTGTAAAATCTGCACAAGAAGCTCGTGACTACGCAAATAGCATTATTGGTACACGCCTTGTAACGTATCAAACAGATGCCGATGGTCAACCTGTTAATAGCGTACTTGTTGCGGAAGATGTTTATCCTGTTGAACGTGAATTATATCTTGGTGCGGTTGTAGATCGCTCAAGTCGTCGCGTAACTTTCATGGCATCTACTGAAGGTGGTGTTGAAATTGAAAAAGTTGCAGAAGAAACACCTGAAAAAATCATTAAAGTAGAAGTAGATCCATTAGTTGGACTATTACCTTTCCAAGCACGTGAAGTTGCTTTCGCATTAAATCTAAAAGATAAACAAGTTAATCAATTTGTAAAAATTATGACTGCTGCTTATCAAGCATTTGTTGAAAATGATTTTGCATTATTTGAAATTAATCCGCTTTCTGTTCGTGAAAATGGTGAAATTTTATGTGTTGATGCCAAAGTAGGTATCGACTCAAACGCACTTTATCGCTTACCTGAAGTTGCGGCTTTACGTGATAAATCTCAAGAAAATGAGCGTGAGCTTAAAGCATCTGAATTTGAGCTGAACTATGTTGCTTTAGAAGGTAATATTGGTTGTATGGTGAATGGTGCTGGTCTTGCAATGGCAACGATGGACATCATTAAGCTTTATGGTGGTCAACCTGCAAACTTCCTAGATGTTGGTGGTGGCGCAACGAAAGATCGCGTAATTGAAGCGTTCAAAATCATTCTTGCAGATAGCTCTGTTCAAGGCGTATTAATTAATATCTTTGGTGGTATTGTGCGTTGTGACATGATTGCTGAGGCAATTATTGCAGCGGTTCAAGAAGTAAATGTATCGGTTCCTGTTGTTGTTCGCCTTGAAGGTAACAATGCTGAACTTGGTGCGAAATTACTTGATGAATCGGGTCTAAAACTTATTTCTGCGAATGGCTTAGCCGATGCTGCAGAAAAAATTGTTGCTGCAGTAAAAGCTTAAGGAGTATCAATCATGAGCGTATTAATTAATAAAGACACAAAAGTATTGGTACAAGGCTTTACTGGTAAAAATGGTACTTTCCATTCAGCTCAAGCTTTAGAGTACGGCACAAAAGTTGTTGGTGGTGTTACACCGGGCAAGGGCGGTTCTATTCATTTAGATCTTCCTGTATTCAATACAATGAAAGAAGCGGTACGTGAAACTCAGGCAGATGCTTCAGTTATTTATGTGCCTGCACCATTTGTTTTAGATTCTATTGTTGAAGCGGTAGATTCAGGTGTAGAACTTATTGTTGTGATCACAGAAGGTGTTCCAACAATTGATATGTTAAAAGCGAAACGTTACCTAGAAACTTATGGCAATAACACGCGTTTAATTGGTCCAAACTGTCCGGGTATTATTACTCCGGGTGAATGTAAGATTGGTATTATGCCGGGTCACATTCATCAACCAGGTAAAATTGGAATTATCTCACGTTCAGGTACTTTGACTTATGAAGCTGTTGCTCAAACAACCAAGCTTGGTTTAGGTCAGTCTACGTGTATTGGTATTGGTGGTGACCCTATTCCAGGTATGAACCAAATTGATTGCTTGAAATTATTCCAAGAAGATCCACAAACTGAAGCCATTATTATGATTGGTGAGATTGGTGGTTCTGCGGAAGAAGAAGCTGCTGAATATATTCAATCGCATGTGACCAAACCTGTTGTGGGTTATATCGCAGGCGTAACAGCACCGAAAGGCAAACGTATGGGTCATGCGGGAGCAATTATTTCGGGTGGTAAAGGTACAGCAGAAGAGAAATTTGCAGCCTTTGAAAAAGCAGGTATGGCTTATACGCGTAGTCCTGCTGAATTAGGTTCTACAATGTATCAAGTACTTAAAGAAAAAGGTTTGGTTTAATCTGAATCTAAATAAAAAAGCCCTCGATTGAGGGCTTTTTTATTGTGCTAGATCATTTAAAAAATTAAATTATCTAGTACTTTGTTATTTTGATATGACTATTTCTGCTGTGGTTTTAAGCTTTGAGTTAGGCCATTAATATCGCCACCTTGAATGCCTAATTCATTCATTAAGCTATCAATAAGCGGTGCTTGGCTACGGTAACGTAAAGCACTATTTACAACCTGATCAGATAAAGCAACTGAGCCATTTTCACTATTTTCGGCAGTTGTACCTGTTCCTGAAATAGCACCTAAACCGCTTACTTGAAGAATTTTAATATCATCAATATTCTCCATTGGTTTAACGCTTTCACGAATAATTTCAGGTAAATATTTAAGTAATGCTAAGCGAATTTGCATTTCAACTTGTTCTGTTGAAAGAATATTATTTGCTTCGTTAACTGCTCTCGTACCTTCTGCATCTACCTGATATTGTTTTTCCATTGCTTCGGCTAAAAGTATTTTTGCATCCGCTTCACCTTTTGCTTTTAAGCGGACTTTTTCTGCTTCGGCCTCAGCAGTTGTTCGAATAGCATCAGCTTCATCTACGGCTGCTTTTTTACCTGCTTCAGCAGCAACGGTAATTGAAATGGCATCTTTTTCTGCGGCTTGTTTTGCGGCAACTAATTCAACGGCTTTTTCACGTTCTGCACGTTGTGTTTCACGAACGGTGAGTACTAATTCTTCAGCTTTTACTGCTTCTGCACGGGCTTGATCTGCTTGGGCTTTTGCTTCAGATTCGGCACGTGATTTTTCAGCAATTGCAATGGCACGATCTTGTTCAGCAAGTTCAATGGTTTTCTTTTGTTCCACTTGTGCTTTTTGAATAAGTTGTGCTTTTAATATATTTTCATTTTCAATATCACGTGCAGATGCAATTCGTTTTAATTCAACTTCACGTTCAGCGGCAATTTGAGCTTCTTCTGCTTCACGTTTTTTAGCCGCTTCTTGTGTTGCAATTTCAGCAATTTGTTCAGATTTACGAATAGAAATTTCACGTTCTTGTTGAAGTTTTGCATATTCTTCTTCACGAATAATTTGTAAACGAGCTTGTTCTGCTTCTAGGTTTTTTGTTTTGATTGCAAGATCGGCATCTTGTTCAATGTGATTACGTTTACGACGACGATCTTCAATCGTTTCAGTAAGCTTCGTCAAACCCTCAGCATCGAAAGCATTTTGTGGGTTGAAGTATTTGAAGCCTGTTTGATCTAACCCTGTAAGAGAAACCGTTTCTAATTCTAAGCCGTTTTTAAATAAATCTTCTGATACGACTTGTTGAACTTTTTGCACAAAATCGACACGTTTTTCGTGAAGCTCTTCCATTGCCATTTCTGCAGCAACAGCACGTAAAGAATCTACAAATTTACCTTCAACCAAATTTTTTAATTCATTGGGTGACATGGTTTTTTGACCCAATGTTTGGGCAGCTGTCGCAATAGATTCTGCTGTGGGCTTAACACGAACATAAAATTCTGCCATTACATCTACACGCATGCGATCACGTGTAATGAGTGCTTGATCATCTGCACGTTTAACTTCAAGGCGAAGCGTGTTCATATTTACGGGAATAATTTCATGTAAAACAGGAAGTACAATTGCACCACCACC
The DNA here is from genome assembly GCF_009372215.1 of Acinetobacter portensis. GTDB lineage: Bacteria > Pseudomonadota > Gammaproteobacteria > Pseudomonadales > Moraxellaceae > Acinetobacter > Acinetobacter portensis. The sequence continues at coordinate 900 of NZ_LWRV01000107.1, read as the reverse complement.
CAAAATGACTTTTTCACCGCCAAAACCTGTGCGTACAAAAGATATTTCTTTACTCGAACGTCGATAAAGACGCGCAATGATAATACCGATGAAAATAAGTGCGGCAAAAATAACACCCGCAATAATCAGTACATTATAAAAATTAGAAATAGCCATTCTTCATGTTCTCTTTAGTTGTATTCGATTTAGCTCTTTATTGCTTTAAAGCCTAGAGTTGTTTTTTCAGTTAAAAGTACAGTTTCACCCTGATTAAACGTTTCATCTGATTCAGGTTCGACTAATACATAATGTGTTTGTGAATGTTGATCTATCACTTTGGCTTCGGCAGGCGAATTGATTTGAGCTTTGCCTAAAATAATTGTGGCAGATCGTCCAATCAATTCATGACTATATATTGCTGTTGTTTCATCTTGAGGTAAAATTTTTGCAATGATCATTGAGCTATAACGAACAATTGGCATAGTAAGAACTAGGCAGGTAGGGGAGATAATCCATACATTAATAAAATGCTGTGTAAATTGATGGAAAATAGATTGAACGATAAAACCTGTTAAGCCGTATCCTGTAAGAAATACAATGAACCAGACCAAAAGGGGGATTCTTCCGATATATAGCCAATCTAGAATTAAATTAAAAAGATTCGCTTCTCCATCAATATGTACATCAACATCTTTGGAAGTACTTAATTCTTCTGGTAAAAATTGATCGAGGAAACCTTGTGAACCGCCACCAAATATCATCAAAATGATTTCGAGTGTGCCAAGTAGGAAAAGTAAACAAAGACTAATGCTAAAAATAATGTTGGAAGGATGTGTGAGTAGTTCCCACATAATTTAATTTCTCTAGTTTATTTGGGTTGGTTGTAAGTTTTTGAAAATTAATAAGGCTCTAGACTAGCAG
>NZ_LWRV01000106.1 GCF_009372215.1 Acinetobacter portensis | reverse complement strand
CTGCTAATTCAGCACATATCATAGTTCCAGCAAAAACAATTTTGTACTGTTGGATGATCATTGAGAATCCTCATGTTTATAAATGCAATTTTTTTCTTAAACTACTAAAAAAATCTTTGATAAAGCCAACATCTTCATCTTGTACTTTCTGAGTGGGCGGGGTGTAATGCTTATCCCAGATATTAATTTTCTCAACATTATTTATTGTAATATTTGCACCAATAAACCGTCTTACTAAATGAATTGGAATGTTTAATTGGCTTGCAATAGTGGAAATTTTTCCACCTTGGATAAAGCAGGCTGTTAGCTGAAATATTATTTTTTTATTTTCTAAGTCAAAGGGCTTTGGCCAGTAGTTGATTTTGAAATGTCCATCTTCAGGGCAAAGTGGAATGGAGAGGTTTTTACTATTCCAAAATAGATTCCAAATCCAGTCATTTAAAATGAGTGTATTTTTTCGATCAACTTTAGTAAGCGCATTGGTTGTCGCAACTTCACAATTAAAATTGAAGTCAGTTTCAAGGCTATTTCTAGATGAATTGACCCAAACTTGATTTTTTTCTAATTGGATGACTGCCAATGTACCTAAGCTGTCGAATAAATGAAGCTTAATATCTTTATGAGTTTTATATAAGTCATCAAAAAAATTAGATATTCTTTCTATATCATCTTCATGGTTTTCGAAACCAATATTGCTTGGAATATTCATGTTTGAATTGAGAACTTTTTGATTTGAAGAAAGATCTTTAATGGCGTTTTTTTTTGGTGTGAGTGGATTGAAATATATAGTGTTATAAGTTCCTATGTTCATAATATTCCACCTTTAAAAGCAAGTAATGGGGAAATAAAAGCCCCTTATAATGTTTTATAAAGGGCTTAAGTATTTTAAATTATGCAAAGTCTAAACCTTTCTCATAACTTTTGAGTTCATGACGAGCCATCGCTAAGTTTGCTTTAGCACGATCAAGTACTAGATATAAGAACACATTCTCATTGTTCACCAATGGGCGAATAAGATGATACTGCTTACCGAGTGTAATTAAGATGTCTTCAATAGTGTCGTTTAAGTTTAAGGCTTGAGCTACACGACGTTTTGAGCGAACTACTTCGGTATTACCTGCAGCTGCTAATTCTAAGTCAAGATCACCTCCCCCTTGAGTAGCTAATGCTAAGCCGCTCTCGCCATCTACTAATGCAGCAGCGTAAAATCCGTCAATACCTGTTAATGATTCTAATGATACTTTAGCCATGTTATTTCTCTCTTTTTTATAAATAATATTGCTACTTTTGATAGGAAATCATTAAGTAGACTTCTATTTATAGAGAATAAGTTAGAAAGATCAACGTATTAATTTTTATATATTTTTGATTAGAAAAAAATGAGATTTAATTTAGTGATAGTTTTGGTCAATTGCTTTGAGATCTATTTAACCTTTTAGGTAAAATTTTGTATCTTTTTTAGTAAAATTGAAATATCTATGATGTTATAAATGAAATTGTAACTATTTGTAAATAGCGTTTGTTTCATTAATTAAAAAGACCACGTAAAAGTGGTCTTTTATAAAAAACATGCTTATGCAAAAACACTACATAAAGCTTGAGCGAGAACCCAAAGAATAATAATAGCAACAATAGGTTCTAAAATTTTAGCCCAAGTTGGTACTACAGTTTCAGTTGTAACTTGAACGTCATCTGCATGAGAATGATGTTGAACCATTTGATTGAACTCCTTCATTGTTGAATCTAATGATATATCTTCTTGGTTAATTGGTTTAGAACCTCTTAGTTCTATTAGTCCATTTGTTGACCAAACCCAATCATCCGCTTGACCAGAAAGATGTTCTACCTGACCAATAATGAGTTCTTTTAACCCTAAAATTCCGTAATTACCTGTTTTTTCGAGCTGTTGAAGCTCTTGAAGTTGAAGTAATACCATCTCTGAAATGCTGTACTCAAGTTCTGTTTTGGCAAGCTTAGATTCATTATGTATAGAGGTTGTTAGGCTATGCGCAATTTCTTGGATGTATAAAGGATCGAGGTTATGAATTTCTTGAAATTGTTGCTGCCCATTGTCTTGCCAAAGCGTAACAAGTTTACCTAAAACAAGTGTATTAACTTCTTGTATGTATTGGTCGCGTAAATCACAATCATATTTGTTCAAAAAAGGTGTTTTTTGAATTTTTATTTGATTATTAAAGTATTGGACTAAATCAAAAGCCATTAATACACTCCGAATGTTAGTCTAGTAGTTTTAGACTTGGTTTTTTCTTGGTTGTTTCAGTTTTTTCTTTAGTGTTTGATTTTAAAGCATCTTGATTATTATTGATATGCTCATATTCATTTGCATCAAAGAATAAACCTTGTCCATTTTCACGAGCATAGATACCTATTAATGCTTGAAAGGGAATGTAAATATCTCTAGATACACCACCAAATCTAGCAGAGAAACTAATTGCATCGTTACTCATATTAAGTGCGTGTACTGCATGAGGGGCTGTATTTAATACAATTTGTCCATCTTGAATAAACTGCTCAGGTACTAATGTATTCGGTTGCGTCGCATCAACCATCAAATGTGGGGTTAAGTTGTTATCACAGATCCACTCATACATTGCGCGTGTTAAATATGGGCGAGTAGGGGTTAAGTTTAATTCTGGCTCAGACATAATATGACCTAAATATTTTTCAGTAATTCACGGTAATGGTTTTTTTCCTGCATAGTCAGTGACTTTATGAAAGCAGGTCGCTTAAATATTCGTTGCATATAAAGTAATATTGGTCTGCAATGCTGTTGAGGTAAATCAATTCCCATACTTTTTAAGCGTAAAAAAATCGGGGCAAGCATGCAGTCTAAAATTGTAAAACTTTCAGACATGAAATAAGGGTAATGCTGAAATAAAGGTGTGAGTGATACAAGAGTATCTTTAAGCTGTTTTTGCGCTTTTAAACTTGATGCTTTATCAAAGCTATCTGGATGTCGAAGCATGGTATCTGCAAGTTTCAACCAATCTTGTTCAAAACGCCAAATATATTGACGTTGTTCGGCTCTGGGCATTGGTGCATCGGCATAGAGTTTATTTTGTCTATAGCGATCATCTAGATATTCTGAAATTATACTTGTATTGAAAAGTTTTAATTCATTTTCAACGAGCATAGGTAATTGGTTATATGGGTTTAAGCTTGCAACATCTTCGTCATCATCTTCAACTAAAATGAGATGATATTTAATTTGTTTCTCAGTAAGAACATAACGAATCCAATGAGAGCGAAAGTCATCTGCATGACTGTATAGCGTAATTCCTTGGAGTGGTGCAGGCTCGACTGACATATTTCACGGCAATAATAAGTTAATCAGATAGGATACTAAAAATAGAGTATAAAATCACGATGCTGTTAACGAATAAAATAAAGAAAATATTGTGCAGACTTTATAGTGTGGATTCCTAAATTTTAACAATAAAAAAAGCCTTGGAAAATCCAAGGCTTTTTTGTCCGATTCGGTAAACGAATTAACGTTTAGAGAATTGAGGACGTTTACGTGCTTTACGTAAACCAAGTTTCTTACGTTCAACTTCACGAGCATCACGAGTAACGAAACCAGCTTGACGAAGAGCAGATTTTAAAGTCTCGTCAGAAGCGATTAGTGCACGAGTAATACCGTGACGAATAGCGCCTGCTTGACCACCAATACCACCACCAGCAACAGTGATGTAAAGGTCGTATTTGTTAGTCGCTTCAAGAAGTTCAAGCGGTTGGTTAACAACCATACGAGCAGTCTCACGACCGAAGTATTGTTCTAAAGAACGGTTGTTGATTACGAGTTTACCAGTACCAGCTGATAGGAAAACACGTGCAGTTGCGGTCTTACGGCGACCTGTACCATAGTTAGTAGCCATGTGCTGTATCCCTTAGATGTCCAAAACTTGTGGCTGTTGAGCAACGTGCGGATGCTCAGTACCAGCGTACACTTTCATTTTTTTGATCATTGCGTAACCAAGAGGACCTTTTGGTAACATACCTTTAACAGCTTTTTCTAAAACTGCTTCAGGTTTGTGAGCGATTAACTTTTCAAAGTTAGTCTCACGGATACCACCAGGGAAACCAGTATGGCGATAGTATTTCTTATCGTGAGCTTTTTTACCAGTCACAGTAATTTCTTCAGCGTTAATAACAACGATGTAATCGCCAGTGTCAACGTGAGGAGTATAAGAAGTCTTGTGCTTACCGCGTAAACGACGAGCGATTTCAGTCGCAAGGCGACCTAAAGTTTTGCCAGAAGCATCAACAACGTACCAGTCGTGTTGAACTTCAGCTGGCTTAGCGCTGAGAGTTTTCATTAAACCACTACCTATTATAGTTGGTTTGGACTATGGAATCTGTCCAAACTAAAGGAGACGCGATTCTAAACGATTAAGTGAAGAATCACAAATGAAAATTAGAATTTCAAGCGCTGTATTCTAGTACTAAAATCATATATGTGCAAAGAATAATCTTTATGATTTTGTAATATTAATCGACACAAATTACATTAATCGATATTTAGTTGAAAAAGTGATTATTTTCATCTTCTTAAAGCTTATTCTGTTGGACGCTTAATGAAGATGTATAATAGTCATTATTCAGTTTTAAAAAAGAGATTGAGGCGCGTATGCATCCTCTATATATAACAAGTGGTGAACCCGCAGGTATTGGTCCTGATATTTGTTTAAGCTTGGCAAATCGAGTGGATGAACGACCAATCGTGGTTCTTGCTGATAAAGAGTTGTTAGAAGTACGCGCTGAGCAATTGAAGATTAAAATAGATCTGATTGAGTATGTTGGACAAGAGTATTCATCTGCAAAAGGTGAGCTGTATGTTGAACATATTCCTGTACATGAAAAAGTTGTTTTGGGGCAATTGAACCCTAAAAATTCAGCTTATGTTCTAGAGCAATTACGTCGTTCTGCTGAGTATGCAATAACGGGTAAAAGTGTTGGCGTTGCCACAGCACCTGTTCAAAAGTCGATTATTAATGATGCTGGAATTCATTTCAGTGGCCATACAGAATATTATCAAGAATATGCAGGCGTGGAACGTGTTGTGATGATGCTTGCAACGAAGTCTTTACGCGTAGCACTGGCGACAACACATCTCGCTTTACGTGATGTTCCCGATGCAATCACCAAAGAAAGATTGCATCAAGTGATTGATATTTTAATTCATGATTTAAAAACAAAATTTAAGATAGAACATCCAAATATTCTTGTCTGTGGTTTAAATCCACACGCAGGTGAAGATGGTTATTTGGGTATGGAAGAGATTGAAGTCATTAATCCAGTACTTGAATCTTATCGTTCAGAAGGTATTCACATGAGTTTAAGTTTGCCTGCGGATACCTTATTTACCCCTGAAAATTTAGAAGATGCAGATGCAGTTTTAGCGATGTATCACGATCAGGGCTTACCTGTGTTAAAATCTCAAGGATTTGGTGAAGCCATTAATATTACTTTAGGCTTGCCGTTTATTCGTACATCTGTAGATCATGGTACTGCGCTCTCCCTAGCGGGTACTGGACAAGCAAAAAGCTCTAGTTTGCATGTTGCTGTCGATTTAGCACTAGATCTTGCACGTCACTAATTCACGTTGGAAAAATTTTATGTATCAAATTAATGCCTTAAACCCAAAAGACGAAGGGCATCAGGCTCGTAAACGATTTGGTCAAAACTTCTTACATGACCAACGTGTCATTGCCAAAATTGTGCGTTCAGTGAACCCACGTCCGGGTCAAAATATTTTAGAAATTGGTCCTGGTCTTGCGGCTTTAACATCGCCTCTTATTGGTGAATGTGATGCCTTGACGGTGGTCGAGCTTGACCGTGACTTAGCTGCGGGCTTACCAGGTCGTGTACCACATCCTGAGCGTTTAACCATTATTGAAGCGGATGCGTTGCGCTTTGATTATTCGACTTTGTTTGAAGAAGGTCGTCCGCTACGTGTGGTGGGAAACTTACCGTATAACATCTCGACACCACTGCTTTTCCATCTCTTAGAATTTGGTAGCAAGGTGCAAGACATGCACTTCATGCTACAAAAAGAAGTTGTTGATCGTATTACTGCTGCACCAAATACTAAAGAATATGGTCGTTTATCGGTGATGATTCAGTATTTCTGTAAACCAACATTCTTATTTGAAGTACCACCAGGGTCATTCAATCCTCCGCCAAAAGTAACATCTGCGGTGTTCCGTTTAGAACCTTATGATGTAAAACCTATTGTTGCCAATAATGAAAAAGCTTTAGCGCGTTTGGTTGGACATGTATTTACACAGCGTCGTAAAACTTTGCGCAATAGCTTAAAAGGTATGCTAGTTGAAGATGGTTTTGAAAATGCAGGCGTAGATCCTATGGCGCGTCCTGAAACTTTGACATTGGCACAGTTTGTTGCACTATCGGATCAAATGGTGGCTTAAGTGACACGTTCAACTGTTCGATATAATTATGTAATCGGTGATGTTCAGGGTTGCTTTGAAGCGCTGAAAGCTCTTTTAAAAGAAATTCAGTTTGATGCAGACCAAGATTTTATTTGGTTTGCAGGCGACTTAGTTGCTCGGGGTGAAAACTCGGTTGGTGCAATTCGATTTATTAAAAAACTGGTTGATCGTGGTGTTGCTGCAACAGTTTTAGGTAATCATGATCTGAATTTATTGGCAGTTGCGCGTGGCATTAAAAAAATCAAAGAGAAAGACAATACGCAAGATGTGATTAACGCTTTAGAAAGTGATGATCTTATTGATTGGTTGCGTAAGCAACCTTTGTGTTTATTTCCAAATGATCAAACGGTTTTAACGCATGCAGGTATTCCAACCAATTGGACGGTTGAACAAGCGGCACAATATGCCAAAGAAGTTGAAGTTGTAGTAGGACATGACGATTTTGCCGTGGTTGATGCTTTTTTAGAAGAAATGTATGGCAAAGAACCAACACTTTGGTCTGAAAACCTAAAAGGTAATGAGCGTTTACGTTGTATCACCAATTATTTAACCCGTATGCGCTTAACCGATGCAGAAGGTCGCTTGGAATTTAGCTTCAAAGATGCTTTAGATGAACCAATGCCTGAAGGGTTTAAACCATGGTTTCAATTTGAATCTCAATCCGCAAAAACACATCAAGTTATTTTTGGACATTGGGCCGCACTTGAAGGGCAGACAATTTCAGAAAACATTCAAAATGTAGATGGTGGCTGTGTTTGGGGAAATAATCTTCTTGCATATCGTTTAGAAGATAAAAGGATGTTTGCTGTTCATAATCCGATGTTTTCGTAATATTAATTTAAACGATTATAAAAAAGCCATGTTATTACGTGGCTTTTTTATGGATAAATATATAAAATTAATAAAGTTTTGTAGTGATATAAAAAATTAAAAATAATTGGAAAAAATAAGATGTTAGAACTAGAAGATTTAAAAAACTGTTACCCACTTGTTGTGACACCAAGTCATGACGGTAAATATTTTCACAACTATTTAATATCTTTATTAAATTTTCAGAGTTTAGCCATGAGTATTGGCATGCCTTTGCAGTTTTATTTGATGAGAGGTGAAAGTTTAATCACAAGAGCAAGAAATAATGCTGTAGCTGAATTTCTTGCAAATAAAGAATGGACACACTTATTTTGGATTGATTCTGATATTGGGTTTGATGCAGATGCAGCTTTAAGACTTTTAAGCGCTGATTATGATGTTGCTGCGGGTGTTTATCCGTTAAAACGTGAAGATTGGCCAAGTGAGGGTTTGCCACAAAAAATGACCGAACATGATTTTATCAATCATTATCAAAAATATCCGATTAATGCTTCAAAAAATAAAGATACAAACAAAGTTCAATTAGAAGTTATGGATGATGGCTTTATTGAGTTAAGTGAAGCACCCACTGGATTTATGGTGATCAAGCGCTGTGTTTTTGAAAAAATGATGAAGCAATATCCAGAACTACAATATGTAAGTGACTCCTTTGAGTCTAAGAATCAGGGGTTACATTACCGATTTTTTGATGTGATGGTTCATCCTGAAACTAAACGTTATTTATCTGAAGATTATGGTTTTTGTTATTTATGGGAAAAAATGGGGGGGAAAGTTTACGTAGATGCGAAATCAAATTTAACCCATCAAGGGTCAAAACTATACTCAGGAAATTTTGCAAATTCGATTAAAACAAATTTAGCAAATGCAGTTCCTGCTGAGGTCGGAACTCCAATGGAAATTATTGGTATAGAAAACCTTTAGCTTGTTTTATAAATAAAAAGCCACGTGATTACGTGGCTTTTTATGATCAAAAATTGAATAAATTATTCTTGGCGAATCCAAGTTTGACTACGACCAATTGCGGAAATACCAATGTAACCACGAAGTGTTAAGCGTTTTCCTGTATTGTTAAGTTTTGCTTTTGCGCTATAAATTTTACCTGTTAAAGGGTCAATTACACGTCCGCCATCATAGTTGTTTTCAGAAACATTTTTTAAGCCTTTTAAAACATCCATGCCTAAGATGGGTTGGTTGGTATAAGGCGCAGGGCAGTCTTTACATTTTTCTTGCGGTACATAGCCTGGACGTGGGGTAACTTTTATAATTTTTGCAGTGTAAATATTGTTTGGGTCTTTGCGAATTTCAAGAATGGCTTTAGATGTCCCTGTTTTATCATCAATTTGTAGCCATTTACCTGTAATATCATTTGCAAATGTATGTGCGCTTAAAAGCAGTGCAACTGCACTTGCTACAACGAATTTAATTTTCATATCAGATTCCTTTTGATAGAAGATAATTGTTATTTTGTAATCAATAAAATATAGTATTGCTTGTTATTTAGTCAATATATAATATTATAATATTTAAGTGATTTTGATTAAAAATAATTTATTTATTCAATCATTAGCACCATGAAAAAAGCCACTTCTGAAAGTGGCTTTGTTTTATTCTTCTTTTAACCAAGTTTGACTACGTCCTAAAGCTGAAACGCCAACATACCCTCTTAAAGTTAAACGTTTTCCATTGGTACTTAATTTGGCTTTGGTGCTATAGATATTGCCAGAAAGTGGATCAATAATTTTGCCATGAGAGTATGTGTTATTTCCTGTAAATTTTAATCCTTTTAGAACATCCATACCTAAAATAGGTTGATTGCTATAAGGTGCAGGGCATTTCACACATGTCTCTTTTGGGCTATAACCAGGTCTTGGCGTAACTTTGATAACTTTTGCAGTATAAGAACCATTTTTTTCTTTGCGCATTTCAAGAACAGCTTTAGATGACCCCGTTTTATCATCAATATTTTTCCAAACCCCTGAAATATCTTCAGCAAATGCTAGATTTCCAAATACAGAAAAAACAAGTGAAGTTATAGGCACAAGCACTTTCATTTAATAATCCTTTTTTACGTGAAAGTTAATTTATTTATAATATGTTTTATCTTTAAATAAAACAATAATTTAAAAGAAATAATGCTTATGTGCTTTGTAGGAATAAAATAAATGTTGGTAGCCATATTGCTGTAAATACAGCATTAACAGCCATACCAAAAGCAGCATAGCGACCTGCAACACTTCCGCGTTGCCATGCTTGAGCGGTACCAATGGCATGTGCTGCAAGACCTAAAGCAAGACCAGAAGCTCTTTCATCATTGATATTTCGTAAAATAAAGGGCGAAAAGGCAGCGCCAATTACACCCGATAAAATAACGATAAGAATCACTAAGCTAATAGGTGCTTGTAAAAGGGTCGCAATATTAATAGCAATAGGTGTGGTTACTGCTCGAGTGGCGAAAGCCATAATATCGGGGCTAGCCATATGTAATAGATATGCAAGACCCATTGGCAAAGCAACAGCACTTAAACTTGCGAAGACCAATATGCCCAAAATACCTTTTAAAGGTAAATCATCATAACGCATGGCTGCCAATGGAATAGCAAGCGCAACAGTGACATAACCCAATAAGTTATTGAATATTGGATTAGCATTTTCCATATATTCTTCATAAGGAAGTCCAAAAATGAACAGTAACCCCATAATAAAGAACATACCAAAAACAATGACAGGCACTTGAGGAATTTTTCTATTACATGGTTTGGCAAGCATGTAAGCAATAAAAGTAATGATAAAAGCGTAGATAATTCCAATCATTTTTATTCTCCTATAACCAACGCTTGGCCATTTTTGCGTAAACCCATAGGGGAATAAGTGTGCTAACAAACAGTATGATAAGAAATGCTGGAATTTTATCACCCATGTGCGCCATCATCAGTAATGAACCTGCACTAATTGGTAAAAAGGCAAAAGCACTTTCTTTCATAATTTTGTTATTGGTATCGACCAGTCGAATGGGCAGTGAGCCAAATTTTCGCCATAGGAAAAGAACAATAAGTAAGCTAATTAAGCCAACTAAATTTCCAAGTTCAGGATGGTTGAATTGTGTAGTAATCCAGAGTGCAGATTCACGAAATCCAACAATCATTAAAATTGTTCCAACCCATGCAGTCCAATCAATACCTTTTATAAATTCCATTTAATTTTTACTTTTAATCCGTTATTAATCAAGTTTTAATCTATTTCTTCCTGAATTTCAAATTCTTCTAGTTTTCGTTCGAAAATTTTAGCTTTTTCGCCCAATATTTCACCAATTGGTAAATGTGCTTGCTTAATTAATTGCTCAATTTTGTGCGGTGCCATAATCACATGAAGATGCAAGTTTCCTTCATCATCATAATTTTCAGATTGAATGACATTGAGCGCATAAAGTTGGGTGCGTAATTTTCCATAAGATGGTTTAAGTGTTAATTCAAAGCTTTGAATATGTCCCATGAGCGCTTCATGAACGGCTTTTTTAAGTAAGTCTAAGCCTTTACCACTATGGGCAGAAACATATACACGGTCTGGTAAATGTGGTTTTGAATAGATGATTTTTGCATCTTCATCTGATTGATCAATTTTGTTATAAACCCGAATAACGGGCACATCTGCACCAATTTCAGTGAGTACTTTTTCAACAGCTTCAATTTGTTCTAACATGTCTGGACTGCTTGAATCAATCACATGAAGCAATAATGTGGCTTCTAGTGTTTCTTCAAGTGTCGCTTTAAATGAATCGACTAAAGAATGTGATAGGTTTCGAACAAAGCCCACTGTGTCTGCAAGTACGAGTTTACCAATACCATCCCAATCTAAACCACGCAGTGTTGGGTCTAGTGTGGCAAAGAGTTGGTCGGCTGCATAAACATCGCTATTTGCTAGAATATTGAAAAGTGTAGATTTCCCTGCATTGGTATATCCCACCAAAGAAACCGTTGGAATAGCTGCTTTTTGTCGTGCTAAACGACCTTGTTGTCGCGTTTGTTTAACTTTCTCAATTTTACTTTTGAGTTGTCCCATACGAAGTTGTAATAAACGACGATCGGTTTCTAAAAGTGTTTCACCTGGACCACGTAAACCAATACCACCTTTTTGGCTATCTAAATTGCCACGGCTACGAATCAGGCGTGAAGCTAAATGTTGAAGTTGTGCAAGTTCAACTTGCAAACGACCTTCGTAAGTTCGGGCACGCTGAGCAAAAATATCAAGAATAAGTTCAGTTCTATCGACTACTCGGCATTTCATAATTCTTTCTAAATTACGTGCTTGAGCAGGGGTGAGTGCATGATCAAAAATAACGAGGTTTGCTTCTCGTTCTTCGACAAGTTGAGCAATTTCTTCTGCTTTACCTGAACCGATAAAGAGTTTTGCATCTGGGCGAATACGTTGTGCTTGAACATGTTCTAAAATTTCGGCACCCGCAGATTTTGCGAGAAGGAAAAATTCATCCGCATCCAGATCATCGAGCATTTGTACAATGACGCTTACGAGAATGACTCGTTCACCTACTTGATGTTCTGTTAAATCTATCACTCAGCCGAATCTCTACAAATACAATAAAGTTATATTCTAGAGTATATCTGTTAGGTGTGCTGTGCTATTTCTTAAAGCGCTGCAACAAAGAGATGAGCAAAAGTAATGATGGCGCCAAAATACAAAATACAGCCCCCAAGAATGAATTGTAGAGCAGATAAATAGCTTGTAGCATTTTGAGGTTGATCATTGTCTTGAGTGTTCATAGAAATCGCTTTAAATCTATTAATTCGATAGAAATATAATATTTAATTTGATTGCTGAATTAAAATTGATAAAAATGATTTTTGTGTTCGTTTTTTATAATCGATGCAAGTTGATGGTGAAAAGTATAAGATAATGCCAAATAATGATGATGCTGAACGTGACCATCTTATTGACCCTGCAACTTCAATAAATTAAATATTAAATATGAATGCAATTTCTAAATTTTTTCTCTATTCAAAAAAGCTTGTAACAGGTACTGCTACTGTTCTTCAGGGTTTTTATTTGGTTTATCGTTATGGTTTATATAAAGATCCAAATAACCCGAAGAATACGCGTTATGTACAGTATTTTTGTCGAAAGCTATGTCGTGAATTTAATATTGAAGTCAAAGTACATGGTGAAATTCCACGTACGCCTGCTTTATGGGTGAGTAATCATGTTTCATGGTTAGATATCGCTGTATTGGGTTCGGGCGCTCGTGTTTTCTTTTTGGCTAAAGCTGAAATTGAGAAATGGCCACTTTTAGGTAAACTTGCAAAAGGTGGCGGAACTTTATTTATTAAGCGTGGTTCTGGTGATTCGATTCGTATCCGTGAGCAAATTGCAGAATTTTTACAACAAGATATTCCTGTATTATTTTTCCCAGAAGCAACCACAACAGATGGAACACGAATTAAAAAAGTACATGGTCGGATTTTAGGTGCTGCAATTGAAGCGCAACGTCCTGTTCAAGCTTGTGTGATTTGTTATGTGAATCAGAATGGCGAGCAAGATATGGTCGCGCCGTATATTGGTGATATCGGCTTTGCAGAGCATGTAAAACAAGTGATTGAAATGCCAAAAGTCACAGCACATTTAATGGCTTTAGCTCCAATTTCTGTTGAAGGTCATACTGTTGATACTTTAACGGCATTGGTTCAGCAGAAAATGATAGAAGGTTTGGCGACATTGCAAAAAGAAGTTGTAACATCGCCATCATCAAGCTAAAAGCACATCAAACTCAATACTACATAAATCCTTCAAGTGGCAGCCACGAAACAAATTTCAAGGCTGCTTTTTTATACCATTTTAACTTGGGTTCTTTGCGTAAAGTTTCAATTGAACCATCTTCTTTTTTGAGTCGCCAATTAATGTTATTTTTCGAATCTAAAACAAGTTTATAGGCATATTTGGGTAAGTTTGTATCCATTGTTTGATGAACTGTGCGTGCTAAACTTGGGCTATTCAGTAAAACACCAATTTCCGAATTTAAATAAGATGATCGTGGATCAAAATTAAATGAGCCAATAAACACTTGTTTTTCATCAATTGCCATTAGTTTTGCATGCAAGCTTGAACGGCTTAGACCTTTTAATTTAACTTTGGCTCGATTTGATAATTCTTCGGTATTTTCATATAAATTTGTTTGAAGAGGCGCATGTAAAAACTCATAAAGTTGAACATGATTATCTAAAAGTTCTTGTCGATATTTTGAATAAAATGCATGTACAACAGGAACATCATTGGCTTTAAATGAATTTGTTAAAACACGAACATGTACACCAGATTTTGCTAATTCACTGAGTTTTTCTGTGCCTTGTTTTTCTGGTACAAAATAAGCAGAAATAATATCGACACTTTTTGCAGGCTCTTCTAAACGGTTAAGTAACTGAAAATTTAAATGTTCTTCTTTAGATGCTTTAGATTTAATTTTACTTGGCGAGTCACTTACAACTTCTGCACGCACCCAATCGAACTGAATATTGTTATTGAGCCATTGTTCAAATGCTTGAGAACGATAGGCTAAATCTAAATAGTTTTGAACGGTTACTTCTTGATAGTGTTGTTCAAGTTGTTGCTTTAAACCATCGTAACGTAGTGTGTAGTGCCTTGGGTTGACTAGTTGCTTAACAGGATATGCATAGTCATCGTTCCAATATTCATCAAATGAGTGAATAATTTCATCCGATGCTGCGCCAGCCAAAATAACATCGACATCGGAAAATTGATAATTATCACTGACGTTGTAATATTGGTTGCTCATGTTGCGCCCACCAATAAGCGCAAGTTGATTGTCGACAATGAAGCTTTTGTTATGCATTCGTCTGTTAATGCGCTTCAAATCCAAAACCATATCCATTGCACGGTAGTGACGGAAACGATAAGGGTTGTAAAGTTTGACACTGATATTTGGGTGTTGGTCTAGTGCTAAATAAATGCCTTCCATACTTTTTGCATTGTTATCATCAACCAATAGACGAACTTTCACGCCACGATCAGCCGCGTTTATAATGGAATGTAGGGCAAGCGCACCTATTTTGTCGTTATCCCAAATGTAATATTGTAAATCTAATGTTTTTTCAGCACGATCAATAAGATGAATACGTGCCGCTAATGCTTCAAGAGGATCATAAAGCACGTGATAACCCGTTAAATTTTTATTTTTTTCACGTAAAGGTTCAATTATTTTTGCAAGTGATGTTGTAGATGTATTGATATCAAATGCATTTTGAATGGGTTGTGGAAACTGTTTTGGAAGTGTTGAACATGCAGGAACTCCAACCACAAGTGTACTCACGAGTAGAATTTTGGCGAATGCGCTATAATTCGATTGATGAATATTGTGTTGATCTTGCAAGTGAAAATTCCTTGTAGTTCTATATAAAAATATAATGGAAAAAAATTGGTTTGAGTATAGTTCTCAGCTGTGAAAAGATAAAGATAGGTGACGTAAGAATAACGTCAAGGAAAATATAGAGAATAAATATGTGGGATCCAAGTTCAATGATTATATATTTTTATATCGTGATGGGTCTGCTTGCCATTTGGAGCATTTCTCAAGCATGGGTGAGTCAGGCAAATACTGAAACAATTCATCCATTTAAAGCTTTTGTTCATTTACTTGCATTTTATTTATCTTATTTACTTATTCCTGTTTTTATTTTTAGTCTTTATGCAGGATATGTTGGATATTACTCTATTCACGAAACCATCTTCATTGTATTGGTGAGTGGTCTTTTAATTTATGCTCGATTTATTGAACCATTTTTTATTAAAGTTCAAACAACAAAATATCAAATCAATCCAGATCAGGCTTTAAATAAGTCTGTAAAAATTGCACTCATTGCAGATTTACATATTGGTTTATTTTCAGGACACGAACGTCAACTCAAACTTATTGTCGATAAAATTAACCGTGAGCAACCGGATTTAGTCGTGGTTGCAGGGGATTGGACGTATGAACCTGAAAATAAATTGGTCGAAGAGCTAACTGTTTTAAAAGATATCCAAGCACCTGTTTATTCGGTGAATGGCAATCATGATGAACAATATCCAGGACCACCTATTCAAGAACTTCTTGCAAATGCATTATCGCAAAATAATGTAGTTGATATTGAAGGTCAAATTGTCGATTTTGATGAGTTTCGATTATTGGGGGTTGGGGATTTATGGGCGGGTAAAACCGATATGCGGTATATGCCAGATTTACCGCAAGATAAACCGTGGATCATTCTTTCGCATAACCCGGATACTGTAGATATGGTACCTAAGCTTCCAACGAGACCGCTCATGCTTTCAGGGCATACGCATGGTGGACAAGTGGAACTTCCGTGGCTAACCGATTACATCATGAAAAAAGTGTCGATTTTAGGACATAAAAAAGGGCTGTATCAGCATGAACATGCAGATGTTTTTGTGACTGTAGGAACTGGTATGGTGGGTGTACCCTTTCGTTTTCGAGTGCCGCCAACCATTGATATCATCGAATTGCATTAATGAATAAATAGAAATAAAAAACCAGCATCATGTGCTGGTTTTTTATACTTAAATATAAGCAATTAAACTTGGTTGTTTACATCATCATGTTTTGTTTCACGAATAAGCAAGAATGCTAAAAGTGAAAGAATTGATGCAGCTGTTAAGTAGTAACCTACAGCATACAAGCCATAACCTGTCGCAAGTTTAGTTGCGATTAATGGCGCAAAAGATGCACCAAAAATACCAGCTAAGTTAAAAGTAAGTGCAGAACCTGTATAACGTACTGAAGTCGGGAAAATTTCAGAAAGTACTGTTCCGATAGGACCGTAAGTTAAGCCCATAATTGCAAGACCAATACACAAGAATAAGAACACAACGATTGTGCTACCAGATTCGAGCAAGTCTGCAAAGAAAATACCAAAAATAGCAGAAACTACGCATACACCAATAGATGTTGCTTTACGACCAAATTTCTCTGCAAATACAGCAGAAAGAGGAATGAATGCAGCAAAACAAAGTGTTGCAACCAATTGAAGTTTTAAGAATTCTTCACGGCTATAACCGAGCTTTGTTGTTCCCCATTGCAATGCAAATACTGTTGTAAGATAGAACACAACGAAAGTACAAATTGCAGCAATCGTACCAAGTACAAGCATACGAGAATGTTTTTTAAATACTTGTACAAATGGAACGTTTACTTCTTTTTGTTTATCTAAAACTTTTTGGAAAGCTGGTGTTTCATGAAGTTTTAAACGAATCCACAAACCAACAATTACAAGTAAAGCACTTGAAATAAATGGAATACGCCATCCCCACTGCATAAAGTCTGCTTCAGACATGAAGTGACCAAGCGTTAAGAATGAGCCTGTCGCTAGAATAAAGCCAATAGGTGCACCCAATTGAGGGAACATACCATACCAAGCACGTTTGCCTTCAGGCGCATTTTCTGTTGCTAGAAGAACAGCACCAGACCATTCACCACCTAAGCCTAAACCTTGACCTAAACGGCAAAGAGCAAGTAAAAGGGGTGCGAAAATACCAATTTGTGCATATGTTGGAAGTAAACCAATACAAACAGTTGAAATACCCATGGTCAATAGTGCGGCAACAAGCGTTGCTTTACGTCCAATTCTGTCACCTAAGTGTCCAAAGAGTGCAGCACCAATTGGGCGAGCAATAAAGGCAATAGCGAAAGTAGCAAGAGATTGGATTGTTGCAGTCATTGGATCTGTACTTGCAGGGAAGAACAAATGCGGGAAAATGATGACAGCAGCAGTTGCGTAAATATAAAAATCGAAGAATTCGATTGTCGTACCCACTAAACTAGCAGTAAGTACGCGAAATTTTGAATTTGTTGGTTGCTGAGCAGCAGCAGTATTCGAAGACGACATGATAGACCTTACACTTACTAAAATTAAAAAAACTTAGTTTTAAAAGCGTAATCTTTTTAGAAAAACGTAATTTCTTAAAAAAACAACGGCAACCTTCTCAATTCGACTTGCTCAGGGTCACTGAAATGAAGAATGAGATGATTAAATCACGTAAAGATAGATAGACAGAAATTGTGATCCTGCGCCTATCAATACAAAAACATGCCAGATAGCGTGTGTGTATCTTACTCTTTTTAATGCATAAAACAATGCACCAATGGTATAAGATAATCCACCAATGATTAAAAAAGTGAGCGCATCTTTACTTAGGAAGCGTTGCATATCGTCCATTACAAGTACTGCAAGCCAACCCATGACCAAATAGGCAATTAGTGAAATTTTTTGAAAACGATGAATGAATATTAACTTGAATAGTGTTCCTATTAGCGCAATCACCCATAAAGCAATTAATAAATATTTTGCTTTATCGGTTGGAATGGCAATGGCTAAGAACCTATCCAGAATAT
>NZ_LWRV01000105.1 GCF_009372215.1 Acinetobacter portensis | reverse complement strand
TCTCTGCTATTTGATTTGGCGTTTTAAAATCCAAACTCTTTTGAATTCTTCGCTGATTATAAAATAACACAATGTATTTTGTAATATCTGCTTTAGCTTCATCTCTGGTTTTATAGTTGCAATGATGCACTAATTCATTCTTGAGTATGCCCCAGAAACTTTCAATCGGTGCATTATCGTAACAGTCCCCACGTTTGCTCATTGAACCTTGAAAATCACATTTTTCCAGTATCTTTCGATATTCATGGCTGCAATATTGGCTGCCTCTGTCCGAATGAACAATTAAGCCTTTCGTTGGTTTTTGATTACGAATCGCCATAGTCAGTGCATTGCAAACAAGTTGTGCGGTCATACGCTCATTTAAGCTATAGCCAACCACTTGTTTCGTGTACAGGTCTTTTACTGCTGCCAAGTATAACCAACCTTCAGCAGTCCAAATGTATGTAATATCGCTTGACCATGCAAGATTGGGCTTAGTCATTGAAAACTGTTGCTCTAGTAAATTTGCGTAGATCGCTCGATTATGATCACTCTTCGTAGTTCTTTTGAAACGCTTATGACGCTTACAATACAGCTGGTTGAGCTTTTTTATTTGACGTACAGCATACGTACTGATTTTGATACCTTGCGCTTGTAAATGCTTAGTTAATCGAATATAGCCATAGCTTTGTTTAGTTTCCTCATGAGCTATTTTGACCAAAATTGTCTGTTGATTTCGCTGAACCAATCTTTTATTCATGCCTCGTTTTAGCCAATCATAAAATCGTGACACTGAAACGTGAAGTAATCTAGCCATAAAGCTAATCGGGAATAAATGTCTTTGCTGTTTCATATAGGCGTACCTTACTGACTTTCTTTCGCAAAGTACGCTGCTGCCTTTTTTAGAAATTCACGTTCCATTTCAGCTGTTTTGAGCTGTTGTTTGAGCTTTTTATTTTCTTCGAGTAAGGCATTTAGATCAGGTGAATATTGTTTAGTGCCTGCTAAGGTGCCAGTCTTTGCTTTATTATTCCAATTTGAAAGAGTTTGCATTGAAATGCCAAGTTGTCTGGCTGTTTCCGATACATTGCCTTGATTGGCTTCAATCAATTTTATTGCTTCAACTTTAAATTCTGCGGTGTAAGTCTTCTGTTTCTTGCTCATGGTAAACTCCTGATGAGTGTCTATAGTTTACCAAGTTAAAACCTCCTGTTTTCTCAGCACACATCA
>NZ_LWRV01000104.1 GCF_009372215.1 Acinetobacter portensis | reverse complement strand
CGAGAAGTAAATTTGGTTTGGCGATTAAATTTTACTTTCTCGCTATTTTTTTGAACAGAAAATGTCAACAGACCCTAAGCTTCAGCAAGTTCTTCAGCTTCTACAAGCATTTTACCTTGTTCTTCGAAGTTGAAGTGCCAAGATAAAGCTTCACGTAGAATGTGAGGAGTTTGACCGCCTTTAGCACATGCACGAGCGAAGTAATCGTTTAAAGCATCTTGATACATTGGATGTACGCAGTTATCGATAATTGCGCGAGCACGTTCACGAGGTGCTAAACCACGTAAATCTGCAAGACCTTGTTCTGTTACCAATACGTCTACGTCATGACATGCGTGGTCAATGTGAGATGCAAAAGGAACAACAGAAGAAATTGCACCGCCTTTCGCGATTGATTTGGTTACGAAGATTGCAATGTGAGCATTACGTGCAAAGTCACCTGAACCACCAATACCATTCATCATTTTAGTACCACAAACGTGAGTAGAGTTTACGTTGCCGTAAATATCGAACTCAAGTGCAGTATTAATACCAATAATACCTGTACGACGTACAAGTTCTGGATGGTTAGAGATTTCTTGTGGACGAAGTACTAATTTGTCTTTGTAAGCTTCGATGTTGTTAAATACTTTTTCACCGTACTTTTCAGATAAAGTGATTGAAGAACCTGAAGCAAATTTCATTTTGCCTGCATCGATAAGTTCGAAAGTACAGTCTTGAAGTACTTCAGAATACATCACTAAGTCTTCAAAATTAGAATCTTTAAGACCTGTTAATACGGCATTTGCAATAGAGCCAATACCAGCTTGTAATGGACCTAAGTTAGATGGTAAGCGGTTTGCAGCAACTTCGCGTTCAAAGAATGCAATAAGGTGATCTGCAATGCTTTGAGTCTCATCATCTGGCTCAGTTACAGTAGATGGAGAATCGTGCAGTTCGCTGTTAAATACGATACCTACGATTTTTGAAGGGTCAACTTGAATTGCAGTTGTACCAATACGCTCATCAACTTTAGTTAATGGGATTGGACCACGAGTTGGACGCATTTCAGGAATGTAAATGTCGTGTAAGCCTTCAAAAGCAGGGCTTAAATTTGTGTTGATTTCAACAATCACTTGTTCAGCAAATTGAACGAAGCTTGCAGAGTTACCTACAGAAGTTGTAGGAATGATGCCGCCATCTTCGGTAATTGCAACAGCTTCAATTACAGCAATATCATTTTTCTTAAGCTGACCATTACGCATTTGTTCAACAGTTTCAGACAAATGTTGGTCAATAAACATTACTTCGCCTTTGTTGATGGCTTTACGTAATGTGTTATCTACTTGGAATGGAAGACGACGTGCAAGTACGCCAGCTTCAGTCAATTGTTTGTCTAAATCATTACCAAGACTTGCGCCAGTAATTAAAGTGATTTTTAACGGATTTTCTTTCGCTTGTTTTACTAAAGCTAAAGGAACAGCTTTTGCTTCACCAGCACGAGTAAAGCCACTCATACCTACGGTCATACCATCTTTAATAAATTTGGCAGCTTCTTCAGCACTGATTACTTTGTCATGGAGGCTAGCTAAACGGATACGATCTAAAGACATGGATTACTCTCGTTAAAATCTTAAAACTGATACGGATTGTACCGATCAAAGAGCCAATTTACATACCTGTTAGGCTAAGGTCTAATTTTTTGAAAAAATGAAGGTATAAGAAAATTTGATGGTTTTTATCTTATTGTTTTTAAATATTAAAAAAATGGTGGATGAATAGTTGATCAAAACTGTTTGATCAACTATTCATCATGATTTAGAAATGTTCTGTAATACTTTGTTTTAATTTCTCGAAGCGACTGACAGTTGGCACGCCATTGTTTTCTATATGGGTTATCGGTAAGGAGATGATTGCTTCAAGACCACCTTGTGAACGATTTTTAATCGTAAGCTCACCTTGGTGGATATCAACAATTCTTTTTACAATAGATAGACCTAAGCCACTTCCTTGAATCGTTCGGGCTTCATTACCACGAACAAAGGGTTGCATAAGTTCGTCAATTTGATCTTCAGGAATGCCTTCACCGTTATCTGCAACATGAATTAAAATGTGTTCATTTTCAACTGTTGCAGAAAGTTCGATAGGTTCTGCGCCGTAACGTTTAGAGTTATTAATTAAATTACCCACCAATCTTTTTAAAGATAGCGTTCGTGCTTGAATAAGGGGTAGCTCAGTTTGTTCAAAACGAATATCGAGTGGTTTAAATTGAATAATCAGTTCTTGTAATAGTGCATTTAAATCTGTGTCATGAATTTCTTCGTCAGAACCATCACGCATATAAGAAATGAACTGATTTAAAATCGCATCCATATCTTCAACATCGTAAATAAGACCTTCTTTTAAGAAGTCGTCATCGGGCATCATTTCAGCACTTAAACGAATGCGGGTAAGGGGGGTGCGTAAATCATGTGAAATACCTGCCAACATGATGCGTCGATCACGTTCGGTTTGATCTAAGGTATAAATCATTTGATTGAATGCTTGGTTAACTTGGCGAATTTCTAATGGACCATGATTTGTTTCTAAATAAGGTGCTGTACCTGTTTTACTGAAGCTATTAGCTGCATTTTGTAGGCGTAATAACGGTCTATTGAGCTGTCGAACCAAAGTTAAAATAATAATGGCTGAAATAAGCGGAACGCCAAGTAGCCAAATTAAAATAAGTTCAGGGCTATAGTTAGCATAAGTTCTTAAAGGCTCTCTAACCCAATTGCCTTGCATTTCAGGTGTTTGAATCCAAATTTGAGGGCTTGGTTTAAATTGGAAATATACGGTGGCTGTATCAATATTAAGTTCTTTGGCAAGACTTTCTTCAACTTTATTGGTAAAGAACTCTGCGACAATTTTTTCTTTTACATTTGGAAACTCTTCAGGATCTGTCACATATTCAAGACCTGCACGGCTGTTTAGCCAATCATGAGGTGTAATTTCTTTATCATGATCAAGGATTTTTATATTTGGATTTCTAAGAACTTCTAATTCAATTGCAAGATAGCGCGCATGTTGTTGTATTTCTGGAAGGTATAAAGTACGCCAAAAAAACCACAAAGACATAAACAAGCTAAAGAAAACGACAAAAACAACCAAGACAGCGGTTCGCATTGCCGCAGAGCGTGGTTTAATTTTATCTAAAAAGCGTTCCCAAGGTGTACGCTTTCTTTCTGAATAAGCTTCGTATTCTGTGAAATTTTGTGGATCAATGGGTTCGAGTTTCACACCTGATTCCTTTAGCTATATTATTTTAATGGCAGATGGTTATTCGAAATTTTAGGATAATGCGATGTGGGGATCTTCGAAAAGTACATACCATTGAATTGGGATAAGTCAAAAAAATAGCCATTCACTAAACTTTTATATGTCCTCTAATGGTTAGATTTCATAAGTTTTTAAAGTAGAGAATGGCTTTTCAAGTTTATTTTAGAGATGTTTAATCACTAAAATAAACACAGTTATTTATTCAGCACCATCTGGAACAAAGACATAACCTACGCCCCAAACCGTTTGAATGTAGCGGGCACGAGCAGGATTTTCTTCAATCAGGCGACGTAAGCGTGAAACCTGAACATCGATAGAACGCTCCATTGCACCCCATTCACGACCACGTGCAAGATTCATAAGCTTGTCACGAGTAAGTGGTTCACGTGGATGTTGAACAAGTGCTTTTAGAACAGCAAATTCGCCAGTCGTTAAAGTCACTACTTGTGATTCACGCGTTAATGTACGTGTAGAAAGATCTAAAGACCAAGGGCCAAAACTAACCACTTCCATTTGTTGGCTAGGTGCGCCTGGCACTTCACGAACTTGGCGACGTAATACCGCACGAATACGTGCAAGTAATTCGTTCGGGTTAAATGGTTTTGGTAAATAGTCGTCTGCACCAGCTTCTAAGCCCGCAATACGGTCAGCATCGCTGCCACGTGCAGTAAGCATAATGACAGGTGTGTCGATATTCGATTGACGTAAGCGTCGGCAAATACTTAAACCATCTTCTACAGGAAGCATAAAGTCTAAAACAATAAGCGAAAAAAGCTCACGCTGTAATAAACGATCCATTTGCGCTGCATCATGTGCAGTTTTTACCACAAAGCCTTTATCTTCTAAAAAGCGTTGAAGTAAAGTGCGAAGACGAACATCATCATCGACAACGAGGATACGTTCAACGCGGTCAGTTTCAGCTTGTACGACATCTGTATTTTCAGCAGGTACAACTAAACTCATGATGTTCTCCTTTATTATTTCTTGTCATAGACAAAAAGTTTTTCATTACTTTGAGTATACGATTCATTGCCATCTTATTACTATGTTCTAAAGCAACAAATATTGCATTTTAAATCAAGACCTAGATACTAAATATATACATGTATTTTTTAAATAAACAAAACAAACTCGATGAATTTAAAGGAAGTTTATCTTTAAATTAAGTCAAAAAAGTGAAAAAAACGTCTTGGCAGGAATATTCATATATAAATTTTATAAAACAATTGTGGATTTTATACACTTGGTCTTTATAATCCTAACTTTTAGTCCTTATCCTTTGTGGAATTAAACACGATGACTGACTTAGTTCAGCAGTTGGCAAGTGAGATTGCCGTACGTCCTAACCAAATTGAAGCTGCTATCAAGTTAATTGATGACGGGGCAAGCGTTCCATTTATTGCACGTTACCGTAAAGAAGTAACGCAAGGTTTAGACGATACGCAATTACGTCAGCTTGATACACGCTTATCTTACTTACGCGACCTATTTGAGCGTCGTGCAAAAGTAATTGAGTCATTAACAGAACAAAATAAATTATCTGATGATTTACTTGCTCGCGTAAATGCTGCTGAAACAAAAAATGCATTGGAAGAGATTTATGCACCGTACCGTCCAAAACGTACGAGTAAATCTTTCAAGGCAAAAGAAGCAGGCTTAGGTCCTATTGCTGAAAAAATCTTTAAAGAAGCAATTGATCCTACTGAAGCTTTGGCAGGTTTTAGCCATGAAGACTATGCAGATGTAGAAAGCCAATTAGATGCAATCCAACACATTTTAATTGATGATTGGGCGCAGAACATTGCTTTAACAACAGATTTGAAAGCAACATTTGCAAAAACAGCGGTATTAAAAAGCTTAGTTGCAAGTGAAGAGAAAAAAGAAGTTGGTAAGAAATTCCGCGATTACTTCGATTTCTCTGAAAACTTTAACAAAGTACCTTCACATCGCTTATTGGCAATGTTACGTGGTCGTCAAGAAAACGTACTTGGCTTAAAAGTAGATGGTGAAGATGCTACACCGCTTACTCGTATTGAAACTGAATACGATTTAGAAACTGCTCAGCCACAAAGCCGTCAAAATTTCTTAAAGCAAACTGCAAAATTATTTTGGTTAGGTAAAGTTCGTCCAAGCATCGAACATTCATTACTGACTGAAAAACGTTTGGTTGCTGAAAATGAAGCAATGGATGTATTTGCAGAAAATTTACGTCATTTATTGCTATCTGCACCAGCAGGCGCACGTACAACTTTAGGTGTTGACCCTGGTATTCGTACAGGTGTGAAACTTGCTGTTGTCAATGCATCGGGTGATGTACTTGCACACAGCACAATTTACCCATTTGCACCAAAAGAAGATAAAGCAGGTTCAATTGCAGAACTTGAACGTCTTTGTCGTGAATTCAATGTAGACCTTATTGCCATTGGTAATGGTACTGCAAGTCGCGAAACTGAAGCTGTTGTTGCAGAAATGATGACTGCAAATGCAGATCTTAAACTTACACGTGTTTCTGTTTCAGAAGCAGGTGCATCGGTTTATTCTGCTTCAGAATTGGCTTCACAAGAACTTCCTGAACTTGATGTTTCAATTCGTGGTGCTGTTTCAATTGCACGTCGTTTACAAGATCCGCTTGCAGAACTTGTGAAAATTGATCCTAAATCGATTGGTGTAGGTCAATATCAACATGACGTAAACCAAGCAGGTTTAGCAAAAACACTTGAAGCTGTAGTAGAAGACTGTGTGAACTCGGTTGGTGTAGATGTAAATACAGCATCTTCAGCAATTTTGGGTTATATCGCAGGTTTGAATAAATCTATCGCGCAACAAATTGTAGATTTCCGTAAAGAAAATGGTCGTTTTGACAGCCGTAAAGATTTGAAAAATGTACCACGTTTAGGCGAGCGTACTTTTGAGCAAGCGGCAGGCTTCTTACGTATTCAAGATGGTTCAGAGCCTCTAGATGCTTCTGCTGTTCATCCAGAATCTTATGCATTGGTGTCTAAAATTGTTGAAGCGAAAGCGACAACTGTAAAAGACATTATTGGTAATTCTGAAATTATTCGTCAAGTTGATGCAGAAGCATTGGTTGATGATAAATTTGGTCTTCCAACGATTAAAGATGTATTGGCTGAACTTGAAAAGCCAGGTCGTGACCCGCGTCCAGAATTCCGTACGGCTAAATTCCGTGAAGACATTACGGAAGTAAAACAGTTGACTGAAGGTTTACAATTGGAAGGTGTGATTACCAATGTAACGAACTTTGGTGCATTTGTTGATGTTGGTGTTCATCAAGATGGTTTAGTGCATATTTCTGAACTTGCGAATGAATTTGTATCTGATCCGCATAAAGTGGTTAAGCCTGGTCAAATTGTTCAAGTGCGCGTTTTAAACGTAGATGTTGAGCGTAACCGTGTGAACTTGTCGATGCGTCCTGAAGGTTCTGAAGCTCCTGCGAAAGCGCCTCGTCAGCCACGCCGTGAACAAAGCAATGAGCAACGTGCTGAACGTAAGCCTCAAGCGAAGCGTCCGCAAAATGCACGTCCTCAAGGCGATCGTCCACAAGGTAAAAAACCTCAGTCTGCTAAACCTCAAGAGCAAAAAATTGGTGGTTTAGGTGCGTTGTTATTACAAGCAGGGATTAAAGGTTCGAAGTAATCTTTAATTGCTAAAAAAACCTCCCATTTGGGAGGTTTTTTATATTTGTATTTTAAGAATAGATGTTTGAATATTATGTTTTGAATAGATTAGTTCAGCATATTTAAAGGCATTAAAATTGGGTAGTTTTTTTAAATTTTGTATCAAATCTACAAAGTATTTATCAATGGATATATTGGATAGGGCTATTTCAAATAGTTTCATGCCTACGGTAGTTAAATTATAGTAATGGAGACTAGGTTCGGCTATATGTGGGTTTAGTGTGAAAACGATAAAATATTCATTATTTAACGGAAGACAAGGAAAGTTTTTTCATCATTACTAACTTTGTCTAAATTCTTTTTTAAATAAATATCGCTATTACCTAATCCTCGAATAATATTTAAATCAATTAATTCATCAAGTAATCTCGGTTTTATAAAATCATAATTTTGGGGCGCTTTTTCATTTGGATCGCAAAATAGGCGATAACCGACAATATTTGTTAGAAGGCTATTGAATGCTTCTAGATGTTCCTTACTCATTAATGAGAGTGTATTTAAGATTAGGTAATTTAGAGAATTAGGCTCTGTAATTTCTTTTACAAGAATGCTACCCCATAAGTCCTGTAATTCTTCTTCAGATACTTCTTTTCCGTAATTCATCCATTTATTAAAAAAAGTTTCTGAAATTTGTTCATCACTGATTATTTCATCATCTTTTTTAGATAGATGTTCATAAGCTTTGTTTAAACATTTACCTAAGTTCTCAGATTGGTTTTGAGTGTTATGGGCAATAATTAATCCTAATGGGGATGTAGGATTCCCAATTTGGTCTTCCATAAGCAAAAACTTACCATCGCGATATTCTGCTAGGTCTTTTTCAATCAATTCAATATCTTTTTTATTTTGAGCTGATGAAAGATCATCTAGTCTCTTTTCTTCTCGAAGCTTTTTAGAGAATAGTAAATCTATCAGTTTTCCAATACCTTTATTTGCTGCTGTAGTTGCCATACCTGTAGCAGCTTTTATAACTTCTTGTTCCATTTTGATAATTATTTGTTTGTATTGTTTTTATCATAACTAAAAACCTCCCAATAGGGAGGTTTTTTTATTTCTTAAATCTATTTTTATATAAGAGGAACAACCCAACTACAAATAATCAGCATAATGCCTAAATGACCAAGTTTACGGGTCACATTTACAAGTTTTGATGGTGGTTGGTCTAATTGTTTTGCATATTGCTCAAGACTAATACCATCTTTCGTATTGCTTGAAAAAAGGAAAGTACCTAAGTCGATACAAATTAAAATAGTACCAATATTCGCCACAAGCTCCATTAGTACATAATCATTTTGGTACAAAGATAAGCCAACTTTATAGCTTAAATAAAGCGCAAAAGCCAAACAACCCAATTGTAAAACTAAAGCAAATATTCGCATAAACTCAATAAATAAGATGAAAAGCATCGTGTTTATAACATGAAATTAAGGTGCTATAAGCAATTAATCATTAAACTTAATATGGAAATTTAGACAATTAAGCCGACTTTAAATGCTGAGCGATTGAATTAAAAAACCAATAATTGAAGTACTTAACCCAATTTTAGACATTAAATAATGATATTTTGAAGATGATTTTATTTGAATATCATCTTTTGGGTTTTTAAGTTCTTCTTTTGCATTAAAACCCAAATCTATAAGCAATAGCATAATACCAAACTGAATCAGCATATTCACATAAGGAATCTGTTCAGATTTGAAGTCTACAATCATATTACTGAGTAATAAGAAAGAAGCACAAAAGCAAAATATTTTGAACAATATTGTTCTATTCATGAGGTATCTCCTCAGTTTTTATTGTTTAAATTTTGAATCTTTATTCTTAAAGTATTATTAAATTTCATCAAAGAAGAAAAAAAACACTCAACTTTATATATAAAGTTGAGTGTTAAAAACTACCAATGCTCACCAGGGAATAAGCGGGCATAAGCCTTTTGAACCCAATTTAATTTTTGCTGCTCACCCACAGAAGCGCTAGAACTTGGGAACAAGTTATAGCCAATCGACATCAATTTATTATTTACATCAGGTGCAATGGAATAGGTGATGGATGCCAAACGACCTAAATTTGTTGCTACTTTTTTCGGACGCTTCACAATTGCTTTAGCAACTAAATCTGCTGCTTGTGCAGGAGATAAAGTCGGAACGTAGTTATAAATTTTAGTTGGTGCAATCATAGGGGTGCGCACAAGTGGCATATACACCGAGGTGATTGCAATATTGTGTGAGTGAACTTCGGCAGATAAACAGCGACTAAAAGCATCTAATGCGGCTTTTGAAGCAACATATGCAGAAAAACGCGTTGCATTTGCCAATACACCAATTGAACTAATATTAATGATGTGCCCATCTCGACGCATCATCATTTGCGGTAAAATATTCATCACTAAGCGAATAGCACCAAAGTAGTTGAGTTGCATGGTACGTTCAAAATCATGAAAACGATCTACAGATTCATGTACTGCTCTGCGAATAGAGCGTCCTGCATTATTAATTAAGATATCAATATGATCGACAGAACTTAGAATTTGTTTAGAAACTTCATCAATTGAAGCGATGTCATTTAAGTCACATGGAAAAACCAGTGCTTGCCCACCTTTAGCTTCAATTTCATCTTTTACTTCATTTAAAGTTTCGACTGTACGTGCAACAAGAAGTACACGTGCACCTGCGTCGGCAAGTTTATGTGCAACAGTTAAACCAATACCGCTTGATGCACCCGTAATGAGGACAGTTTTTCCATTTACTTTTTGTTGAAACGCTTTTTCTAATTTGGTTTTCACAGTTCTATTCCCTGATAAAAATTGACTGAAATATTGATGACTTCAAGGTTTCAGCCGCTCATTAAGATTGGCAGTTTAAAGCAATGCATGAATTGAATGAATATCCAAAAAGCTTGTTTTTATATTCAATTTGTCACGCTAAAGTTTAAAGTTGTTCTTCCATTTGTATTTTTATAATGAGTGCTTAATTATTATTCTTAGCATGAACGTTAAATAAAACCAATATCTTAGATATGAAAAATCCCTTTTATTTATGTAATAAAAGGGATTCTTTATAAAAAATTAGACTTGAGCAAGTGCTTGTTCAAGGTCTGCAATCAAGTCATCTGCATGTTCAATTCCTACAGATAAGCGCACCATATCAATACTGACACCCGCTGTTTTAAGCTCTTCTTCATTTAATTGACGATGGGTTGTTGTTGCAGGATGACACGCCAAACTTTTTGCGTCACCAATATTGACTAAGCGTGTAAATAATTGCAGCGCATCAATAAAGCGAGTTCCGCCTGCTAAACCATCTTGAACGCCAAAAGATAAAATTGCCGATGGTTTACCTTTTACATATTTTTGCGCCAATGCATGTTGAGGATGGTCTTTTAACCCTGCGTAATTCACCCACTTAACTTTTGGATGAGCTTTTAAATAGGTCGCAACTTTTAACGCATTTTCAGTATGACGCTCCATACGTAAGCTTAATGTTTCTAAGCCTTGTAGAATGAGGAAGACATTTTGAGGGCTAATTGCCGCACCTGTATTACGTAAAGGCACAACACGTGCACGAGCGATATAAGCAGCTTCACCTAAAGCTTCTACATAATTTACCCCGTGATAACTTGGATCTGGTGTATTTAAAGCAGGGAAGCGTTCAGGATATTTGCCCCAAGGGAATTTGCCGCTATCGACAATAATGCCGCCAATCGAATTACCATGACCGCCAATATATTTAGTCAATGAATGCACCACAATATCTGCACCAAATTCAAAAGATTTTTGTAAAACAGGCGTTGCAACAGTGTTATCGACAATGACGGGAACACCATACTCATGTGCAATTTTAGAAATTTCTTCTAGGTCAATAATATTACCAAGTGGATTACCAATAGATTCCACAAAGACCAATTTGGTTTTTTCATCAATTAAGTCACGTAGGCTTTCAGGTTTTTGATAATCGAAAAAGCGAACTTCAATGCCTTGTTTGGGTAGGGTATGTGCAAATAAATTATAAGTCCCGCCATAAAGCGTTGAAACAGATGCAATGTTATCGCCTGCTTCAGCAATGGTTTGAATGGCATAAGTAATTGCCGCCATGCCTGATGCCAAAGCCAATGCACCAATACCACCTTCCAAAGCAGCAACACGTTGTTCAAGTACCGCAGTTGTTGGGTTCATAATGCGCGTATAAATATTGCCTGAAACTTTTAAATCAAATAAATCTGCGCCATGTTGTGTGTTATCAAAAGAATAAGAAGTCGTTTGATAAATCGGAACTGCAACTGCTTTTGTCGTGGGTTCAGGGCTATAACCTGCATGAATGGCTAAAGTTTCATCTTTATACGTCATTTTTATATCATCTTTATGCGTTAGTTTTGATCGATATTAGCATTTCTTTTTATGAAACAAAGCGCTTATTTCTTGAAATGTTTATCTTTAAAGTTCATATCAATGAAATATTTTTAGGTGAAAATGCATCAAATTTAGGCTAAAAACCATTGATTAATTTATAATCGAAAAGTTTTTTACAACAAAGTGATGAAGTTGCACTAGATGCCTTATTTTTTCAGGACTTTCATCGTATAATGGTCGATTATTTTTTCTGCTCATTTGAGTAAGGGGATAGGTTGTTGATATCTCCAGTTTGGTTTTTCTATTGAGGAGTCCTACGTGGCCCAATATATTTACACGATGAACCGTGTGTCGAAAATGGTTCCGCCTAAGCGCGAAATCTTAAAAGACATCTCTTTATCATTTTTCCCGGGCGCTAAAATTGGTGTTCTTGGTTTAAACGGTGCAGGTAAATCTACCTTGCTTCGTATTATGGCTGGCGTAGATAAAGATTTCTCTGGTGAAGCTCGTGCACAACCGGGTATTAAAATCGGTTATCTAGAGCAAGAGCCGCCTTTAGATGAAACTAAAGACGTTCGTGGTAACGTTGAAGATGGTTTACGTGAACCGCTTGATGCTTTAGCTCGTCTTGATGAAGTTTTCGCTGAATATGCAGCTGAAGATGCAGACTTCGATGCTCTTGCAAAAGAGCAAGAGAAGCTAGAAGCAATCATCCATGCTTGGGATGCACATAACCTTGGCAACCAAATGGATCAAGCAGCAGCAGCGTTAAACCTTCCAGCTTGGGATGCAGATGTTAAATTGCTTTCAGGTGGTGAACGCCGTCGTGTTGCACTTTGCCGTTTATTGCTTTCTAAACCAGATATGTTGCTTCTTGATGAACCGACGAACCATTTAGATGCTTCATCTGTATCTTGGTTAGAGCGTTTCTTGAAAGACTTTGCTGGTACCATTGTAGCCATTACGCATGACCGTTATTTCTTAGATAATGTTGCTGAATGGATTCTTGAGCTTGACCGTGGCATGGGTATCCCGTACCAAGGTAACTACTCTTCTTGGTTAGAGCAGAAAAATGCTCGTTTAGAACAAGAGAACAAGCAAGAAGAATCTTTTGCTAAAGCATTGAAAAAAGAACTTGAATGGGTTCGTTCTAATGCTAAAGGTCAGCAAAAGAAAAACAAAGCGCGTATGGAGCGTTTTGAAGAGCTTAACTCGCGTGAATTTCAACAGCGTAACGAAACTTCAGAAATCTACATTCCACCTGGTCCACGTTTAGGGAACAAGGTTGTAGAGGTTGAAGGTATCAGCAAATCGTTTGGTGATCGTACGCTTTATAAAGATTTATCATTTGTTGTACCACCATGTGCCATTGTTGGTATCGTGGGTGAGAACGGTGCAGGTAAAACGACACTATTCCGTATGATGACAGGCGAACAGCAACCAGATACAGGTTCTGTGGTTCTTGGTGAATCAGTTAAAGTCGCTTATGTAGGTCAGATTCGTGACACGCTAGATGACAATAAAACTGTTTGGGAAGAAGTTTCTGGCGGTTTAGATATCTTACGTATTGGCGATTACGAAATTGCATCACGTGCTTATATTGGTCGCTTTAACTTTAAAGGCCAAGATCAGCAAAAACGTGTAGGTCAATTGTCAGGTGGTGAGCGTAACCGTTTACAACTTGCGAAAATCTTACAAATGGGTGCTAACGTAATCTTACTCGATGAACCGTCAAACGACTTGGATATCGAAACTTTACGTGCACTTGAAGATGCAATTCTTGTATTCCCAGGTACTGTAATGGTGATCTCGCATGACCGTTGGTTCCTAGACCGTATTGCAACGCACATCTTGTCATTTGAAGGTCAAACACCTGAATTCTTTACAGGTAACTATGCTGAATTTGAAGCATACCGTCAAAAACGTGATGGCGATGATTTAGTAACTAAGCGTCAAAAATATCGCAAAATTGGTAACTAAGCTTTAGTTTTACTTTAAAAAAACCAGTCTAAGGACTGGTTTTTTTGTTTTTAAATTACAAAAAGCTACTAAGTTTTCTGCAATAAGTTGGTGAATGTAATTTTATTACACATGATCAGGTTGTTATATTCGGCAACATCTTTTAATTGATAGTTATTGTGAAACGTTCAAGAATCTTTATCACAGTCTTGTTGAGCTTATTCATGTTCCAAAGCATTTGGAATGTGGCAGCGGCGTTTTGTGTGCATGAAAGTGATGTTAATCGCGTTACAACAAGTCACTTTGGGCATCATTCAAATAAGAGCAGTCACGAGCAGCATCAAAGTGACAATCAGAAAACATCAAAATTTATTCAATATTTAGAGCAAGTGGAAAATGATGATCATAGTGATCATTTACCGTCATTGGCTCATGCTTTTTTAGTTGAACATTCCTCGGAAATTAATTGGAATGTTTCGACCTATTATATTGAAGATAAGTTTTTAGATTGGAGTAGTTTGTACCAGTCGCCACATTTATACCTACCCAAACTCCCTCCTATATATACCCCGCTATAGGTGGGGTAGCCAATATTTAGCCCACCGCTCAGTTTATTAACTTAGTGGGGCATAGTCATGTCAAAAATAAAGTTTAATCAGCACTTTAAGCTGAAAAAAAGCACGAGAATAAAAGTGAATTTTTGTGCTGCAGTTATTGCTATAAGTACCTTAGGCGCAATGCCATTTTTGGCAAATGCAGAAGAATCGAAGTTAGATACACCTATATCGATGTCGCAAATTCTTGAACGTGTTCGTGTATATCAGCAAGCACAGGGTATTTGGCAAACACAGCAAAATATTGCAGATGCGAATATTAAAAATAGCAAATTATGGGCAAATCCAAGTTTGAATGTTGAGCGGGCAGGTTTTGCAAATAATCAAGATCAAGAATTAACGATTGGTCTATCTCAACCCTTAGATGTGTTTGGGAAAAAGAAAGCATCTAAAAAAATTGCAAATTTAGCAAATGAACAACTCGGTCTAAAGCAACGTATTTACGATGAACAATTACAAATAATTGTGAAGTATTTATGGTCACAAGTGATGTTGTCAGAAGTTGAGTCGGCCTTGCTTATGGAGCAGTTAAAAGCAAGTGAGCAAAGTTTAGAAGTTGCGGAAAGAAGGTTTCGTGCGGGAAGTATTTCACAAGTTGATGTAGATCGTGTGCGCTTAACGCATATTGACAATATCAAGTTAGTTCAACAAGCAGGATTACAGCTACAAATAGCACGAAAACAACTGGCAAATTTATGGGGGGAATCTGAAAGTAGTAATGTAATTGGTCATGATATTTCATCGTTTTGGCCACAAAAAACTTTGGAAAAAGTGAATGCAAATTTAATGGATAACCTTGTCGAGAAGACCCAAAGCTATCAAGTCTTAGAAGCCAAAGCCAATATTGACTTATTAAAAGCTCAAGCACGCCCAAATCCAGATGTAAGTGTGAGCATGAAGCAGACGAAAACGCCACAAAATCAAACCGATAATCAATTAACGGTTGGTCTGAGTGTTCCTTTGGCAATTTTTAATCGTAATCAGTACGGTATTCAAATTGCCCAAGCGAAAGAACAACTTATTGAAAAGCAAAAAATGTTTTATCAAATGCAAAACAAATTAGAAGTACAGACCTTATTAAGTGAACTTGGAGGTTTAAAAGAACAGTTTGATTTGGTTTCTCAAAAACAAATTCCATTGGCAGTTGCTGTTCAAAAACGCACCTTAACGGGTTTTCAGGTCGGAAAATTAAATGTGATGGATGTGCAACAGGCAACAGCACAATTACATGATGTGCGTATTCAAAGTGTTCAAATTCTTAAAAGTGCATGGCAAAAGTCTATTGAAGCGGAAAGCTTAAGTTTAGGAATTGAACCGAGCCAAGTCATGGCAAAAGATGCACTTTCACAAATCAATCAAAACTTAATACAAGATACCAATGCTTTGCCAGTCATAGGAATGGGGAATTAAAATGAACATGATCAAAAAACAATTTGGCAAAATTTCACAACAAATTTTAATTATTTTGGTTCTATGTATTACGGCTATATTGGTTCTGTCTTTAATTATTTTTAAAAAGGCGAATAAAGAAGATCATTTAGATGAAGATGATCATGCTGTAGAAAAAGGCAGTGAAGAAGGGCGTGAGGAAAAAGAAGGAAAAATTTCACTGACTGCACAACAGATGGTGGAGCAGGGTGTTCAGCTCGCAAAAGTAGATGTAGGGACGATAGATCAACTCAGTAATTATCCTGCAAAATTAACAGCAAATACAGATAGACAAGCACATGTATCGCCAAGTTTTAGCGGACAAGTACAAGAGGTATATGTCGAATTAGGTCAGCATGTTAAAAAAGGACAAGCTTTGGCAAGTTTACTTGTTCCAGATTTAGTTGATCAACAAGCACAACTTCAAATTGCACGTACAAATTTAGATTTGGCAAAGCAAGACTTTAATCGAGAAAGAGATTTATGGTCACAAGGAATTTCTGCAAAGCAAGATTATCAACGAGCATCTAATACATACCGTCAGGCGCAAATTCAGGTTCAGGCTGCACAAAGTCGACTTGCTGCCTTTGGTGCAAGTGCAGGTTCAAATGGTCGTTATATGTTACGTGCACCTATTTCAGGTGTGGTTAGTCAAAAGGATTTAGTTCTTGGTGAAAACGTTCAGCTGGCATCGCAATTATTTGTGATCGATCAATTAGATCAGCTATGGCTTGAATTTATTGTGCCAAATATTGATGTTGCAGAAATTCAGCCAAACCAAACTATTCAATTTAAATCTTTACAGACCAATGCACTTTATAAAGCGCAAATCCTAAATTTAAATGCCGTAGCAGATGCGCAAACAGGGCGCTTGCAAGTGCGAGCTAAAGTTTTAGATCGGGCAGATGAGCTACGACCAAACTTGATGGTAAATGTTGAGCTTCAGCAGAATCAGCCCAAAGAGGTGATGCGTGTAGCCAAAGATGCAGTACAACAAGTTGAAGGTAAAGATGTTGTTTTTGTGCCAACGACGCAAATGAAAAGTGTAAGTTTTAAACCGCAGAATGTAAGTGTTGGGCAAGTTTCAGCAGATGGAAAATGGATTGAAATTAAAAGTGGTGTAAAGCAAGGACAAGCATATGTGAATAAGGGCAGTTTCCTTTTGAAATCTGAGATGGAAAAAGGAGATGCTAGCCATGGACACTAATGATCTTCATAAAGTGCATCAGCCTGAAGAGGAATTGCCAAAACCACAAGGTATTTTCGATCGAATCATTCAGTTTTCAATACGCAATGCCATTTGGGTCATGTTGTTTGTGATCGCATGGATTGGCGTGGGTGTTTATAGCTACCAAAAACTACCCATTGATGCAGTTCCCGACATTACCAATGTCCAAGTACAAATAAATAGCCAAGCGAATGGTTTTACCGCTTTAGAAGTGGAACAACGAATTACCTATCCTATTGAAACAGCAATGGCAGGTATTCCCGATTTAGAGCAAACACGTTCAATTTCGCGTTATGGTCTTTCTCAAGTCACCATTGTTTTTAAAGATGGTACAGATATTTATTGGGCTAGACAGCAAATCAATCAGCGCTTACAAGAGGCGCGAACAGAATTACCAGAAAATATTTTTCCTGCAATGTCACCTGTGTCTACGGGATTGGGAGAAATTTATCAGTGGGTTATTCAAGCCGAGAAAGATGCAAAAAAGCCCGATGGTACTGCTTATGAACCGAGAGATTTGCGAGAGATACAAGATTGGATTGTGCGACCACAATTGCAAAAAGTAAAAGGCATTGCTGAAGTAAATAGTATTGGTGGTTTTAATAAAACTTATCTGGTCGAACCCGATTTAAACCGTTTACAGCAAATGCAAATTCCGCTTTCAGCATTGCAACAAGTACTACAAGAAAACAATGAAAACCGTGGTGCGGGTTATCTTGAAGAAAGTGGTCAACAGCTGACTGTTCGTGTACCAGGTACTTTAAATAATATCTCAGATATCGAGAACATCACTGTAAGCACTAAACAAGGCTATCCAATTCGTGTTTCTGATATTGCTAAAGTATCAATTGGGCATGATTTACGTACAGGTGCTGCAACTTACAATGGTGAGGAAACAGTGCTTGGTATTGCCATGATGATGATGGGAGAGAACAGTCGAACTGTTGCCAAGGCTGTCGATACTAAAATTCAAG
The DNA here is from genome assembly GCF_009372215.1 of Acinetobacter portensis. Classification (GTDB taxonomy): domain Bacteria; phylum Pseudomonadota; class Gammaproteobacteria; order Pseudomonadales; family Moraxellaceae; genus Acinetobacter; species Acinetobacter portensis. Next base: position 7,161 of record NZ_LWRV01000104.1, on the reverse strand, counting down.
AAATTCAAAACTCATTACCGAAGGGTGTGACGATTACGACGGTTTATGACCGAACCACTTTAGTAGAAAGTGCAATTAAAACGGTGCAAAAAAACTTAGTTGAAGGCGCTGTTTTAGTCATTGTGATTTTATTCTTATTTTTAGGAAATTTTCGTGCAGCACTAATTGTTGCCTGTGTCATTCCATTATCCATGCTCTTTACTTTGGCAGGAATGGCTGAGAAAAATATCAGCGCTAACTTAATGAGTCTAGGTGCACTGGACTTTGGAATTATTGTCGATGGTGCAGTTGTTATTGTTGAAAACTGTATTCGACGTTTAGCAGAAGCTCAACATTTGAAAGGGCGGTTACTCAATAGGAGTGAACGATTTAAAGAGGTGTTTTTAGCAGCCCAACAAGCAAAACGCCCACTAATTTTTGGTCAGTTAATTATTTTAGTGGTGTATTTCCCAATTTTTGCACTTTCAGGTGTAGAAGCAAAATTATTTCACCCTATGGCGCTTACTGTGGTGTTGGCACTCATTGGCGCAATCATTTTATCGATTAGTTTTGTCCCTGCTGCTGTTGCCATGTTTGTTACAGGTGAAGTGAAGGAAACAGAATCTCGTTGGATGTTATGGTTAAAGCAAAAATACGAAAATATATTAAATTTTGCCTATCAATTTAAATATTTTGTTGTGACTTTGGCTGTATGTATTTTGGTTTTAACGGGTGTGATTGCAACGCAAGTAGGAAGTGAGTTTGCACCAAAGCTCAGTGAGGGAGATTTTGCAATTCAGCAAATGCGCTCCCCAAGTACGAGCTTGGAGCAGTCATTACGTATGCAAGAAAATACCGAAAAATTACTGTTAAAAAAATTCCCTGAAATTAAAGGTATTTTTGCACGTACAGGTACTGCGGAAGTTGCAACAGATGTTATGCCTCCGAATATTTCTGATGGTGTAATTCTATTAAAGTCTAAAGATGAATGGGCAAATCCAAAAGAATCTATAGACAGTTTACGTAGTCGAATGGAAGAGTTTCTAGAAACATTACCGGGTAACAATAGTGAGTTTTCACAACCTATTGAGTTGCGTTTTAATGAATTAATTTCAGGTATTCGTAGTGATGTTGGAGTGAAAATTTTTGGTGATGATCTGGATGTTTTAAATCAGGAAGCTGAAAAAATTTCCAAACAAATCCAAAAAATATCGGGTGCCACGGCTGTTAAAGTTGAGCAAACAGATGGACTGCCACTATTAAATGTTGAGGTTGATAAAGCACTCGCAGCGCAATATGGATTATCTGTAAAAGAAATTCAGGACTTAGTTGCAACCAGTGTTGGAGGTCAAAATGTTGGGCAAATTCTTCAAGGCGATAGACGCTTTGATTTTGTGATCCGTTTAAGTGATGAACAAAGAACAACTCAGAACTTGGCTACATTACCCGTTCAAATACCTAATGGCGGGCTTATACAGCTGCAAGATGTGGCGAAAGTTGAAACCGTTTTAGGTGTAAACCAAGTCAGTCGTGAAAATGGAAAACGTCGTGTTGTGATTACGGCTAACGTAACAGGACGCGATTTAGGTTCATTTGTACAAGAATTGCAGACGAACTTATCTACGCAAAAACTCCCTGCTGGATATTGGTTAGATTATGGAGGACAGTTTGAAAACTTAGCATCTGCAAAAAGTCGTATGCAAATTGTTGTGCCATTGGCGTTAATCACTATCTTTATTTTGCTCATGGCTGTTTTTCATAATTTTAAAGAGAGTTTGTTGGTATTCAGTGGTGTTCCTTTTGCACTTTCTGGAGGTTTGGTCGCACTTTGGCTACGTGATATTCCGTTGTCTATGTCAGCGGGTGTTGGTTTTATCGCACTTTCAGGCGTTGCTGTTTTAAATGGTTTAGTCATGCTGACTTTTATTAAAGAGTTGCGTGAAAATTTAAATGTCCATTTAGCAACATGGCAAGGCGCAATTCTACGTCTACGTCCTGTGCTAATGACGGCATGTGTTGCTTCACTTGGTTTTGTACCAATGGCACTTGCAACAGGAACGGGAGCAGAAGTACAGCGCCCATTGGCTACAGTTGTCATTGGTGGGATTTTATCTTCAACAATGCTTACTTTAGTCCTTTTACCTGTGGTTTACCGTTGGATGAATGAATCAAAACAAACAGGGTTTATTTGGGCTTTTAAAGAGAAGTTTATTGTTCGCTTTAAAAAGTGATAAGTTAGAACTAAAGCAAAAGTGGCTTAAAAAAAAGCCACTTTCTTATCAATAAGGAGTCTGCTATGAGTGGACATCATGGGTATGATCATAGTCATGCTGTTGTAACAGAAGGTAATGCAAAAAAGCTGACGTTTGCTTTAATACTTACATCTACTTTTTTAGTGGTTGAGGTTATTGCTGGTTTCATGACACAAAGTTTGGCTTTGTTGTCTGATGCTGCCCACATGTTTACCGATGCAGCAGCGCTTGCTATTGCACTTGTGGCAATTAAAATTGGCAAGCTACCTGCCGACAGCAAAAGAACATTTGGATATCAGCGTTTTGAAATTTTAGCTGCACTGTTTAATGCATCTATGTTGTTTGTTGTGGCGATGTATATTTTATATGAAGCCTATCAGCGTTTTAGTCAGCCACCTGAAATTCAAAGTACAGGGATGATGATTGTGGCGGTATTGGGTTTAATCATTAACCTGATTTCCATGAAAATTTTATTCTCAAGCTCGCAAGATAGCTTAAATGTAAAAGGAGCTTATCTTGAAGTTTTGAGTGATGCCTTAGGCTCAGTCGGTGTGATTATTGGTGCTGCTGTTATTTATTTCACAGGTTGGATGTGGGTAGATACTGTTATTGCAGTCCTTATTGGTTTTTGGGTGCTTCCTAGAACTTGGATTCTGCTTAAACAAAGTATCAATATTCTATTAGAGGGTGTACCTGAAGAAATTGATATTGAAGAACTGAGAAATGATTTACTGAATTTAAAAGGTGTTGAAAGTATTCATCAACTTAAAGTTTGGGCAATTACCTCTAAAAATGTACATTTAACGGTACATCTTTTTGCACCCAATGCAGATCGGAATGAATTATATAAAGAAGCTTTGGAAATGCTAACCCATGAGCACAGTATTACCGAAATGACTTTGCAAATTGAAGATGATGAATGCATTGCGCAGTCTCATAACCATGAGCATCAAAATCATAGCGAAGAAGATGAACATCAACACTCACATCAGCATTAATGCTGATGTGAGATTTTTATTTTAGATTTCCCATTCATGATTGCAGTCGCGGCATTTCCATTTTTTTTGCGATTGCATGAATGCTTGCATTGAAAGTTTAAAGTCAGGTAGGTCGCGGTAGAATAAGAAGCCTGCAATAACACATGCAAAGAACATTACAATCGTTGCAAGTTGTAATGTTTCGCCCGCGCCATTACCAAAAGCCCACATCGCAACGCTAATAGAAACTAAAAGTAATAAAATTAAAATTGCAGGAATAAGAAAAATTAAACTTTTAGGAACAACAGGACGCGCAGTCGTTTGACCAGGCTGAGTAACAGGTAAAAGTTTTGCACTTTGGCATTTCGGGCAGCGGTATTGCATTACAACTCCAAATTTTAATTTATAGGTTATTTTAATCGGAATTGTGTAGAAAGCAAAAAAGCACTTACATAAAATTTTAGGCAATAAAAAACCCAAGTCGTAATGCTTGGGTTTTTTATTAAGACCACTACACAAGAATGATCTTGAATATGGCGTCCCTACGGGGATTCGAACCCCGGTTACCGCCGTGAAAGGGCGATGTCCTAGGCCTCTAGACGATAGGGACAAGTGAGGCATCCAGATTCAGTGTTTAACACTGTGTCTCTGTATGGGCGCTATATTATGGTTATAGCGCCTCCTAGTCAACTAAAAAATCAATTATGCTTCATCAACTGCGTCATTTTTCGGCAATTTTAAGCTTTCATTGAGTTTTTCCCATACTTTTGCTTCTTTTTTGCTTGGTCCGCCCACAATTTCAAGCGCATGACGTAAGCGAGCGAAGGTTAAATCTGGCCCAATTGTGACCATAGATTGCATAACAGGCGTTGAAGATGTTGAACCTGCAATCGCAATAAAGAAAGTTGGCATGAAATCACGAAGTTTGATTTCCATTTGGTTCGCTAAATCCATAAGCGTTTGGCTTACAGTCTCATTGTTCCAAGTAAACATGCTTTCTAAACGCCAAATTGCAAATTGTAAGCTTTGACGAACTTGTTCTTCAGTCAATTTTTTGCTTTCAAATTGTTCTTTACTAAGCGTAGGGAATTGGTTGAAATAGAAACCTGCCCAGTTCACAGCTTCAGACAATAAGTTAATACGCGGTTGAATCGCAGCGGCAATTTCTTCTAAAGTTTGACGGTCAGATTTCCAAGCAAGCAACGTATCAAGCAATTCAGAAGGGGTTAAACCTTTAATCCACTGACCATTTAACCAATTCAGTTTTTCAACATCAAAAATTGGTCCACCTAAAGACACACGTTTAATGTCAAAGTGCTCAATCATTTCAGCTAAAGTGAATTTTTCACTCTCATCTGGCATAGACCAACCCATACGACCTAAATAGTTCAATAGGGCTTCTGGTAAAACACCAATATTTTTATAATAGTTAATTGATGTTGGGTTTTTACGTTTAGATAGTTTTGATTTATCTGGATTACGTAAAAGTGGCATGTGGCAAAGCACAGGCATATCCCAACCGAAATATTGATAAAGTAATTGATGCTTAGGTGCTGATGGAATCCATTCTTCACCACGAATCACGTGGGTAATTTCCATCAAATGGTCATCAACAACATTGGCTAAATGATACGTTGGTAAACCATCCGTTTTAAGTAGAATTTGCATGTCTACTTGAGCCCATGGAATTTCTACTTCGCCACGCAGCATATCATCAAATTTACAAATGCCTTCAGTAGGCACTTTCATACGAATAACGTGCGCTTCACCTGCAGCCAAGCGACGCTGAACTTCTTCTTCAGATAGTAATAAACCACGACCATCATAGCGAGGGTTTTCACCGCGTGCTTGTTGATCTGCACGCATTTGATCTAATTCTTCTGTCGTTGCGAAACAGTAAAAAGCATGACCTTTTGCAACAAGTTCTAATGCATATTTTTTATAAATATCCATACGCTCAGATTGGCGATATGGTGCATGTGGACCACCAACATCTGGGCCTTCAGACCAATTTAGTCCTAACCAACGCAATGAATCTAAAATCATTTTCTCAGATTCAGGTGTTGAGCGAAGTTGGTCAGTATCTTCAATACGAAGAATAAATTCACCACCATGTTGCTTTGCAAAGCATAGGTTAAACAAAGCAATATAAGCTGTACCTACATGAGGAAAGCCTGTAGGAGAAGGAGCGATACGAGTACGAACTGTCATAACTAGATATTATTCAGAATGCAAATTGGAACTATTATAACGAAAAAGCCCCATTACATTATGTTTAATTAAGCATAAAGTAATGAGGCTTCGCTTGGTCAAACACAAGGGGGTGTTTGACCTAATATTTTATGAATTATTTGTTGTGAATAGCGTTTGAATGAAGCGTGAAAAGCGTTCATTTTGTGATGCTAAAAAGCTTTGTGATGGTGCAATATTAATAGATGTAAGCACTTTTAAGTTGTCTTCAGAATGAAATTTTCTATCATTCTTTTGTTGTTGAAGTGCTTTTTCAATAGGCGTAATTTTTACAACAGAATTCACCATTTTGGTTTCTGTTGTTTTGGTTACGGCTGTATGTCCAACTTGTGAAAATACGATTAAACCGCAAGTTAAGCAAAGTGCTTTAAATAATTTACTAGTCATTTCCAAACATCCCCCTATTTTGGTGTCTGAACAATATTATTATAAACATAGTGTTTTTGTATATCAGATGGTTATTTAATCATATTTTGTATTGAAAATGTATAGCTGTGTCACATTAGTTACAAAAAAGATATATTTCATTTGAATTTTCAGTATTTATGTATTCGTTCTAAAAAAGCCTTTTCTTTCTTATCAAAAGACTGTGTACGGCATGAATAATTAATTTATAACATTTTGTCTGTTCATTTTTTATATCAAATAAAGTGGTTTTTATGTGAATTTACCAGATATCTTTTTATGTGAATAATTAAGAAATATATAATATAACCACATGATTGTTAAATTATTTTTTCATTTATATGATGCTGATATATATTAAAAAGAGTCTCACACATGAAAAAAATAATAGTATCGAGTGTTTTGGCAATATTAAGTGGTTTTTCTGCACATAATGTTGTGGCAAAAGATTTTCTGAATGTTTCTTATGATCCAACACGAGAATTTTATCAAGAATACAATAAAGAATTTGGTGAATATTGGAAGCAACAAACCAATCAAACAATCGATTTTAAACAATCACATGGTGGTTCGGGTAAACAAGCCCGATCGGTCATTGATGGTTTACAAGCAGATGTTGTGACATTAGCTTTGGCAAATGATATTGAGGAAATTGTAAATGCAGGTTTAATTAAAAAGAACTGGCAAAAAGAATTTCCGTATAACTCTGCACCTTATACATCAACTATTGTTTTTTTAGTACGTAAAGGTAATCCGAAAGGTATTAAGGACTGGAATGATTTAACCAAACCAGGTGTGGAAATTATTACACCAAACCCTAAAACGGGTGGTGCGCCACGTTGGATTTATTTGTCAGCATGGGGTTATGCGCTTAAACAACCCGGTGGAAATGATGCGAAAGCAAAAGAATTGGTTAAAAAGCTTTATCAGAATGTAAAAGTTCTGGATTCAGGCGCTCGGGGTTCATTAACTACCTTTGCTGAACGTGGTATTGGTGATGTATTACTTTCTTGGGAAAATGAAGCATTACTTGCAACCCAAGGACCAGATAAAGATAAATACCAAATTGTTTATCCGTCCATTTCTATTTTGGCAGAGCCTTCCGTTGCTATTGTCGATAAAAATGTTGATAAAGATGGTAACCGTAATTTGGCAAAAGGATATTTAAATTACCTTTATTCACCTAAAGGTCAAGATTTAGCAGCTAAATACTACTTCCGTCCGCGTAATGCGCAAGTTGCTGCAAAATATGCGAAACAATTCCCTAAAGTACAAACTTTGGTGGTGTTTCAAAAAGT
>NZ_LWRV01000103.1 GCF_009372215.1 Acinetobacter portensis | reverse complement strand
CGTCTATCTCGTCGGTATGGGCTCATTATAGGGCAATTTCTTACACGTGCAAGCGCTTTTAACGTCTTGTTTTAACGAGTGTTGTATTTTTATGCACTATTTTGATGCAAAAGCACACAAAAACACACCCAACCCATTAATATTCCACATAAATATGTATTTTTAATTAAAATACATATTTATATTCATTTTTTAATTCGTTGATGCTTTTATCTTCATATTGATAATTTCTACTACATTTTTAGGAACATCTTGATGAGAACCTACATTTCCCGTAGGTACTTTTGCAATCTTATCGACAATATCCATTCCTTTAGTGACTTTACCAAACACAGCATAACCTGCATTTCTTTGACTTTTATTTAAGAAGTTATTGTCATCCAAATTAATAAAGAACTGACTTGATGCAGAATCAGGATCATTCATACGCGCCATAGCTAAAGTACCTCGCGTATTCAACACCCCATTACTCGATTCATTTGTAATTGGTGCTTGTGTTGTTTTCTCTGTCATATCTTTGTTCATACCGCCACCCTGAATCATAAACCCTGGAATGACGCGGTGGAAAATAGTGCCATTATAAAATTCACTTTTTATATAGCGACTAAAGTTTTCTACTGAAATAGGTGCTTTGTCATTAAACAGTTCTATTTCAACAAGACCTAAAGAGGTTTTCATTTCTACAGTTGTGTTCGCAGCAATGACGCTCCAACTAGCCAAACTCAACGTTGTTGCCAAAATTATTTGCTTTAACATTTCGTACCTTTATATTTAGACGGACATTTCATACAGCGTATATTATTCGCTCACGACGATTAAATCTTTATTCTTTGCCTAACTTTTCTAAATATAACGGCATGACTACACAAACGCACATATAGTTAGTTATTACATCTATATGTATTTTCGACTCGTTTCACGTGGAACATTTTTTATTCAATTCTTTAGTTAGTGTTGTTTATCCCAAAACCTTCTAAAATTCTTTGCAATTTCTATTGTGATTTTTTTAGCGCGCTTGGAAATAAAAGTTAAATTAATAAAGCCATGCGTTTGATCAGAATAGTTTGTATATAAAATCTTTACACCTTGTTGTCTAATTTTATACGCGTAGATTTCCGCTTCATCATGCAAGACATCATGCCCTGCTGTTAATATATAGGCAGGTGCTAATTTCTTTAAATCTCCATTTGTTGGAGAAACCAAAGGATCATCCAAATCAACATCATGTTGCTTTGCATAAAACTCAACAACATTTTCAATATCAGACTCAGTCAAAATCAGTCCGTCTTTATAAGCAAAGAAAGATGGATGACGACTTTTTAAATCTACAGTTGGATAAATAAGAAGTTGTGCTTCTGGTGCATATGCTTTCATTTTCGTACGCTGTGCAACAACTGTTGCTATGTTTCCGCCGGCACTATCTCCCGCAACCGCAATTCTATTTTTTAATATTTTGAAATGACGTCTATTTTGATAGACCCAAGCTAAAGCATCTTCACAACATTGAATAATTTGAGCTGGGTTTGTTTCTGGTGCAAGTGGATAATTGATACTTAATACTTGAACCTTTGCATGAATTGCCAATAGACGACATGCTTCATCATGCGTATCAATACTACCAACAACAAAACCGCCACCATGATAGAACACCATCATAGGTAATTTTTTATGTGGTGCAGGATGATAATGTCTAGCCTGAATTGTTCCACTGATTAAAGGTAGACGCATATTCTCTACACGCTTCACAAATGTCGGTTTTATACCAATTAAACACATCTGAGATTCGAAAGCTTTTCTTGAAGCTTCAACATCTGTACCAATAAAGCCAGCTTTTCCCTGTTTGAGTTGTGCCGCCATCATACATTTTATAAAAGGATCAAGATCTGGATAGTGATATGGATAAGATAAAACGTTCACTAATGTATTTTGAATAATACGAGGAGTCCGATCCAACAATCGTGCTGCTGTTCCTTGTCTTTTTTCTATTTTTTCTCTTATTAGCGAATGAATACGCACAGTTCCTACCTTTTTTAAAACCCAACTTTCTCTCTATTTATATCATCTACACTTCAGCTTAAACATCTTATATATAGTCATAGCAAAAAAATGAGGTCTTACACTCATTGAAATAAAACCATAAAAACGATGCAATTAGAAACTAGAATAAAATAAACCCGAAGATATAGGCTATCTTCGGGTTTATTTTTGGGAGAGATCAACTTTAATAACACTTCTTTTTGTTTCTCAACAAGAAAGCGGTTAAAAATGATCAAGGGTATAAAAAAAAGGCCCACCCATAGGACGGATAAGCCTTAAAACTTAAAAAGTAAATAAAAAGAAGAAACATACAGCGTTATGAATCTGAACAAATAATATTCAATTCAAACTATAAAGAGAAATACAAAATTAATTCAATACTAATAGTTTTTATATCTAAGTTGATTTTAACAAAAAAAAGCTGAGTCTTGGAGAAGGCTCAGCCAAAAGAGTAATCGAGTATACTGCAACAATTGTATTTAGCTCTCTCCTCAAAATACAATTGCTGCGTATAAAAGAAATAATATCGATGAAATTCTATTTCGTAAAAACGATATATTTCATTGTGCTTATCACATATTGCGATAGTTAATTTTAAGTTTTAAGCGCTATGCTTAAGGCCATTTAATTTCGCCTTTTACAACTTTAGCACCAAGCTCAAGATTAGAATCACCTGCCAATTCAGGATATTTCTGTTTCATTTGCTCAGTTAATTCAGCTGAATTTTTTGTCGCTTTAACAGCTTTTTCATATTGAGCTAAATAGTCTAATGAAAAGTTTACTGCTGCTAAATTTTGTGGTGCATTTACAGATGTATGCGCAGGTACAACAATTTCAGGATTTAGCTTCTTAATATCTTTTAAAGTAGATACAACAGTATCACGATCTTGTTTTGTTGCTGAATCTGCCATCCATAAATGAGAGCCTGAAGTTACAGGAATTCCGCCTACTACAGCTTTAACTTGTGGAATCCATAAATAAGTCAGTTCATTTTTGCCTTTAATTTCAATATTTGAATCTTCAAGCTTTAATGTTTTAGATGTATAAGCTTCTGGAACAATAATATTGCTTGGTGCATTAGCACCCATTTGTGGTCCCCAATAATCCATTTTCAATTTATATGTAGATTGAATATGTTTTACCGTTTCAGGTGTAGCAACAATTTGAGCATTCGGGAAATATGTTTTAAAAACATCTAAAGCAAAATAAAAATCTGGATCACCATAACTTACGAAAATTGTTTTTAGGTTTTTACCTGAATTTAAGATATCAGCAGCAATACGTAAGGCTTCAGATTTTGAGAATTGAGCATTCACCAAAATTGCGTCTTTATCGCCTTCAATTAGTGTTGAAGTCACACCAAAATGTTCGGGTGCTGCAATATAGTTTTTAATTTTTAAATCTTGTGCCATCGCAGTATGAATGCCAAGTGCTAATGTAGTTAAAGCAATTGCTGTTGTTTTTAAAACTTTCATTTTTGTTTGTCTCTAAATTTAATAAGTACACTTTAAATTGCAAATCAAGATGAATAAATACCCATTTTTAAGATAAACTGTTGCATAAATTGCAACAATCATAAAAATATGGATACTTTAAAAGCAATACAAGTTTTTGTTTGCATTGAAAAAAATGGCAGCCTTACTAAGGCAGCAGACCAACTTGGTTATTCTCGTGCAATGGTTTCAAGATATTTAGAGCATTTAGAAAATCATTTTTCTACACGTTTATTACACCGTAACACACGTAATATTTCTTTAACGAGTGCAGGCGAAAAAGCCATACTCTATTGTCAAAATATTCTTCAACAACAGCAATTACTCAAAGAACTATCTGTAGAAGAACAATACACAGGTACAATTCGTTTAACATGTGGCTTATTTATACTGCAAAATGGATTGGCTAAAGCCATTCAAAAGTTTCAGCAAAAATACACACATATTCGATTTGATATCTTAATTACCGAAGAAACCCTAGATTTAGTTGAAGCTCAAATTGATTTGGCTTTTCGCATTACCACAAAAGTGGCTGATGGATTAATTTCTCGCCCTTTAGATCGAGTAGATTCAGTTCTTTGCGCACATGCTGATTATTTGGCAACATCAAGTGAAATCGTTCACCCAGATCAACTCCTACAACATGCATGTATTACCCATCACAGCATGCAAAATACGTGGAGTTTATCTACTCATCAACAACAACCACAAAACTACCCCATTCGAATTGTCGCTCAAAGTAACGATGCTCATGCTTTACATGAAATGTGTTTGAATAAAATGGGGATTGCGATGCTTCCTAAAGTAATGGTTGAAAGAGATTTGAAAGATGAAACATTAATTCCTGTTTTAAATCATTATGAACCCCCTCAATTAGCACTTTCTGTGGTTTATTCTTCTCGACGTCATTTACCTAAAAAAACGCAGGAATTCATTGCTTTTGTCATGGATTATTTAAAAAAATAAACCCAAGATAAAAAATTAAATAAATTTAATTATTCATATCGCTTGAATTTTTCTAGCTCGCCCCGATTTCTTTATTAATCATGACATTTAGCAAAAGGCATGGCAGTTCAGCATTAACACAGTTAGCACTGATGCCTAAAAGGGCTGTACATGTTTAAGAACCCATTTAAACGGAGTAAATCAATGGCGACTGAGCAAAATCAAGAAGCTCAAGATCTTCAACAAGAGCAAGCAGAACAGCTAACTCAAGCTGAAAATGAGCAAGCTGAAGTTTCAGTTGAAGATTTACAAGAGCAAATTAAAACATTAGCTGAAAACTTAAAGCTTGAAAAAGCACGCACTGCAAACGCGGTGTATGAAGCTCAAAAAAGCGTAGAACGTATTCAACGTGAATCTGAAAAGCATAAAGATACTGTGCTTGAGAAATTCGCTAAAGAATTATTAGATTCAGTAGATAACTTAGAGCGCGCTATTGCTGCTGCAGGCGATGAAAAATCTGGTTTATCTGAAGGTGTAGAACTGACGCTTAAATCACTTCTTAACACTTTAGAAAAATTTGGTGTTGTTGTTGTCGATACAGCAAATGGCTTCAATGCAGATTTACATCAAGCCGTAGGTATTGCACCTGAAGCGAAAGCAAATGAAATTGGCACAGTATTGCAAAAGGGCTACACATTAAAAGGGCGTTTATTACGCCCTGCGATGGTACTCGTTGGCGCATAAAGCCTACAAATTCGAGAGTTTTTGATTTTTTTTGAAAAAAATACTTGAAAAAAATTGAACGGCTCTCATATCGGATAACAAATGAATCCCTTTTAATTTCCCTTTGATAAAGGGAAAGATTTGGGAATAAAAGAATTTTAGAGGAAACATCCAAATGGCTAAAATCATTGGTATTGACTTAGGTACTACAAACTCTTGCGTAGCAGTACTTGAAGGCGACACAGTTAAAGTAATTGAAAATGCTGAAGGCGCGCGTACAACTCCATCTATTATTGCGTATAAAGATGGCGAAATTCTTGTAGGTCAATCTGCTAAACGTCAAGCAGTGACTAACCCTAAAAACACATTATTCGCGATCAAACGTTTGATCGGTCGTAAGTACCAAGACCAAGCGGTTCAAAAAGATATCGGTCTTGTTCCTTACAAAATCATCAAAGCAGACAATGGTGATGCTTGGGTTGATGTAAACGATAAAAAATTAGCGCCACAACAAATCTCTGCTGAAATCTTGAAAAAGATGAAAAAAACAGCTGAAGATTACCTAGGCGAAACAGTAACTGAAGCAGTAATTACTGTTCCTGCTTACTTCAACGATGCTCAGCGTCAAGCAACTAAAGATGCAGGTAAAATTGCAGGTTTAGAAGTTAAACGTATCATCAACGAACCAACTGCTGCTGCACTTGCGTTTGGTATGGACAAAAAAGAAGGCGATCGTAAAATCGCGGTTTACGACTTGGGTGGTGGTACTTTCGACGTATCAATCATTGAAATCGCGGACCTTGATGGCGACCAACAAATTGAAGTTTTGTCTACAAACGGTGATACATTCCTTGGCGGTGAAGACTTCGACAACGCTTTAATTGAATTCCTTGTTGAAGAATTTAAGAAAGAGCAAAGTGTTAACTTGAAACAAGATCCTCTTGCTCTTCAACGTTTAAAAGAAGCTGCTGAAAAAGCGAAAATCGAACTTTCTTCTTCAAATGCAACTGAAATTAACCTTCCATACATCACTGCAGATGTAACTGGTCCTAAACACTTAGTGATCAACGTTACACGTGCAAAACTTGAAGGTTTAGTTGCTGATTTAGTTGCTCGTACAATTGAGCCTTGCCGTATTGCGCTTAAAGATGCTGGTCTTTCGACTTCTGACATCTCTGACGTAATTTTGGTTGGTGGTCAATCACGTATGCCAATGGTTCAACAACAAGTTCAAGAATTCTTCGGTAAAGAGCCACGTAAAGACGTGAACCCTGACGAAGCTGTAGCAATGGGTGCTGCGATTCAAGGTGCTGTACTTTCAGGTGACAAAACTGACGTACTTCTTCTTGACGTTACTCCGCTTACACTTGGTATCGAAACAATGGGTGGTGTGTTAACTGCAATTATTGAGAAAAACACGACGATTCCTGCGAAGAAATCTCAAGTGTTCTCAACTGCTGCTGACAACCAACCTGCTGTAGACATTTCTGTGTTCCAAGGTGAACGTAAAATGGCTCAGCAAAACAAATTATTGGGTAACTTCCAATTAGGCGATATTCCACCTGCTCCACGTGGTGTGCCACAAATTGAAGTATCTTTCGACATCAACGCTGATGGTATCTTGAAAGTGTCTGCGAAAGACAAGAGCACTGGTAAAGAACAATCAATCCAAATTAAAGCAAACTCTGGTTTGAGCGATGCTGAAATTGAAGCGATGATTAAAGATGCTGAAGCGAATGCTGAAGAAGATCGTAAATTCGAAGAATTAGCAAAAGCACGTAACGAAGCTGATGCGCTTGTATCTTCTGCTCAAAAAGCAGTGAAAGATTTAGGCGAGCAAGTAACTGCAGATGAAAAAACTGCAATCGAAACTGCTGTAGCTGAACTTGAAGCTTCTACAAAAGAAAATGACGTAGAAGACATCAAAGCGAAAACTGAAGCACTTCAAAACATCATCATGCCAATTAGCCAACGTGCTTATGAAGCAACTCAAGGTCAAGGCGGTGCGGAAGGTTTCGACCCTAATGCATTCGGTGGCGATGCTACTCAAAAAGCAGACGATGGCGTTGTAGATGCTGAATTCAAAGAAGTTAAAGACGACAAAAAATAATTTGTCACTTTAACTGACTAGAATAGTCAAAAAGACCGCGCGAAAGCGCGGTTTTTTTATTCTCAAATTCATATAATTAAGCTACATTATTATTCAAATAACTCTTTGATTTTAAAAAATGCGTGTTTATATACTCATCTTTTTCAGCCTCATTTTATTCTTTTTTATTTATCAAAATAATAAACAACCTCAAGTACGATTAAACTCCCCTATTGATCGGATACTACATCCGACAGATACACGTTTACGATATCGTATTGCAGAAGTAGATCCACGATTCGGCATCAACCATGAGAAAGCCATTCAACTGAGCCAAGAAGCTGCCACAATATGGACAACAGGCACAGGAAAAGAATTTTTTGTATATGATCCAAAAGCCAAACTCACCATTCATTTTCACTATGATGAACGCCAACAAGAAACCACAGCCCGTTTAGCACATGAAAATAACATTAAAAATGATCAAGCATACTGGGATGCTAAAAATCAGGAAGTAAATGCTTTACGCAATGAAATTGATAGGAACGATGCCCTACTCAACGCTAAGAAAGTTGAATATGACATGCAGTTGCAGCACTATAATGAGCAAGTTGCCATGGTCAATCAAAATGGTGGTGCGCCTGCATCTCAGAGAGAAATATTTGCCCAACAGCGACAATTTCTAGAACAGAAGATGAATGCTTTAAAGTTTGAAATTGATGAATATAATCAAAAAATTGCACAATTAAATATGCAAGTTGGAGAGTTGAATAATCTCAATAAAAATATCAATACATCTATCCAGCATTTTAATTTAAGGTTTCAGCCACATTTATTCGATAAAGGTAATTTTGACGGGCGCAATATCAATATATTTGAGTTTCAATCTGAAGATGATTTACGCTTAACACTTGCACATGAATTGGGTCATGCTTTAGGTCTTAAACATAATGATGATCCACGAGCGTTAATGCACCCAATGATGAAAGATCAAGACCAAACCAACTTTAGGCTATTACCTGCCGATTTAGCTTTACTTAGAAATCGATAATTTTTAAAACTGAAGATAAAAAAAAGCCAACACGAATGTTGGCTATAAAGAGGAACCGTAAATTATTTAACAGCAGCAGTGAGCATCACTTCTACTAATACTTGAGGACGAGCCAAATCTGCTTGTAATGCAGCACGAGCAGGTGCAGCACCTTCAGGTAACCAAGCTTCCCAACACTCATTAAATGCTGTGAAATCTTCCGCAATGTTTTTAATCCAAATTTGAGCCGTCAAAATTCGGCTTTTATCACTGCCCGCTTGTTCTAATAACGCATCAATTTTTGCTAAAACTTCTAAAGTTTGTTGTTTTGCATCTGCATCTAAAGTGGTTGGAACTTGACCTGATACATAAACCAAACCGTTATGTACGACGCAACCAGCTAAACGTGCATTTGCACCAATACGTTGAATATCATTACTCATTTTATTTCTCCAAAGATAAACCATCTAAAGCAATTGGCGATGTTGCTTGGCTAATGAGTTGGCTAATAACCATTGCACTACCCGCTGCAAGTGTGAAACCTAAGCTACCTTGACCAATATTCGACCATAAATTTGCGTATTTTGTACGACCTAAAATTGGTGGACCTTTTGGTGTCGATGGACGCAAGCCACTCCATTCTTGAGCAGTATCTACACCTGCTAAATCTGGGAATGTCTTACGAACAGTATCTTTCAAGGCATCCATACGTTCTTGTCGGATATATACATCTTGATAGCCAATATCAACCATTGCAGCAATACGAAGTTGATCGCCTAATTTTGCATATACAATTTTGTTCGCGTAATCGGTCACGCTCATATTTGGAACAATATTAGATTGTTCTGGGAATGGTAAAGTTAAGCTGTATCCTTTTAACGGATAAACAGGAACAGAAATACCCACCATATTGAAAATTGCTGTACTGCCATTACCTGCAGCAACTACAAAATCATCTGCTTCTATACGACCTTTATTGGTTTCAATAGCCTTAACTTTATTATTCTCAGTAATAAAATCTATGACTTCATGCTCATATAAACATAAAAAATCTATGCTTTTTTCTAGCTCTTTATACAAAGCTAAACAGAATTTATAGCAATCTGCTGTTTCATCATCTGGTGTGTAAATATAGCTAAATACTAAATAAATCATTACAGTAATCTTTAAATAATTTATCAATATCTTTAACTCTAAACTTATTTCGAATCGCCTTGACTCGCGACCACATATTTTCTATTGGATTTAAATCTGGACTATATCTAGGAAGCCACACAATGTAATGGCCCGCACAACGTACCAACTCCTGAAGTCTTTTCCCTTTGTGAAAGGTCGCATTGTC
>NZ_LWRV01000102.1 GCF_009372215.1 Acinetobacter portensis | reverse complement strand
TTAATTGATGACACGCCCTAAAACACAATTTATGCTTTTATGGCACTTACTTTAAAGTCAAATAAATCCACTTAAATAAAACATAAAAATAATAATTTAAATCAAATAAACATCAATTCATTACCATTCAGCATCATTCTGTACATAAAAAAGCCCATATATTCAATATTAAAACTTAATTCAATAATTAAAAATGGAATTTTTATGCAAAATGATTTGAATAAAGCCGACCAAGCCTTTTATGGACACCCTAAGCCTTTAAGCGGTTTGTTTTTTACCGAATTATGGGAACGTTTTTCTTATTATGGCATTCGCCCATTACTTATTCTTTACATGTCTGCCATGGTCATCAATGGAGGCTTAGGTTTAGACCGACCTACCGCAGCTGCAATTGTGGGCTTATTTGCAGGTTCTATGTACCTAATGACCGTATTTGGTGGTTGGGTTGCAGATAACTGGCTTGGACAAGCACGTTCCGTTTGGTACGGTTCTATTATTATTGCGCTCGGTCATCTTTCAATTGCTTTAACTGCAATTTTTGGGCATTTCTTTTTCTATTTTGGACTTGTACTTATTGTTTTAGGCTCAGGCTTATTCAAAACCTGTATTTCCGTGATTGTAGGTACACTCTATTCAGCTCAAGACTCAAGACGTGATGCAGGCTTTTCCATTTTTTATATGGGAATTAATTTAGGTTCTTTTGTAGCTCCTCTTTTAACAGGCTTACTCATTAAAGATAATGGATGGCACTTAGGTTTTGGTGTTGGCGGCATTGGAATGTTGATTGCCTTACTTATTTTCCGTTTTATTTCTGTTCCACAACTCATGAAGTTTAATGAAATGCGTGGCATTGAAAACACATGGAATAAAGCAACCCATTACAATTCTAAAGCACCTAAAATTGTGTTGGGATTTTTGGCAATATGCGCTGTCATTATTGCACTTGTAACCGTTGGTACTATCACGATCAATCCAGTTCTACTTGTTACATATTTAACCATTTTTATTTGTTTGGCTATTGTTCTGTACTTCGCTTATTTACTCCTTTTTTCTAAAACAAATGCCAAAGAGAAAAAACAACTCATCATCTGCTTTATTCTGCTCATTGTTGCTGCTTTGTTCTGGTCTGCTTTTGAACAAAAACCAACCTCTTTTAATTTATTTGCTCAAGATTTTACTTACCGCTATGTCTTTGGCTTTGAAATTCCAACGGTTTGGTTTCAATCTATTAACGCCTTATTTATTATCATTTTCGCACCAATTGCAGCATGGCTTTGGGTAAAACTAGGCAAGTCAAATAAAGATCCTAGCTATATTTCAAAATTCATTATTGCCTTGGTTTTAGCTGCAGCAGGCTTTGCTGTCATGGTATTTGCAACACAATCTGTAATTTCTAGTGGCGGCGCTTTAGTTTCACCATTATGGCTTGTATCAACACTTTTATTACTTACGCTTGGCGAGCTATGCCTCAGCCCTGTTGGCCTTTCAACCATGACCAAATTAGCACCTACCGTTATTCGCGGACAAGTCATGGGTTTATGGTTTACGGCTTCTGCACTAGGTAATTTAATGGCGGGTTTAATTGGTGGTCACGTATCTCAAGACTCACTTCATGATTTACCTACCCTATTTATGCGCTGTGTGATTGCCCTCATAATTGCCGCAGTTGTTCTATTCTTACTAAAAAAACCAATCCTTAAACTTATTTCAGATTGTGATGACACGCCAAAAACAACTGAAATATAAAGATGAAAAGCATAATTTTTAAATTGATATCTAAAAAGTAAAGACCAAAAAGTAAAAAAGACCAAGCTATTATGCTTGGTCTTTTTTATATCTAATTTTAACTGGTATGACTTGATGTTTTTTTTGAAGCTCTTATAGTTAAAAGTTCTCTGTATATATGTAGTCCCATGAATTTTCCTATAAAACTTATCCCCTTGCTCATTCGTATATTTAAATTAGAGCAATTTAAATATCGTATTTTAACTATTGGGGAAATTGCGCTTTGCAAAACAGTTTTTGGTGATTTAATCGATTACGAACAAGTTAAAATTACCAATCAGCCTTATCTTCCTTGGCAATCCGCACATGTCTTAATGGCACCTAGCGGTTATATTCAAACCCGTGATGCAACATATTCCAATGATTATTCAAAAGAAAACTTAAGCTATCAAGCCGTTTTTATTCACGAAATGACGCACATTCTGCAATATCAAAAAAATATTAATGTCGTTTTAAAAGGTGCCATTTTACAAACTGCTTTTTTCCTCAGCTTTAAACAATACAATCCATATAAATATCAATTTATTCAAGGCAAATCTTTTTGGGACTATAATATTGAACAACAAGGCGATATTGCTCGTGATATTTTCCTCAAACGAATAGCCAATATTATTCTAAATCCATCATAGTTTTCTTCTCAAACAAGCAAGCTTCTAAAGCATTCATGACGAACTTATAAAATAGAATAAAATACGGTTGAATGATTCACATAAAAATTAGCAAAAAATAAACAACTTATAGATGAATAAACATCATTAAAGCCTAGTATCTCAGCCAATTTAATATAAAATGATAGAGCGCTGTTTTCACACTGCTAAATTTAATACTTTTCAGTGAAACAATTATGGTTTTTGCCTTGTGGCAGTTTTTTTAGCATCAAACACATCAAACCGAAACAAAATATAAAAAGTATCAATTGGTTAAATGTGTTTCCCCTATAGGAATAGGATTAAATTTAAATGAAATCTTTTAAAATTGCCTTAGCTCAGTTCTCTCCGGAAGTTGGCAACATTGACGCTAATGTTCAGAAAATGATTGAACAAGTAAATGAAGCGAAAAAACAAAATGCTGAATTAATCGTTTTTCCAGAACTTTCTACTATTGGCTACCCAGCTGAAGATCTCATACTACGCCCTAGTCTAACAAAACGTAGTGAAAATGCATTTAAAGCATTAAGCAAAGTAAAAGATATTGTGATGGTTTTCGGTTTTGTAAATCAAACTGAAGATGGTCAACGATATAACGCTGCTGCCGTAATGAAAGATGGACAAATTCTAGGAATTTACAACAAACAAAACCTACCAAATTATGGTGTTTTTGATGAAAAACGTTATTTTAGCGAAGGACATCAACACCTTGTATTTGAATATTTAGGTCATAAGTTTGGCGTATTAATTTGTGAAGATGTTTGGTCACTTCCAACAGTTCAACAACTTGCTCAACTCAATGTTGAAACAGCTTTGGTACTAAATGCATCGCCATATGAAGTGGGTAAACCACAACATCGCGTAGCAACAATGTCTGAACTTGCTAAGCAACTCAACATCAATTTGGTTTATACCAACCAAGTTGGCGGTCAAGATGACTTAATCTTTGATGGTACAAGCTTTGTCGTGAACAATAGCGGTGTTGTTGCACTTCAAGCAGCAACATTCAAAGAAGAACTTCTTATTGCTGAATACGAAGTTGAAAATAAAGCATTTAAACAAGGTCAAATCACACCTGCATTAGATACAATGGCTGAAATTTACCAAAGCCTTGTATTGGCAACGCGTGATTACGTAACACGTTCAGGTTTCCCTGGTGTTATTTTAGGTTTATCTGGTGGTATCGACTCTGCTTTAACACTTGCGATTGCTGTAGATGCAATTGGTGCAGACAAAGTACAAGCTGTGATGATGCCTTATACTTACACAGCACAAATCAGTGTTGAAGATGCCGCAGAACAAGCGAAAAACATGGGTATTACATTTGGTATTGCCGAAATCAACCCAATCATAAATAGCTTCATGCAAACGCTTTTCCCATTCTTTGGCAATAGCCCTGCAGATGCAACAGAAGAGAATCTACAAGCACGTGCTCGCGGCACATTATTGATGGGCTTATCAAACAAATTTGGCAACCTTGTTTTATCGACAGGTAACAAGTCAGAGCTTGCTGTTGGATATTGCACATTGTACGGTGACATGGTTGGTGGTTTTGCCGTTCTTAAAGATGTGTACAAAACGATTGTCTTTGAACTTGCTAAATACCGTAACAGCATTTCAGAAACACCAGTTATTCCTGAACGTGTGATTAGCCGTCCACCTTCTGCTGAATTGCGTCCAGATCAAAAAGATCAAGACTCTTTACCTGCTTATGATGTATTAGATGCCATTCTTTATGCTTATATTGAAGAAGACATGAGCCAAGATGACATTATTGCAAAAGGCTTTGATAAAGCAATTGTAGAAAAAGTCATTAAACTCGTAGACCGTAATGAATACAAGCGTCGTCAAGGTGCAATTGGTCCACGCATTACATCTCGTGCATTTTCACGTGAACGTCGCTACCCAATCGTGAATGGTTGGAAACCTGGAATCTAATTTTTTCCAATTCAAAAAGCCCAAACAAATGTTTGGGCTTTTTTATTAAAAATATTTTTAACTTAATGCTTATTCTAAATTTTAAAGATAAAAAAAGACCACGTTTTGGAACGTGGTCTATAAAAATGGTGGCTATGACGAGACTTGAACTTGTGACCCCCGCATTATGAGTGCGGTGCTCTAACCAACTGAGCTACATAGCCTTAAACTGTGGACGCATTATCTAGATTTCAACAACCATCGTCAAGCACTTAAAACACTAAATGTTCAGACTTTATACGAAATAATACTTTTTTATTCATTTTTAATTTAATTTAACTTTCATTGGCTAAAAAACGAGATTATGGTACTAAATATGTGATTCAAAATTATTCTCAAAATATGAAGCTTTACCAAATATCGAGTATCAGTATTGCTATTCTAAGCTTAACAGCATGTTCAATCATTTCTCCTTTGGTCGTGAACTACAATGGCGTTAGACGTGATGTTGCCACAGCAATTAATCAAAATAGTTTGCTAACTATTTCGAGCAGACAAGTGCTCGTTGCTTATGCCAAAGAACAGCAAAAAATTCTCAGTTCACAATATCAAAGTAACGATCAACAACAACTTTTAGCAAAAGAAAGAGCTATAGGCACTTATTGCTCACAGCAAAAAGTATCTACTAAAAAATTAAATTGGGTCGATTCAAAAATCTTCGCATTGCCAGAACAGCAAGAAAAATTAAAGTACAACCAAGCCTTACAAAGCAATATAAACTTAGATACAACCCAAATAGATTGCACCAATAAATTTTAGATTTATTAAAAACACAAAATTTAGATAAAAAAAGACCACGTTTTGGAACGTGGTCTATAAAAATGGTGGCTATGACGAGACTTGAACTTGTGACCCCCGCATTATGAGTGCGGTGCTCTAACCAACTGAGCTACATAGCCTTAAACTGTGCGCGCATTATCTGCTTATATGACATGCGCGTCAAGCACTAACCGTGCTATTTGTACAAAATTTAGTGAAGTGAGCCGATAAGCCGGGTTCTGTCGTGAACGATCATTCCTCTAGGCGCACAATCACTCATGCGCTCAAGCGACCTACCCGAATCCAGCATGGGCCATGCCTAATGGATTCCTATTTGGTCTTGCTTCCGGTGGGGTTTACCTCGCCATGAACTGTTACCAGCCATGCGGTGCGCTCTTACCGCACCCTTTCACCCTTACCTTCGATTCTAATTGCTTAGAAACATAATGAAGGCGGTCTTCTCTCTGCTGCACTTGCCGTCGGTTTACACCGCCCAGGCGTTACCTGGCACCTTGCCCTATGAAGCCCGGACTTTCCTCCCCTGCTTCAATCACGGAGATTTCCACAGCAGCGATCGTCTGGCTCACTTCGAGGCGCATATTAACAAATATACGAACTAATTGCTTGATGTTTTTTGATCAGTTAGTTTTTCATACTTAGCTTGAAGTTCTTCACGTGTTTCAGCATGATTTGGATCTAGCGGAATACAATCGACCGGACAGAATAACTGACATTGTGGTTTATCATGATGACCTACGCATTCAGTACATAAATCTGGGTGGATTTCATAAATGATCTCCCCCATAAATATGGCATCATTTGGGCACACAGGCTCACATACGTCACAATTGATGCATTCATCCGTTATATATAAAGACACACTACCAACCTTGTTTATGCTTGCGTTCGAAAGCTTCTACCACAGCATGTGGCACAAACTGCGTTACATCACCTTTTAAGCGAGCAATCTCACGCACTAATGTCGATGAAATAAATGAATATTGTTCAGATGGTGTTAAAAAAACGGCTTCAAATTGAGAATCTAAACGTCGATTCATATTTGCCAACTGAAATTCATATTCAAAGTCAGAAACAGCGCGCAAACCACGCAATACAGCCGTTGCTTTTTGCTCACGGAAAAAATTCACGAGCAAACCATCAAAACCAATAAATTCAACATTTGGCAAATGCTTTAAAGACTCACGCGCCAATGCTACACGTTCTTCCAGAGTAAATACTGGGTTTTTATGATGACCAATTGCAATTGCCACAACCACTTCATCAAACATTTTAGCTGCTCGAGAAACTAAGTCGATATGACCATTGGTAATTGGATCAAAAGTCCCTGGATAAATTACGCGAGTTTTAGACATCCATTTTGCTCTGTTTCAATGACAGATGGCTATTTTATCAAAAAGTAATTTTTTAGGTGAATAAACCTGTTATTTTTATGAAATATCTTAAATAAACACTTTAAATTCCTTGAGTACCTTTACATTTTTCAATTGTCTTTAAGCCTCTGTTTGAGGCACAATAGACATAAGTTTGGAAGTAATTGATTATGGCGAAGGTAGAAGTTAAAAAAAATTCGAGTGGAACAATTGCGTTAAACAAACGCGCCCGCCACGATTATTTTATTGAAGAAAAATTTGAAGCAGGTCTTTCATTACAAGGCTGGGAAGTTAAGTCTATGCGCGCAGGTCGCATGACTATTGTAGAAAGCTATATCACCTTCAAAAATGGTGAGGCTTTCTTGTTTGGTGCACAAGTACAACCTCTGCTTAGTGCTTCAACTCACGTGGTACCTGAAGCAACGCGTACACGCAAACTATTGCTGAACCGTCGTGAAATTGAAAAGCTCATGGGTGCGATTAACCAAAAAGGTTATTCATGTGTTCCATTGGCGTGTTATTGGAAAGGTCCAAATGCAAAACTTGAAATTGCACTTGTAAAAGGTAAGCAACTTCATGACAAACGCGCCACTGAAAAAGACCGCGATTGGCAACGTGATAAAGCACGTATCTTCCACAAATAAAGATTCATAAAAAAACCTCCACTTAGGAGGTTTTTTTATTTTGACCGATTTTCAGAAAAGTTTTAATTTAAACGCAAAGTTTGTGAAGCTATATGTTTTCCAAACCAAATTGCGGTGTCTAAATCGCCTTTTGGTGGTGTGATATCTACAGATGCATTATCAGATTGCGTCATCAAACCTAAAAAGCTCGACATACGATTTACATCTTCCACACTGCGCCCTGTTGCCATTAAAGGCAAACCTGACCAAAGCATGCCATGTTGCATCGCAAATAAATTGATTTGCTGCAACACAGCCAATTTATCGCCACTTAAACCACCACCATTGGTAAACGCTGCGGCAAGTTTTCCTTGCCAAGTACGTGCTAACCAACGCTTCGATGATTGTTCCATGAATACTTTCATTGCAGCACTAATACTACCCATGTAGGTCGGACAACCAAAAATTATGGCATCTGCTGTATCAAGCACATCCCAATCAATTTGTTCCACATTCATTAATGAAACTTGAACACCTGCTTGCTGCGCACCTTGTTCAATATGACGAGCAACTTTAGCTGTGTGTCCATAAGGACTGTGATAAACAATAGCGAGAGATTTAGAAGATACGGACATATCGATCAAAGCAAAAAATTTGAAGAAAGTTTAGCATTTTCATTGGATAAAGACGAATGTTGTCATACGCCCTGTTTTCGCTTCACGGCGATATGAAAAATATTCCTCTACTTGCGTATAAGAACATTGATCACCACCTAGTACGGTATCAATTCCATGTTGATTTAAAATATAACGTGCTATCGCGTATAAATCTGCATGGAATTTTCCATCGACTTTTCCTGCAATAAATGCACTTTCTAAAACTGGATACTTCGTACAAAAAGCCTCTTTTACTTCCGCACCAATTTCAAAACAAGGTTGGCTAATGGCAGCCCCTAACCAAGCCCAAGTAGGTTTGGTTTGCATAGTCGCAATGGTATTTTCGACAATACCATTTGCTAAACCACGCCAACCTGCATGTAAATTTGCAACTTCAGAACCTTCAGCATTACCCAAAACTACAGGTAAACAATCTGCTGTCATCATCATAAGTACATGAGATTTAGATTGTGTGACCAATCCATCCCCCACCAAAGCATCAAAAGTCATTTGATCATTGACCGTATGACAAATAGTGCTATGGGTTTGCGTCATCCAAGTCATTTTATTGACACCAAATTCAGCAAAGTCTTCAAGCAACGTCATACGATGCTGCTGAACGCGATGAGCTTGGTCATTGACATGCAATGCAACATTAAAACCTGCCAATTCAGGCTGTTCAGCGCTTAATGTTTTTTCATGATGCACCCTTGTCTGCCCCACAAAAACACCTTGCGGTAAGCCTTGAACAAATTGCATGTCAATATCCTTATAAAATCGTCAACAAAATATAAATGATTAATACGCTTTGTTTTCAGTACGAA
Organism: Acinetobacter portensis; assembly: GCF_009372215.1. GTDB lineage: Bacteria > Pseudomonadota > Gammaproteobacteria > Pseudomonadales > Moraxellaceae > Acinetobacter > Acinetobacter portensis. The sequence continues at coordinate 16,716 of NZ_LWRV01000102.1, read as the reverse complement.
GTACTTCAACCAACTGTGTGAAATCTTCAGGCCATGGCGCATCAAACATCATGTCTTCACCTGTTTTAGGGTGCACCAAGCCTAATTTAGCAGCATGCAATGCTTGGCGTTTAAAGCCACGCAAAGTATCAGCCAAAAGCTCAGATGAACCTGCTGGTAAACGCACACGCGGCATATAAACCTGATCACCAATTAGACCGTAGCCAATATAGCTAAAATGCACACGAATTTGGTGCGTACGACCTGTTTCTAAACGGGCTTGTACGCGCGTAAAATGCTGGAACCGCTCTTTTACGTTGTAATGTGTAACAGCATCTTTACCACCAGGTAATACCGTCATTTTTACACGGTCTACAGGGTGACGTTTGATTGGTTCGTCAATTGTACCGCCAGCGATGATATTGCCATAAACAATAACGTCATAAATTCGATATACCGATTTTTTCGCCAATTGCTTGGTTAAAGAGAATTGTGCTTCAAGGTTTTTTGCAATAACCAACAAGCCGCTTGTGTCTTTATCGATACGATGGACTAAACCTGCACGTGCAAGTTCAGAAGATTTTGGATAATGATGAAGTAATGCATTCACCAAAGTACCTGTTGAATTACCCGCACCAGGATGAACAACCATTCCAACTGGTTTATTAATAACCAAAATATCGTCATCTTCATAAACAATATTCAATGGAATATCTTCTGGCAGGCTTCTTGTCTGTGCTTCAAGCTCTACATTTAATGTTAAAAGCTCATCACCTTCGCACTTGTACTTTGGCTTAACACTGTTACCATTAACCAATAAATGACCATCTTTCAGCCATTGTTTAAGTCTTTCTCTGGAATAATCGTTCCAAATCAAGGCTGCAACTTGGTCGATACGTTGCCCCAAATAGCTTTCATCCAGTTGAAATTGCAACGATAAACGTGTTGCAGTTAAGTCCGAAGTATGGTTATCTGCTTCCACAGAATCATCAAATATATGGAAATCAGTTTCAGGGGTATTCGAGTTGGAAGATTGTGCTTGGCTCATTTGATCATTCAGAAAAAAGTGGTTTAATTGTGCAATTGTAGCTCATTGCCCGGAATAACAGAGGAATTTTTATGTCGCTACCACATTATAAAATTACAATGCTTGCTTTAGCGATTGGTATTACTACGTCAATCGTGGGTTGTAGCAGTAATCCAAAAAAAGAAGTGGTCGATACAGGTCCGCAGTCTAGCGAACAAATTTATATTCAAAAAGCAGAAAAAGCACTTGAACGTGGTCAATATTCAGACGCTTCAAAACATTTAGAAGCGATCGAAACTTATTACCCAACAGGTGAATATGCTCAACAAGCTCAACTTGAGCTTTTATATGCAAAATTTCAGCAAAAAGATTATGAAGGTGCGCTTGCACTCGCCGATCGTTTTATCCGTATGAATCCTCAACATCCTAATGTTGACTATGCTTACTATGTTCGTGGTGTGGCGAATATGGAGCAAAATTACGATGGTCTTATTCGTTTTACTTCGCTTAAACAATCTCATCGTGATGTAAGTTATTTAAAAGTGGCTTATCAAAACTTTGTAGATTTCATTCGTCGCTATCCTTCTAGCACTTATGCTGTAGATGCAGCGCAGCGTATGAAGTTCATTAGTAATGAACTAGCAGAATCTGAAATGAATGCTGCTCGCTTTAATGAAAAACGTAAAGCTTGGGTTGCATCTATTGAACGCGCACAGTGGGTTGTAGAACATTATCCAAATGCACCTCAAGTTCCTGAAGCTTTAGCCATGATGTCTAATGGTTATACACAACTAGGTGATCAACAGCTTGCTAAACAATATGCAGATGTTCTAAAGATCAACTCACCTAAACTTGTAAAAGCTGATGGCACAGTCAATATGCGTGCTGCACGTAATCAAGGTAGCTTATTAAACCGTGCAACTTTAGGTTTATTTGGTCGTGAAGCAACAACTTCAACAGAAACTGAAGTGCAAGCACCTCAAGATGAAAACAAACCGAGTTTGTTAAACCGTGCAAGTTTCGGCTTATTGGGTCGCCCTGATACACGTAAAACACCTGAAGGTTATACACCTGCAGGTGAAAGCTTATACGACGGTCAACGTAAATAAGCACCAATAAGCATCGCAATTTCAGCAAGGGCAAGTTATCATACTTGCCCTTTTGCTTTTGCATGTTTTAAAACTTTAAGCATGATTAAAAGCTAGACAAACTAAACATCAGTAGCTAAATTGTGATTATAGATTAAGCACATACTGAAATATTCGTATCGACACAAAACCAATTTAGACCGACATAGAAACGATAGAAGACTTATGGCAATTCCTCAGCACACGATAGATCAAATTTTAGATCGTACAGATATTGTCGATTTAATTGGTCAACGTGTGAAATTAAAAAAGTCAGGTCGTACATATTCGGGTTGTTGTCCCTTCCATCAGGAAAAATCACCATCGTTTCATGTTTATCGCGATAAACAGTATTTCCACTGTTTTGGTTGCCAAGCCAATGGTAATGCCATTCGTTTTTTAATGGATATCGACGGTCGTAATTTTGTTGATGTCATGAAGGATTTATCTAGCCAAACAGGAATTGAACTTCCGAAGGACAATCAAGAATCTAAAAAAATTCTCTATAAACGAGAAGCAAAAAAAACAGTTGAAACACCAACGGTATCTACAGAAAAATCAATCTCAACGGCTGAAAATAATGTACCCATTGCATTTGATCCATTTGAAGAATATCAAGTACCAAACGACCCATTTTCAGGTTTTGAACAATTCCAAGTTGAAGATGAAGCACCTGCTCAAGATGGTAATCTTTTCGACTTATTAGAAAATATTGCACAGTTTTACGAAAGCCAATTACCCAATAGCCAATCTGCACAGCAATATTTTAAAAAACGTGGCTTAACTGAGAAAACCATTCAATTTTGGCGTTTAGGTTATGCACCTGAAGATTGGCAACATTTAGAAAAAGCTTTTCCTCAAGATATTGAAGGTTTAAAGCTTTTAGGACTGATTCGCACAAGCGATAGCGGACGTGATTTCGACCTATTACGTGATCGTGTCATTTTCCCGATTCGTGATACAAAAGGTCGTGTCGTAGGTTTTGGTGGTCGTGCGCTCAATGATGAAATAAAGCCCAAATACATCAACTCACCAGATTCTGAAGTTTTCCATAAAAACCAACTTTTATACGGTTTATATGAAGGACGCAAAGAAAAAGCGCAAGATTACTTAATGGTTGAAGGCTACATGGATGTCATTGCTTTACAGCAATATGGTATTTATGGTGCGGTAGCAACTTTAGGTACAGCAAGTAATACAGAACATTTAAATATTCTGTTTAAGCAAAATAATCGTATTACTATTGCTTTTGATGGTGATGCTGCGGGACAAAAAGCAGCACGTCGTACATTAGAAATTGCTTTACCATTATTGAATGATGGTCGTGAACTGAAATTTTTTGTTTTACCCAATGACCATGACCCAGACTCACTGATCAGACGTGAAGGTGTTGAGAACTTCAAACGCCTGCTTGAACACGCACCACTGATGTCTGAGTTTATCTTTAGTCTTTTATCTCGAAATCATCATGTCACAACACCTGAAGGTAAAAGTCAGGTGATGGCGGAGCTAAAACAACTTACTGAACTCTTACCTAAAGTGGGTTCGTATCGCTATTTATTGCAACAATATTTCCGTGAAAAATTAGGCTTTAACCGAAAATGGCAACCACAAGTTAATAATGATGCAGCACTGAGTTTCAGTACGAAAATTGATGCTGAAGAATATGTTGCCGCAATTTTAATGAATCACCCCTATTTATATATTCATTTTGAACCCTTACGTGCACTTATTCCGCAAGATCAATTGCTGTATAAAATACTCAATATCTTCAATATTATTTTTGATGAATTACCCGATGATGCAGAACAAGCGAAATATTATGTGATTGGTGCATGTGCAAACCATCATTTTGAATTACAACGTATTTTGCAACAAGCCAATGTTAGTGATTACACAACATCACCTGAACAAGTCGACAAGCTTGCAGCCGATTTTTCAACAAAATTACAACACCAATATTTACAGCAAAAAATTCGCTCGAAGAAATTCACAAGCATTGCCGAAATGAAAAATTTAAAACATCAAATTTATATGATTGATAAAAAAAGATCGCTTACTCTCATTGATGAGTAAACGATCTTCTTCTGTTTAATTTTATGATGTTTTAAGCTTTCGGTTTACGTCTTTTCGCAATCACATCATCTAAACTATTTTGTAATAATTCCAAACACTCTGGATCTTCTGCTTTTGCCGCTTCCTTCATGAAAACAGAGGTTGGATGTAATAGTTTTTGCGTTAAGCGATGTGAAAACTCTTGTAAAACCTGTTCAGCACTGTCACCTTTTTCTAAACGCTGCATTGCGAATTTAAGCTCTTCTTGTCTTAATACCTCACCATGCTCACGATAAAGCTGAATTGCCCCACCAGCACCCTTAACTTTTTGCTGAGTGATTAATTCTGTTGCAAGCTGATTCACCATCACTTCAGCTTCAACCGCAGCTTGTCTGCGCTGTGCTAAGTTTTCCTCAATCACGCTTTGTAGGTCATCTACACCATACAAATAAACACCATCAAGCGTTTCAACTTTAGCATCAATATCGCGAGGTACAGCTAAATCAACCAATAACATTTGTTGGTAGCGACGCTTTTTAAGTGCAGCCTTAACATCGGCAAAATGAATAACTTGATGCAAACTTCCTGTACAGCTTGAAATCACATCTGCTCGATGTAAATTTTCTGCAAGCTGATCAAACTCAATAATTTCCACTTGTACACGATGTGCAATTTCTTGTGCCAAACTTTCAGCTCTTGCTCGCGTACGATTACAGATTAGAACTTTCCCAACCCCTGTTTCAGCTAAATGTTTTGCAACAAGACTATTCATCTCTCCTGCTGCAACCACCATTACCGTTAATTCTTCTGGTTTACTAAAAACTTGTAATGCCAATTGAGCAACAGCATAACCCATTGAAACAGCATGACTTCCCACAGCTGTTTCAGAGCGCACACGTTTTGCTGCATAAAATGCATATTCAAAAATTTGATTAAGTTCAGGAGAAACGGTTGCTGAATCTTTCGCTAAAGATAAAGCTGTTTTTACTTGTCCAAGAATTTGCGGCTCGCCCAACATTAGCGAATCTAGACCACTTGAAACTCGCATTAAATGCGTTATAGCTTGAGTATCTTCATAACGATAGACATGATTTTCAAGTTGTTTTACATCAAGACCGTTTACTTGGGCGAGCCAATCTAGCACCATGTCAACATTCTCTGACATCGCGTAAACTTCTGTACGATTGCACGTAGATACCACCACCATTTCATTTAAATCTTGGTGTTGGCTTTGACTAGAAAGCAAAGTACTTAACTTTTCAGGGTTAAATGCAATTTTTTCACGCAACTCTACAGATGCAGTTTGATGGTTGACACCCAATGCAAAGAAAGACATATCAGATCATCATTCCGCTAAATTTATGCTATTGTGGAGTATTGGTGTCATAAAAACATTACTTGGATTAAGAAAAATTCGTCAAATAAACAGCCGAATAAGCGGCGTAAGAATCAAGCAATATTCTACCACAATCTTACTCATTGGTAGCATGCTCTCTGCTGCACAACTTCATGCAGCTGGAGAAATATACCATGCAAATTCAAATTATAATGCCATAAAACAAAGCATGATTGCTGAATTTGCAATTGCATACCACGACATTCCAACCGCTCTACACAATTATACCGTGCTTGCAATCAAGGGCAATTCCGCGTCAGTCAAGCAACGCGCCTTAAATATTGCGATAGAACAAGAAGACCTAAGCGCAGCACTAGAAATCGCAACGCACTGGGTTTTACAAGAACCTAAAGATGTCCCTGCATTATTTTACTTATCACATATTGCATTAAAATCGCATGAATATGAACTCGCATCGGAAACACTCGATAAAATTTTAAAAATAGATCCAAATGCAGAGTTAGAAGAAATTTTAGCCAGCATTTCACCCGAATCTGTTGCTGATCGTGAATATTTAATTCACGCTCTACAAACAAGTAGCTCGAAGGATAATCCTTCTATTCTTGTTTTAATTGCAGGTCTTGAAGCACAAAATGGTCACTTAGAAGATGCTCTAGACATCATCAATCTTGCTTTACGGAAACGTCCTAAAGCAACAAGTTACATCTTAATGAAAGCCAATTTTTTAAATGCGCTAGGTAATCAAGAAGCGACTTTAGAATGGTATGAAAAATCGAGCAAAAAACACAAAAACAACTATGAAATACACATAGCTGAAGCAAAATATTTAGTTAAACAAAATAAAACGACGCTTGCTTTAGATAAATTAGAAAAAATTATAAAGAAATGGCCAAAGCAAGAAGAAGCGCTATTTATTGCAGGTTTAACCAGTATTGATTTACGCGAATATGAAAAAGCTGAAAAATACTTAGTCGAGTTACGATCATCCAATCAATATCAAAATGAAGCTTATTATTATTTAGCGGTAAATGCGGAACGCAAAGAGCATTTTGAAACGGCCAAAGCCTATTACCGTCTTGTAGACGGCAGCTTATATTCCATCTCACGTCGAAGCATGATCTCTATTTTTGCAAAACAAAATCAATTAACCGATGCACTTCGTTTTTTAACCCAAGAACGCGTAAATTATCCTCAGCAAGCCAGCTTCTTATATCAAGCTCAAGCTGAGATTTTAATCATGATGAATAATAAAAAAGCAGCTTTACGCCTACTAGATGAAGCCATCAAAAACATACCCGATGATCCTGAGCTTATTTATGCTGAAGTTCTATTACTTGATGCTCATGCAGATCGAGAAAAGCTAGACAAGCTCCTCAAAAACCTATTAGAAATTGAGCCTAACAATCCATCTTATCTCAATGCTTATGCCTACACCCTCGCATTGCAAAATCGTTATTTAAAAGAAGCTCGAGAAGTTGCAGAATATGCGACTGAACTTGCACCAGAACAAGCGTCTATTTTAGATACACTTGGATATATTACCTATTTGCAAAATGATTTTGCAGCTTCTGCGAAAGCACTCAAAAAAGCATACGAGCTCAGCAATAGTGTGAAAATTGGTGTTCGCTATGCAAAATCTTTATATATGCAAGGTGAAATTGCTCAATTTGAGAAGGTGTTACAAGAATTACAAGCAAACCACCGAAATGATCCTCAATTGGAATCATTAAATTCTTTACTATTACCGCAACAAATAAAAAAGAGTTAAATCACTTATGGGTACGTTGACCAAAATCAGTCTCAGCCTTATCACCTGTTCAATGTTCTTAACAGGCTGCCAGCAATTTACCCAACCACTTGGCACTGCACCAACACAAATGGTTGAAGCCAATAATCAATTTAACTTACAAGGGAAAATTGGCATTCGCACACCTCAACAATCTGGCAGTGCTTTTTTCCGTTGGGTACAAGAACAGCAAGAGTTTGATATTGAGCTGAGTGGAATGTTGGGAATTGGAAAAACACAAATTTCTGGAAAACCTGGTCAAGTTACCCTAAATAGCGCAAATACGGGCTTAGTCACAGCAAGTACACCCGAGGAGCTACTAGAACAAGCAACAGGTTGGAAAGCACCCATTACGCATTTAGTGAGCTGGATACAAGCACGACCTGCAACAGCCACAGCTAAAATTCAAAAAGATGAAAATAACCGCCCAATTCAATTTATTGAAAATGATTGGACTGTCGATTTAAGTTATAACGATCAAGCCACACTTCCAAATAAACTTATTTTGAAACAGTCGCTTGAATCTGGACAAGAAAATCGTATTACAATGATTATTCAAAACCGTTAATTTCGTATGTCTATGATTCGTGTTGCCTCGCCTGCCAAACTCAACCTTTTTTTGCACATTACTGGTCGTCGTGAAAATGGCTACCATGAATTACAAAGTATTTTTCAGCTTATAGATTTATATGATTGGTTGGAATTCACCAAAACAGAATCGAGTGAAATCCATATTGACGGTTTAAATAGCGTCGATTTACAGCAAAATTTAATTTTCAAAGCCACAGAAATCTTAAAACCTTATGCAAAAAAGCAAACAGGCTTAAATATTTCAATTGAAAAAAATATTCCAATGGGTGCAGGTTTAGGCGGTGGATCATCCAATGCTGCAACAACACTGATTGTGGTCAATCAACTTTGGCAATGTGGTTTAAGCATTGAGCAACTTGCAGATTTAGGTGTCAAATTAGGAGCTGATGTTCCCATTTTTGTTCACGGTTTAAATGCTTGGGCAGAAGGCATTGGCGAACACTTAACATTCATAGACTTAGATCAAAAAAAATTCATTGTGCTTAAACCTGATTGTTTTATCAGCACTCAATTGCTTTTTTCGCAAAAATCATTGACAAGAGACACGAAGCCTACTAAATTTTGCGCCTATCAGTTAACGCCATCCAATTTTGGAAATAATTTTGAGCCCCTGGCAAGAAATTTATATCCTGAAGTGAATGAAGCAATGCAATACTTAGATCAGTTCGGTAAAGCAAAACTTACAGGTACAGGTGCTTGTGTGTTTATTGAGATAACGGAAAAAATGAATATTGATGACATTCTGAAAAATGCGCCATGTAAATCTTACTTGGTTAGCAGTTTGAAAGAGTCACCATTACGTCACTTTGAAGTTTGATAGGGGTATCGCCAAGTGGTAAGGCACCGGGTTTTGATCTCGGCATCCGTTGGTTCGAATCCAGCTACCCCTGCCATTTAATTCACCTGTAAGATGTACTGTATTAGGGGTATCGCCAAGTGGTAAGGCACCGGGTTTTGATCTCGGCATCCGTTGGTTCGAATCCAGCTACCCCTGCCATTTTACAGTCATCAAATTTAGGGGTATCGCCAAGTGGTAAGGCACCGGGTTTTGATCTCGGCATCCGTTGGTTCGAATCCAGCTACCCCTGCCATTTTCTCAAAAAAGACAGAACAAGACTTTACTGCTCAAATGTTAATTAACCTTGACATCGTGCTTTAAAAATATTAAAGTTCTGCCGCATTAGGGGTATCGCCAAGTGGTAAGGCACCGGGTTTTGATCTCGGCATCCGTTGGTTCGAATCCAGCTACCCCTGCCATTTATTCCCATATATTCCAACCGCCAAGGGTGCTTCATGCCCAATCTTGTCGTTTTTAGTGGAACCGCGCATCCACAATTCGCTCAAAAAGTCGTAAGTCACTTACATATTCCTCTAGGCGCTGCCTCTGTAGGTCAGTTTTCTGATGGCGAAATTGCTGTCGAGATTACTGAAAATGTTCGTGGTAAAGACGTATTCTTAGTACAACCTACTTGTGCACCAACTAATGATAACCTTATGGAAATCTTAGTTATGGCTGACGCGTTACGCCGTGCAAGTGCTGGTCGTATTACAGCAGTTATTCCTTACTTTGGTTACGCTCGTCAAGATCGTCGTCCTCGTTCAAGTCGTGTGCCAATTACCGCTAAAGTTGTAGCAGATATGCTTACAACTGTTGGTATTGACCGCGTTGTAATGATCGACCTTCATGCCGACCAAATCCAAGGTTTCTTCGATATCCCTGTAGATAACATCTACGGCACGCCAGCGCTTTTAGCTGACCTTCGCCAACAGTCGCACCACAACCTTATGGTTGTATCGCCTGACGTTGGTGGTGTAGTTCGTGCTCGCGCTGTTGCTAAACAAATGGGTGATATTGATCTTGCGATCATCGACAAACGTCGCCAAAAAGCAAATGAATCACAAGTGATGCATTTAATTGGTGATGTAAGAGATCGTGACTGTGTCATTGTTGATGACATGGTGGATACTGCAGGTACTCTATGTAAAGCTGCTGATGCACTAAAAACTTTTGGTGCTCGCAAAGTAATCGCTTATGCAACTCACCCAGTTTTATCTGGTAAAGCGATTGAAAACTTAAAGAACTCTGTTATTGATGAATTAGTTGTTACAGACACTATTCCTCTTTCAGAAGAAGCTTTAGCTCTTGGTAAGATTCGCCAAGTTTCAGTGGCAAGTATGGTTGCTGAAACAATTCGTCGTATTAACAACGAAGAATCTATTAGCGCAATGTTCGATTCTTATCTATAATAGAACGCTAAATTTTCAAAGCCCTGCTTTTTGCAGGGCTTTCTAGTACTAAATCGGTCGCAGATTTAGTCCAATTAAACTTAAATAGGATGTCTAATCATGGCAAACTTCGTATTAAACGCAGCAGCACGTGAAGAAGCAGTACAAGGGAAAGGTGCGAGCCGCCGCCTTCGTCTTCAAGCTAAAGTTCCAGCTATCATTTACGGTGGCGAAGCAGCTCCTGTTGCAGTTACTTTAGAGCTTCGTCAACTTGTTAAAGCTTTAGAAAACAATGACTTCTTTGAAGAAGTAATTGAAATTAACATCGACGGTACAGTTGAAAGCGTTAAAATCCAAGCTTTACAACGTCACCCAGCTAAAAACACACCTATGCACGCTGACTTCAAACGCGCATAAGTGTTAATGGTATAAATTAGTGTCAAATATTTCACTGATTGTAGGTTTGGGCAACCCAGGTTCTGAGTATGCCCAAACTCGCCATAATGCAGGCTTTTGGTTCGTTGAACGCCTTGCAGAACAATATGGTATTTCACTCAAAACTGATCCTAAATTCTACGGAATTAGCGGTCGTGGTAAAATTGAAGGTCAAGACGTTCGTCTACTTTTACCAACAACCTTTATGAATGCCTCAGGTAAAAGTGTTGTTCCCTTCGCAAAATTCTATCAAGTCGCTCCAGAAGCAATGCTCATTGCACACGATGAACTAGACATGAACCCTGGTATTATTCGCCTAAAAACAGGTGGTGGTCATGGTGGTCATAATGGTTTACGTGATATCGTCCCACACACAGGTCCAAATTTTCATCGTTTACGTATCGGTATTGGTCATCCTGGTTCTAAAGAACGCGTGTCAGGTCATGTATTAAGCAAAGCACCGCGTAGCGAACAAGATTTAATGGATGATGCTCTTGCACATGCTTTATCTCGCATTAAATTGCTAGTAAACGGTGACATACAGCAAGCCATGAATCAAATCAATGCTCATAAACCAAACTGATCATTCTATATTTGTTGAACAATCATGCTTGCCATGCTGCTTTTTTCAGAGCAAAATGCGCTCTCGATGAAAACACCATTCATTCAAAATAACTTGTTCATTCAGACAAAATCTTAGGTCAACTAAGGAGACGCTAGCCATGCTATCTCGTTTATTAAAAGCTAAAATTCACCGTTGCGTCGTTACACAAGCAGAATTACATTATGAAGGTTCTTGTGCAATTGACGGTATTCTTTTGGATTTAGCAGGTATCCGCGAATATGAAGAAATTCATATGTGGAACGTGACGAATGGTAAACGCTTTACCACTTATGCAATTCGTGGTGAAGAAGGCTCAGGCATCATCTCTGTAAATGGTGGCGCTGCACTTCAAGCAGATGTTGGTGATTTAATGATTATCGCAACATTTGGTGATTTTACAGAAGCTGAAGCAGATGCGCACAAACCACGTCTTGTTTATGCAAATCAAAACAATACTGTAAATCACACAGCAAATTGCATTCCTGTACAAGTTGCCTAAATGTTCGCTATGTAAATTAACGACCTAAAAAATAAATTAAGCTCGCAATATGCGGGCTTTTTTATGCCATGTAATTCATTAGACTTTTTTATCACAGCCTTTTCCCCCTGTTTTCATGAAAAAATTTAAAAGATGGCAATTCATTATGAAATAAGTCGATTAATTATGAATTATTTATTCTATAGATAGCACTGATCGTTCTAAAAAAAGCACTCCGCTCTACCTCGAACAGGTCTATAATCATTACACATCGCTTCAGGGCGGGGTGTAATTCCCCACCGGTGGTAAATTAAATATACATTTCATGTATAACTTAATGAGCCCACGAGCCTATTGTAACTTTACAATTCGCAGATTTGGTGAAACTCCAAAGCCGACGGTATAGTCCGGATGAAAGAAGACGACAGCACTTTATTCTTCACTTAATGCATCTTTTATTATTAATGAGATGTGAAGTGAATTCGCTACGAGCCTATTTTCAAACGTCCTGAAATGTTCAATCGTACTTAAAATTTACGCGAGCGTTTCAATGTCTAGTTTAATTCAACCCGAAATTTTCTTTTCTGCCCTTACTCCTGCAGAAGACCGTATTCAACAAGCATTAGAAGATATCCGTCAAGGCAAACCTGTTCTTGTGATGGATGATTTCGACCGTGAAAATGAAGCAGACTTAATTGTTGCTGCCGAAACATTAACTGTAGAAACCATGGCACGCATGATTCGTGATGGCTCAGGTATTGTTTGCCTGTGTTTAACCGATGAATTGGCAGATCATTTAGAACTTCCACCCATGGTTAGCGATAACTCAAGCCAATTCAAAACAGCCTTCACCATTACCATTGAAGCTGCCGAAGGTGTTACCACAGGCGTATCTGCAAAAGATCGCACAACTACCGTAAAAACTGCAATTAAAGATGGCGCTATTGCTAAAGACTTGAATCGTCCAGGGCATGTATTCCCCTTACGTGCACGTAAAGGTGGTGTATTAACCCGTCGTGGTCATACTGAAGGTACTATTGACCTTGCTCGTTTAGCGGGTTTAAAACCATCTGGGGTTTTATGTGAGCTTACCAATCCAGATGGAACAATGGCATCGGGTATTCAAGTATTAGCTTATGCACAAACACATCACTTAACTGTGATTACCATTGAAGAAATTGTGCAGTATCGTTTAAAGCACAACATCTAACTTTCAAAATCCCAATCTTAATCTAGATTGGGATTTTTTTTATCTTGGCTATGCCATAAACCCAAGCCATATAAAGGCCAAGCTTGCTGACTTCGAAAGTTATTAACACAATACGCAATCACCACCAATAAAATTGAACCAAGTAATACAGGGAAAATCAGAAACTCCCAACCGTAGTGAACCGATTGAGCCGTTAATAAAATAACCAAAGGATTCGCACCCGCGGGTGGATGAACACAGCGAAAATATTGCATTAAGCAAATTGAAAAACCCACGGCAATTGCAGTACTAAAAATATTCACACCCAAAAGTTTTAATACCAACAAACCAATGGTTGCCGAAACAAGATGTCCAAAAATAATATTTCGCGGTTGTGCTAATGGAGATTGAGATGCAGCATAAAGTAAAACACAACTTGCACCAAAGGGCGCCATAATCCAAATATGACCTGACCAATGACTCAGTAACATTAAAGCCGTAATGCTCAAACTTGCTCCAATCAAGCTTCTTAACAAATCACCTAGTTTTGGCTTTACAGCTAATTTTTCTTTTCCCTCAAATAAAACTCTCATCCCCACCCTCATTGCATTCATCATATCTGTGCGATAGAATCAAAATAGTACAGATCTGTACTTATTGTAAATAGCATGAGAGTGAATATGTCGAAATCTGCCGATAAAATTTTAAAAACTGCTGAAAATTTATTTAATAAGCATAGTTTTGTTGCTGTTGGCGTCGATTTAATTCGTGATGAATCGGGTTGTTCTAAAACTACGATGTATACCTATTTTAAAAATAAACAACATTTGGTTTATGAAGTTCTCAAAAAACGAGATCAGCGGTTTCGATCATCTTTAGTTGAAGCAACTGCAAATAAAAATGGAATGGATGCTTTAGATGCAATTTACGATTGGCATATACAATGGTTTCAAAGCGATTATTTTAAAGGATGTTTATTTGTACGAGCCGTGGGTGAATCATCACCTGCTGAAAATGAAATTCACCAACTTTCTCAAAATCATAAAACATGGCTATATGATTTTATTTATGCAAAAGCGAAAAAATTGGAACAAGCCAAAGAAATCACCGAACTTTTTCACACCCAAATTGAAGGTTTAATTAGCCGTTTTATGGTCGAAAAATTTAATAAAGATGTTGCGATGAAACAAAAGAAGATGATATTTCAGCTGATTAATTTTCTTCAAATAAATACTGAACAAATACCATAAATAGCAACAATCACCAAAATAAATCCACACAATGCCAATAAGTGCGGATAGATCTGTGACTTCGATAAACGATTAAATCCCAAATACACAAATGAAAGAGTTAGAAAATCTAAGCAAATCCATGAAAGAGTCAAAATAATTAAGCTTAGATTTAAGTCTAAAGTAATACCTACAAACTGCGGAAAAAATGAAGCAAAGAAAATAATATCTTTAGGGTTTGAAATACCTACTAAAAATCCTTGTTTAAACCCACCCTGAGAAGATTCCAAACGCATTTCATTTTCTTGTGTTTGTCTCCCAGTAATTTCCCGAATAATCTGCACACCCAAGTATGCAATATATAAACAACCTGCTATTTTTATAGCATTAAACAAAAACTCATTTACATCTAACAAGCCTTTTAGAATGAATATAGAGAGTGCTATTAAAATTAAAGAAGCTAAATTTGTTCCAAATATGGTTTGTAAAGCTCGTTTATAACCACCTTTTAAGCCCGCGCTTGCAACCAACAACATCACTGGCCCAGGTGTTGCAATCATGACCACAACAGCAAAACAATACAAAAAATACTCAGCCCAATTCACCGCAACTTCCCTTTTTACTTTTCTATATTACAAATAAAAAAGAGAACTTAATTGCTCTCTTCCACATCTTTTAGCAAACTTAAACTCATGACATCTGCTCTTAAAAATGCCATTTCAAAACTGGCTGTCGCCAAAGCCAAAACTCGTCTTTCAAATTCTTGCCAAATCTTTTTCACTTGATGTGATTGAATACCTAAACCACTATCATCTGCAAAGTTTTTATTTTTTTCACAAATTTTTAAAGCGTGATAAAGCTTACGCCCTTTAGATGCATCTTCACGTAAACGCACACGTTTAGACAGTACAAATTGTTCAGCCAATTCAATATTTGCCAAAGGCAACATAGGTACTAAAATTTGATCTAACTGTAAATCTAAACGACGCCACACTGCCGTTTGTTGATCGATTGAATATGTATTCCACTTAATTACTTCATGATTAAAGCGACGGCAACCACGACATACTGAGTCACCAAATACAGTAGAACAACGCCCTGCACAAGGTGTTAATGATGCGATTCGACGATCAGTACTCAAAACTCACTCCAATACAAATATGATAATGATTGAATCAATCTGATTATGCATCATACCTGTTGAATGCAGATTTAAAAACCATAAATACGAATGGGTTTTCTCGCCAATTCCGAGTTTTCGGGTTAGAATACGCCCCTTATTTTTCATCCTACATATATTCGGAGTACTCCATGAACGCTACTGTAGAACAGCTTGCACCTGTAGAACAGCAAGCGACCACTGATTGGGTTGTTGCAGCACTTTATCAATTCAAAGAAGTTCAAGATCCAGCCGATCTTCAACAACGACTTTTAGACTTGGTAAAAACAATCAATCTTTGCGGTACTCTTATTGTTGCAGGCGAAGGTATTAACGGCACTGTTGCTGGTGATCGTCAATCTATTGATACCATTCATCAATTTCTTTTGAATGAAGGTTTTACTACAATGGAATACAAAGAGTCTCACAGCTCTGATAAACCATTCCGTAAAATGAAAATTAAACTTAAACAAGAAATTGTGACTTTAGGTGTTGAAGTTAAACCACGTGACTTAGTTGGTCACTACTTAGACCCTAAAGAATGGAATGAGTTAATTGCTCGTGATGATGTAATTCTTATCGACACGCGTAATGACTACGAATATAAAGCAGGTACATTTAAAGGTGCCGTAGATCCAAAAACTGAAACATTCCGCGAATTTCCTGAGTACGTAAAACAAAACCTTGAGCAGCACAAAGACAAGAAAATTGCGATGTTCTGCACTGGCGGTATCCGCTGTGAGAAATCAACATCTTTGCTTCTTCAAGAAGGTTTTAACGAGGTTTATCACCTTAAGGGCGGCGTTTTAAAATACTTAGAAGAAACCCCTGCTGAAGAAAGCTTATGGGAAGGTGAATGCTTCGTGTTTGATGGTCGTACTGCCGTTACTCACGGTATGGAAGAAGGTGCAAACATTAAGTGTCATGCTTGCGGATGGCCTCTTCTTCCTGAAGAAGTTGAACTTCCTAGCTACGAGCATGGTGTTTCATGCAAACACTGTATCGAGAAAACATCAGAAAAACAAAAAGAAGGCTTCCGTATGCGCCAATCGCAAATTACAGCCGCAAAACGCAAACGTCTTTAATATTTAATCAAAAAAAGGGTCATAATTTTGACCCTTTTTTTACAACTTAACAATTCACGTACAAAGACAAATATTTCTACTTTAAATTTCCCCTCAGATGTAAGTCACGTATCACTCTATTTTTTTCTCTTAATATTCAGCAAGCTAACCTAAAAACAACAAATTATACTTTTAGATAACAAATATGTGCTGCAATGCCACAAATCTCCAATATTTCCGTTCCTATAGTTTGTTAATTTGGCTTTAACGTACATTTATTAATCAATCAAATCTCTTAGAAAAATTAAAATAGGTGCTAAACATGTCAAATTTAATTAAAGATACATCCACCAATATCACGCATGTACATTACGCGTATTCAGATTTTCATCTAGGGCGTGTCATCAATT
>NZ_LWRV01000101.1 GCF_009372215.1 Acinetobacter portensis | reverse complement strand
GCTCTAGACTAGCAGAATAGATATGTTAGTCTAGAATCATGATAGAAAACAGTAAATTAAGTCACTATAAGATTAAAAAAATTATTCAGTGCTTTTGCATTGATATTCCTGCTTCTAAAACAGCCTTATTGCTTAACTTGAACCGTAATACCATCAACTATTGGTACATGCTTTTTAGAGAAGCAATCTACGATCATCAAACAGATTTAAGAGCAAAGTTTGTAGGTTCTATTGAAGTTGATGAGAGCTATTTTGGAGCAAAAAGACAACGTGGTTTTCATGGGAAATTGAAGCGAGGTCGAGGTACTTTAAAACAACCTGTATTTGGAATATTTGAAAGGAATGGTCGAGTTTATACAGAAATAGTCCCTGATTGTAAAAAGACTACATTACAACAAGTTATCTTAGGTAAAGTTGCACTTGAAAGTGTAATTTATAGTGATGGTTGGCGTGGATACAATGGTTTGGTAGATGTTGGTTACTCAAAGCATTTTAGAGTAAATCATGGAGCGAATGAATTTGCCAGAGGACAATGTCATATAAATGGAATAGAATCATTCTGGAGCTTTTGTAAAAGAAGGCTAGCAAAGTTCAACGGTATATCAAAAGAGTATTTTGATTATCATCTTAAAGAAACAGAATGGCGTTGGATGAGGGAGCCTAATGAGCTAGCAACAGAGTTGTGGGACCTCATTAGGTAAAACTAAGTGCAAATCTGCTAGTCTAGAGCC
>NZ_LWRV01000100.1 GCF_009372215.1 Acinetobacter portensis | reverse complement strand
GGTATTTAGGGATAAAAAAATTGGGTTTTGGATGCCTCATGCCATCTAAAGCAAAGAAAACTGAAAAATTAGATTCTGAATTAAAAAAGTTAAATAGAGAGATTGGTCGTAGACGAATTCAAGTAGAGCATGTATTTGGAAGGATGAAATGTTTTAAGATTTTATCTTGTGTATATAGAAATCGTCGTAAAAGATTAAACCTGCGGTTTAATTTACTTGCTGGCATATACAATTTAGATTGGGTGAAAGATAAACAATTAAATTGATTGAAAAATGATTTATGAAGGAAGTCTAATATATATCTACATTATTTTTGTTTTCTATTTGCAATAAAAAACCCCATCAAAGATGGGGTTTTTCTTATTCTACATGTCTAAAAAATTAGAACTTGTAGCTATAACCTGCAGTGTAGATAATTGGATCAATGTCTAATTTGAAATTAACATTTGGATTTACCGTTACTTCAGGATTCAAATCTGCATAACGTACATCAAAGAATACACCCCAGTTTTTTGCATCAGCTGGTTGGAAGTTCACACCAACTTGAGCAGCATAACCATAATCTTCTTTAACTTTAGCGTCAGTCAAATCACCAGAAGTTTTTTCATCCCAAGGAATAAATGCTGTAACACCAACACCTACATATGGAGTAAAACCTGTAGAGTTTTTGAAGTGATATTTTGCAGTTAAAGTTGGAGGTAGATGTTTAACTTTAACACCACCATTTACCGCTCCACGAGCAGTTACATCATGGCTAATTGGAGTAGCCAACAATAATTCTGTAGAGAAATTATCATTAAAGAAATATTCTACAGATGGCGTAAATGCACCTTCATTTTTAGCTTCAACTGTTACTGCACCACCAAGAATATCTGAATCTTGAGTAGGAGCAATTACAGAGCCACCGACTTTAACTTGCCATTGACCAGCCATTGCAGAAGCTGACATACCCATTAATGCAATAAGAGCAACTTGTTTTAGCATTTTTAAAATACCCTTGTTATGAATAATATTATAATAAACATGAGTATTAATATTATGCAATAGCTATTATTTCATTAACGTTTAACATATTTTTAAGATTATGTTTTTTAAAGATATTTATTTAAATCTAACCAATAAGGTTGGTTTTAATACCAACCTTATTAATCTGGTTAATTTTATTTTAATCCTACTAAACTTATCAGAAATAAATACATATTATTTTCTAATATATTTAGCAAAATTAGATTATAAAACCATTGCTGCAATCCAACCAAAAATCATCAGTGGGATATTATAGTGAATGAATGTTGGGACTACACTGTCTCTCATATGGTCATGTTGACCATCCATATTCAAGCCAGAAGTCGGTCCTAATGTTGAGTCCGATGCTGGAGAACCTGCGTCACCCAATGCTGCTGCGGTACCAATAAGAGCAATGGTTGCCATTGGACTAAAACCGAATTGTAAGCATAAAGGTACATAAATAATGGCAAGAATTGGCACGGTCGAAAATGATGAACCAATACCTAATGTAATTAATAATCCAATTAACAACATCCAAAATGCAGCTAAACCTTGACTATCACCAATCCACTGAACAGATGCTTGAACCAATGCAGGAACTTGATTTGTCGCCTCAATAACAGATGCAAAGCCTTGTGCTGAAATCATAATGAAGCCAACCAATGCCATCATACGCATACCACTAATAATGACATCATCTGCTTCTTTCCATTTAAAAATGCCTGCGCAACTTAAAATGGCAACACCCACAAGTCCAGCTAAAATCATGGAATCAGAAATTACTTGCACGAAAAGCGTCATCACAATGGCTATTGCCGCCATAATTAGCGTAAATTTAGCAACAAGAGGTTTACCGTTTTCATCACTTTGTACGCTATTAGAAATAGAATGTTGTGAAGATTTAACGCTTAATTCTGAATATTCTCTTGGTTTGCGGTAACTAAAAAATACAGCAATGAGTAATCCCACAAACATGCCTAATACTGGAATAGCCATTGCATGAGGAATTTGGTCATATGAAATATGGAAACCATATGGCTTACCAAATGTATTGATGTTCTGCCCCAGAATATCATTGAGGAAAATCGCACCAAATCCAAAAGGTACTAACATATATGTCCCAACTAAACCAAAAGTCAGCACGCAAGCAATTAAACGACGATCTAGCTTAAGATGATTAAATACGCTAAGTAGTGGTGGAATAAGAACAGGAATAAAAGCAATATGGACGGGAATAACGTTTTGTGAACATACAGCAGCAAGTGCAACTGTAGCAAAAATGGTGTATTTCACACGATTTTGTGCTTTCACATCACTATTCCCTTTTAGGGCTGTAATGAGTTTATAAGCAAGAAGATCTGGTAAACCTGAACGCGCCAGAGCTAAAGCAAAAGCTCCCAATACACCATATGCGAGTGCAATTTGAGCGCCATTACCTAAGCCACTATTAAAAGCTTCAATCGTTCCATGGATACCAAGTCCAGCCAATAGACCGCCTGTGACAGCACCAATAATTAATGCGAATACCACAGGAACACGAGCCAATGACAGTCCAAACATGACTGTGATGGCAGCAAGAATTGCAAACATAGTAAGTAGTAATTGTGAAAAAAAGGCATTTTATCAGAGTTTTGTATTAAATTTGCTCCAGTTATCCGCTTGCTACTTTGTTTCTTTAAAATATAGAGAATGAATTTTATTAAAAAGATAATATTTTAATGAATATCAATTATCAGACTAAATGTAATGTTAAATTTTTTTAAAATTAAAAGAGATCAAGATGATATTTAGAGATTTCCATTTATAAAAAAAGCGCAGGAATTGCGCTTTTTTTACGTATTTACGGATGCAATAAATACTTATTTTTTCTTTTGCTCAACTGCAGCACCAGCACCACCGCCTAGCGCACCACCAATCGCAGCACCAGAATTACCACCTAAAATTTCTTTACCTAAAATGGCACCTACAGCACCACCCACACCACTGTAAGTTGCATTTTTATTTGAGCCATTTTGCGTTTTACTACCAATAGCAGCGCCCGCACCTGCACCTGCAGCAGAACCAAGACCTCCACCCACTTTATTACCAACACCACCACCGACAGCACCACCTAAAGCAGCAGCTCCAATACGCTGTTGGTTTGTGCTCATATTTTCACAACCAGCTAACATTAGTGCTGAAACAGCGACTACACCAGTCATTGTTAATATTTTTTTCATGATATTTCTCCTGTATGTTTAATTTATATTAGCCATTTTTTAAACAACAATTTAATAGATTAATGTAAATTAAACTTGCTTACTTCTAAGTTCAAAATATTCTATCAAAAATACGCTAATGCTTTTCTTTTCGCTTTATGGGTTTTCATTAATAATGAGAAGATCACGTGTTTTTTCACCATTTTCTGTTGTCACAACATGAGATACTTTTTTGTTTGTATCAACACCATTTGCTTCATTCAACTTCAAAGTACGTTTCACGGGCTGCAATTGATCTTTTTTGAATTCAATGCCTTCTGCATCTATATTCTTGGTTTGTGAAATTATTTTTCCATCTTGCTTTAGCGTCTTATTCAGTTCAATTTTTGAAGTAGGTACAATCACACCTCCTTTTTTTATGACAGGAATAGATAATTGTTTATCTGAAAATTGTTGCTGATCATCATTAAATTCAACTTCACGTGCAATAACATCTTTTCCTTTATTTGTTACCTCAAAAATTGTTGCTTCTACATGGCGTGTTGCATTTTGACCTGCAACTTTGCGAATCACTTCTGTTTTAAGCACGGGAACCACAGCTTTATCTTCAACAGTAATTGTATGTGGCATAGGTGCTGCCATTGTAAATGTTGATAAACTCAAAACAGCTAAGCCTAAAATTGTTTTATTTAATTTCATGTTTAATCCCTCAATTAATTGTAATGATCTTTTGCTTATTTAATATATGAAAAATAACGTATTTTTAAAAGTGTTTATTTTAGATATAAAAAAGGCGCCCTAAGGCGCCTTTTAATTCAATCATTTAACGTTGAATTAAAACTCTTCGTTAAATGCTTGGCTTAAAGCTTGGTCTACATCAGAGAAATCATTTACAAGCTCAAATTCAGCAGCTTCAGATTCTTGACGACGACGTTCTAAGTGGTAAGCAAGACCAGTACCCGCTGGGATCAAACGACCCACAACAACGTTCTCTTTCAAGCCACGTAAATCATCTTCTTTACCTGTTACAGCAGCTTCAGTTAACACACGAGTTGTTTCCTGGAACGATGCAGCAGAGATGAACGAGTCAGTAGAAAGCGATGCTTTTGTGATACCCATCAATTGACGTTCATATTTCGCAGGGAATTTGTTTTGTGCAAGAACCGCTTGGTTTTCAGCAACCATACGGATGTACTCAACTTGTTCACCTTTGATGAAGCTTGTATCACCGCCATCAGTAATGTCAACTTTACGCAACATTTGACGAACAATCACTTCAATATGTTTGTCGTTGATTTTTACACCTTGTAGACGGTAAACGTCTTGAACTTCGTTCACGATGTAGTTAGTCAACGCCACTTCGCCTTTCAAGCGTAAGATGTCATGCGGATTCTGTGGACCATCAGAAACAGTTTCACCACGGTTTACATGTTCGCCTTCGAACACGTTCATGGTACGCCATTTCGGAATAAGTTCTTCGTAAATCTCAGAACCATCATCCGGAGTAATCACAAGACGGTTCTTACCTTTAGTCTCTTTACCGAAGCTTACAACACCCGAAATTTCAGCAAGAATTGCATGCTCTTTCGGTTTACGTGCTTCGAATAAATCCGCTACGCGCGGAAGACCACCGGTAATATCACGTGTACGTGAAGTTTCTTGTGGAACACGACCAATTACGTCACCCACACCAATTGTTTCGCCATCACGGACAGAAAGAATCGTGTTTTGTGGTAAGAAGTAGAACTGTTCAGCACCATCAACCATGTCTAATACAACTGCAGGACGTAAATCTTTACCTGACGCAGGACGTGAAGTCACTGGTAAGATTTCGATTGTTGTCATACCTGTTGCATCATCAGTTTTAGATGTAACTGTCACACCGTCAGAAATTTGGCTAAAGCGAACTTTACCAGCAACTTCTGTAACAAGTGGATGTGTATGCGGATCCCAAGTTGCAACGATACCGCCAGCTTCTACAGTTTCGCCATCTTTCAACAAGATTGACGCACCGTAAGGAATTTTATAGCGTTCACGTTCACGACCTAAATCATCGGCAATACCAATTTCACCTGAACGTGAAGTTGAAACCAAGTGACCTTTTGCGTGTTGTACTGTTTTCACATTGTGGAAACGTACTGCACCTTTGTTACGAACTTGTACGCTGTTTGCAGCAGAAGTTCGGCTCGCAGCACCACCAACGTGGAATGTACGCATTGTTAACTGTGTACCTGGCTCACCAATTGATTGAGCAGCCATTACACCCACAGATTCACCTGGGTTTACCAAGTGACCGCGAGCTAGGTCACGACCATAACATTTCGCACAAACACCGAATGTAGATTCACAAGCAACAACTGAACGTACTTTAACTTCATCGACACCAGCGTCTTCTAGGAATGCTGCAATTTTCTCGTCGATAAGCGTGTTACGTGGAAGAAGAACTTCATCAGAACCTGCTTTCTTCACATCTTCAGCAACAACACGACCTAGCACTCGAGAACCTAAGTTCTCAATTACATCACCACCTTGAATGAACGGAGTCATTACAAGACCGCCTAAAGTACCGCAATCAGGCTCAGTAATTACTAAGTCTTGCGCTACGTCTACTAGACGACGAGTTAAGTAACCCGAGTTTGCTGTTTTAAGTGCTGTATCTGCCAAACCTTTACGTGCACCGTGTGTTGAAATGAAGTACTGAAGTACTGTCAAACCTTCACGGAAGTTCGCTTTAATAGGCGTTTCAATGATCGAGCCATCTGGCTTAGCCATCAAACCACGCATACCAGCAAGCTGACGAATCTGAGCTGCCGAACCACGGGCACCCGAGTCAGACATCATGTAGATTGAGTTGAATGATTTTTGCTTCTCATCTTCACCCTGTTTGTTTTTAACAGTTGTGAAAGATAAGTTATCCATCATCGCTTTCGCTACTTGGTCGTTTGTACGCGCCCAAATATCGACAACTTTGTTATAACGTTCACCAGCAGTTACGAAACCTTGTTCAAACTGTTGTTCGATTTCACGAACTTCAGCTTCAGATTTCGCAATAATCGCTTCTTTGTTTGGCGGAATTAACATGTCTTCCATACCAACAGAAACGCCTGAACGAGTCGCTTGACGGAAGCCCAAGTACATCAATTGGTCAGCAAAGATAACTGTATCTTTAAGACCTAATTTACGGTAACAAGAGTTAATTAACTTAGAAATGTTCTTTTTCGTCATTTCAAGGTTAATTTGTTGGAAATCCATACCTTCAGGAACAACTTCCCAAAGTAAGCAACGACCTGGTGTTGTATCAACAATAATCGTTTGATGCTCACGGTTACCATCTTCATCAATAACAGTTTGGTGTACACGTGCTTTAACGCGAGCGTGTAAATCAACTTGACCTGTTGCTAATGCACGGTTTACTTCGTGAGTATCTGCAAACACCATGCCTTCACCTTTGGCATTGATTGCATCACGAGTGATGTAATACAAGCCCAAGACAACGTCTTGAGAAGGTACGATGATTGGCTCACCGTTCGCTGGAGACAAGATGTTGTTTGTAGACATCATTAACGCACGAGCTTCTAATTGAGCTTCGATTGTTAAAGGTACGTGTACCGCCATTTGGTCACCGTCGAAGTCGGCGTTAAACGCAGCACATACTAACGGGTGAAGACGGATCGCTTTACCTTCAATTAGAATAGGTTCAAATGCTTGAAGACCTAAACGGTGAAGTGTTGGCGCACGGTTCAACATCACTGGATGTTGACGAATAACTGATGCTAGAACGTCCCAAACTTCTGGAGTTTCGCGCTCAACCATTTTCTTCGCAGCTTTAATGGTTGTTGCTTGACCAGATGCTTGTAGTTTCGCAAAGATAAATGGTTTGAATAATTCAAGCGCCATTTTCTTAGGAAGACCACATTGGTGTAAACGTAAAGTAGGACCAACTGTAATTACCGAACGACCAGAATAGTCAACACGCTTACCAAGTAAGTTTTGACGGAAACGACCTTGTTTACCTTTGATCATATCTGCCAAAGACTTAAGAGGACGTTTGTTCGAACCAGTAATTGCACGACCACGACGACCGTTATCTAATAATGCATCTACAGACTCTTGTAACATACGTTTTTCGTTACGTACGATAATATCAGGAGCTGAAAGATCAAGAAGACGTTTCAAACGGTTGTTACGGTTAATCACACGACGATAAAGATCGTTCAAGTCAGAAGTCGCGAAGCGACCACCTTCAAGAGGAACCAACGGACGAAGATCTGGTGGAAGAACTGGAAGTACAGTTAACACCATCCATTCTGGTTTGTTGTTCGACTCTTTAAACGCTTCCATCAACTTCAAACGTTTAGATGCTTTTTTAAGCTTCGTTTCTGAAGTTGTAGTCGGAATTTCTTCACGTAAACGTGAAATTTCGTTTTCAAGATCGATGTCTTTCAACAAATCTTGAATCGCTTCTGCACCCATTTTCGCAGTGAATTCATCACCGTGTTCTTCTAACGCATTGAAGTATTCTTCATCGTTAAGAAGTTGGTATTTCTCGAATGGAGTCATACCTGGGTCAGTTACTACATATGATTCGAAATACAATACGCGTTCAATATCACGTAATGTCATATCAAGTAACAAACCAATACGGCTTGGTAATGATTTTAAGAACCAAATATGAGCAACTGGAGAAGCCAATTCGATGTGACCCATACGCTCACGACGAACTTTCGCAGTTGTTACTTCAACGCCACATTTTTCACAAATGACGCCTTTGTATTTCATACGCTTGTATTTACCACACAAGCATTCGTAATCTTT
Organism: Acinetobacter portensis; assembly: GCF_009372215.1. Classification (GTDB taxonomy): domain Bacteria; phylum Pseudomonadota; class Gammaproteobacteria; order Pseudomonadales; family Moraxellaceae; genus Acinetobacter; species Acinetobacter portensis. The sequence goes on along the minus strand of NZ_LWRV01000100.1, from coordinate 8,444 downwards.
TACTGGACCAAAAATTTTGGAACAGAATAAACCATCACGTTCTGGTTTGAACGTACGATAGTTAATAGTTTCAGGCTTTTTAACTTCACCATGAGACCATGACTTAATCATTTCTGGTGACGCAAGACCAATACGGATGCGATCAAACTCTACAGGAGCATGACCGTCTGAATCCGTCTTTTTGCGCATGATATCGAGCAAGTCTTTCAATTTTTTTCTCCGTGTGTTGTGGAGATTTTCACTCAACAACTGGGTCACAAATATTGTTTTTTAACTGAGTAATCCTCCCTCAATCCCTCCTTTTTCTAAGGAGGGAAGCTCCTACCCTTTCGAGTGGGAACTCCCCCTTTCTCAAAGGGGGTTGGGGGGATTAAATGGAACTAATTAGTCACCATTTTTCAGTTCAATGTTGATACCTAAAGAACGGATCTCTTTGGTCAATACGTTGAACGATTCTGGCATACCCGGATCCATATAATGGTTTCCATCTACAATGTTCTTGTAGATACGAGTACGACCTTCAACGTCATCCGACTTAACTGTAAGCATTTCTTGTAGCGTGTAAGCTGCACCGTATGCTTCAAGTGCCCAAACTTCCATCTCACCGAAACGCTGACCACCGAATTGTGCTTTACCACCAAGCGGCTGTTGCGTAACTAGAGAGTAAGAACCAGTAGAACGCGCATGCATTTTGTCGTCTACCAAGTGGTTCAGTTTCAACATGTACATGTAACCAACAGTTACAGGACGGTCAAAACGCTCACCTGTACGTCCATCATACAATACTGTTTGACCAGTACGTGAAATGCCCGCAAGTTCTAATAACTCTTTGATTTGACTTTCATCAGCACCATCAAATACAGGTGTTGCTAAAGGAACACCTTTACGCAAGTTCTTAGAAAGTGCTAGAACTTCTTGGTCAGTTAAGCTATCAAGATCTTCTTGCTCGCCACCAACTTTGTTGTAAATCTTATCTAAGAATTCACGAAGCTCCATGATTGTACGTTGCTCTTGCATCATCTTGTCGATTTTTTCGCCAAGACCACGAGCAGCCATACCCAAGTGAGTTTCTAGAATCTGACCCACGTTCATACGTGAAGGTACACCTAGCGGGTTAAGTACGATATCAACTGGAACACCATTTGCATCGTGTGGCATATCTTCTACTGGTAGGATGTTTGAAACAACACCTTTGTTACCATGACGACCCGCCATTTTGTCACCCGGTTGGATGCGACGTTTAACAGCTAAGTAAACTTTAACAACTTTTAATACGCCAGTTGTAAGTTCATCACCTGTAGAAAGTTTGCGTTTTTTCTCTGCAAATTTCTCATCAATTTCATGGCTCTTCTCTTTCAAGAACACCTGAATTTGAGTTAAACGTTCTGCGATTGCTTCATCAACTGGTTGGATATCCAACAAATCAACAAGCTCTAAACTAGACAACATATCTTCAGCAAGTTTGTCGCCACGTTTAGTTGTACCACCACCGTTCGATTCTTGACCTTTCAATAAACGAATGATACGTTCACGAGCCGCTTCTTCAAAGATTTTGAATTCTTCTTTCAAATCTTTACGGTAAGCATCAAGCTGTGCTTTTTCAATTGCTTGAGCACGATCATCTTTTTCAAGACCATCACGCGTAAACACTTGAACGTCAATAACTGTACCTTTAACGCTTGAAGATACGCGTAAAGATGAGTCTTTAACATCAGCAGCTTTTTCACCGAAGATTGCGCGAAGCAATTTTTCTTCAGGTGTTAACTGCGTTTCACCTTTAGGTGTTACTTTACCTACAAGGATGTCACCAGCAGCAACTTCAGCACCGATATAAACAATACCTGATTCATCAAGTTTAGACAGCGCAGCTTCACCTACGTTAGGAATATCGGCAGTAATTTCTTCTGCACCTAACTTAGTATCACGAGCAACACATGACAATTCTTGAATATGAATCGAAGTTAAACGATCTTCTTGAAGAACACGTTCAGAAAGTAAGATCGAGTCTTCATAGTTGTAACCGTTCCAAGTCATGAACGCCACACGCATGTTTTGACCAAGAGCCAATTCACCGCCATCAGTCGATGGACCATCAGCTAATACATCACCACGACCTACTTTATCGCCCATGTTCACAAGAACTTTTTGGTTGATACAAGTATTTTGGTTCGAACGTGTGTATTTGATGAGGTTGTAGATATCTACACCAGCTTCACCAGCAATCATCTCTTCTTCGTTTACACGAATAACAACACGAGAAGCATCTACGTATTCAATACGACCACCACGGTTCGCGATTACACACACACCAGAGTCATGTGCTACGTTCGCTTCCATACCCGTACCTACGAGTGGTTTGTCAGCGATTAACGTAGGAACAGCCTGACGTTGCATGTTTGAACCCATCAATGCACGGTTGGCATCATCGTGTTCAAGGAACGGAATAAGTGACGCAGCTACAGATACAACCTGCTGAGCAGATACATCCATATGCGTTACTTTTTCAGGAGGCATACGTACGAAGTCACCTTGATGACGTACAGATACAACTTCTTCTAATAAGTTACCATCAGCATCAACTGCAGAATCGGCCTGTGCAATTACAGTGCCTACTTCTTCAATTGCAGATAAGTATTCGATATCTAAAGTTACACGGCCATCAACAACTTTACGGTATGGTGTTTCTAAGAAACCAAAGTTATTACACTTCGCATAAACAGAAAGCGAGTTGATCAAACCAATGTTTGGACCTTCCGGAGTTTCAATTGGACATACGCGACCGTAGTGAGTTTGATGTACGTCACGTACTTCAAAGCCTGCACGCTCACGAGTCAAACCGCCGGGACCAAGAGCCGATACACGACGTTTATGCGTGATTTCAGATAATGGGTTGTTTTGGTCCATGAACTGAGACAACTGGCTTGAACCAAAGAATTCTTTGATTGCAGCAGCAACTGGCTTCGCATTGATTAAATCTTGCGGAGATAAGTTATCAGTTTCAGCTTGGCTTAAACGCTCTTTAACAGCACGTTCAACACGAACTAGACCAACACGGAATTGGTTTTCTGTCATTTCACCAACAGAACGAACACGACGGTTACCCAAGTGATCGATGTCGTCGACTTCGCCTTTACCGTTACGAATTTCAATTAATGTTTTTAAAACATCAGTGATATCTTCGTTCGATAAAATACCTTCAACTTCACGTGACTTCTGATCTGTACCAACTTCGTAAGGACGACCTAAACGACGGTTGAACTTCATACGACCTACAGGAGATAAGTCATAACGTTCAGAAGAGAAGAACAAGTTATTGAATAAGTTTTCAGCAGCTTCTTTTGTTGGTGGCTCGCCCGGACGCATTACTTTGTAGATTTCTACAAGCGCTTCTTCACGACTTGTAGTCGTATCAGCACGTAGAGAGTCTGCAATGAATGAACCACGGTCGATATCATTTGTGAACAGAATATTGAACTGCTTCACGCCGCCTTCTGCAAGCTTAACCATGATTTCATGGCTCAATACTGTGTTTGCAGCAATAACATCGCCATCACGTAAAGTGATGTTTTCAGCAGTAATACGCTCGTACAAGTATTCATCAGGAACTGAAAGCTTCGTTAAACCAGCTGCTTCCATTTGACGAACATGACGTGCATTAATACGTTTACCTTGTTCAACAATCGCTTTGCCGTCAGCATCAAGAATGTCGAATTGAGCCATTTCACCACGCAGGCGTTCAGGCACAAGGTCAATTTGGTAGCTACCCATGTCTAGGTATACAGGAACTTTTTCAAAGAATAAATCTAAGATCTGTTCATCTTTATAACCTAAAGCACGAAGTACAACAGTTGCTAATAATTTACGACGACGGTCAATACGTACAAAGACTAAATCTTTTGCATCGAACTCGAAATCTAACCATGAACCACGGTAAGGAATAATACGAGCAGAATAAAGAACTTTACCGCTTGAGTGCGTTTTGCCTTTATCGTGATCGAAGAATACGCCTGGTGAACGATGTAATTGAGATACAATTACACGCTCAGTACCGTTAATAACGAAAGTACCGTTATCTGTCATGAGTGGCATTTCACCCATGTACACTTCTTGCTCACGCACATCTTTAATAGATTTTGTTTCGCGATCTTTAAGGATCAAACGAATTTTAACGCGCATTGGTGCTGCATAAGTTGAGCCACGAAGAATACACTCGCGAACATCAAACTCAGGCTTACCAAGACTATACTCAACAAATTCTAAAGCAGCATTGCCAGAATAACTTTCTATAGGAAAAACTGAACGAAATGCGGCTTGGAGACCGATATCTTCGCGGTTTTTTGGAGTTTTGCCGTCTTGAAGGAACGTTCTGTACGAGTCGACTTGAATCGCGAGCAAGTACGGAGCATCCATAACGCTAGGCAATTTACCAAAATTCTTACGGATCCGTTTCTTTTCGGTATATGAGTATGCCATCTGGAGTCCTCGGAAAGTAAACTAAACCCGCCTGCAGAACGGATTTAGAAGGAATTACGCAGGTCGATATGACCACCACTTTGTTCAAATGCTGCAATTTTCAGTGGTATTAAAACGCTTAACAATATTTTCTAACATGGAAAAATATTGGTAAGCATTTGATCTTCATCAATTATTATAAATATTGGCGCTTTTTACACCAAGATAACAAAAATCGAGCCGATTATTGTAACGCAAAAAGGCTGATGACCCAAGAGCCATCAGCCAATTTTTGGGGTCAAATTAAAATTTGCCCCCTGGCAAAATTACTTAACAGTAATTGTAGCACCAGTTTCTTCAAGTTTTTTCTTAAGTTCTTCAGCTTCTTCTTTAGAAACAGCTTCTTTAAGAACTGAAGGAGCGCCTTCAACTAAATCTTTAGCTTCTTTCAAGCCAAGACCAGTAACTTCACGAACTGCTTTAATTACAGCTACTTTGTTAGCACCAAAAGAAGTCAACTCAACGTTGAATTCTGATTGCTCTTCAGCAGCAGCAGCAGCAGGACCAGCAGCTACAGCTACAGCAGCAGCAGATACGTTGAATTTTTCTTCGAATGCAGAAATAAGTTCAACAAGTTCAAGAACAGTTTTTTCAGCAACTGCGTTTAGGATTTCTTCGTTTGTTAAAGCCATGAGAGTAACTCCAAATGGGTATTGAATGATGTGTGTTTAAGTTTGAGCTTATGCAGCTTCTGACTCGTTTTTCTCTTGAAGCGCTGTAAGTAAGCGACCCAATTTCGAAATAGGAGCTTGAAGAACGTTTGCAAGCATAGTAAGCGCTTTCTCTTGGTTTGGAAGGTTTGCGATAACGCTAACTTCTGCACCTTGATAAAGTTTGCCGTCAAATGCAGCAGCTTTAAGTTCAAATGCTTTATTAGTTTTCGCGAATTCTTCGAACAAACGTGCAGCAGCACCCATGTCATCTTCAGAAGTCGAGAAAGCTAAGATTGTTGGGCCAACAAGAGTTTCATTCAAGATAGTGAATTGCGTATCTTGAAGAGCACGTTTAGCTAAAGTATTACGTACAACACGTGTAGCAACACCTAGTTTACGAGCTTCAACACGTAGAGTAGTTAATTGCTCTACAGTTAAACCTTGGTAGTCAGCAACAACAGCAGCAAACGCTGTAGAAGCAACTTCAGCTACTTCAGCAACGATCTGTTTTTTGCCTTCGATAAGAAGAGCCATTGTAAAACCTCCTAACGGTGATTTATGTACTTACGCGAAGTACACTCCCAATTCGTAAGTTCATTTCTGAACTTACACGCGGAGGATGAACAAATCACACCACCGCGTCTACGCAGGCTGAGATATTAAGAAGGAAGTAAACTCCCCTCGCCTGAGGTCTTTGACGCTGATAAACAAATATTTATCAATTCAAAGTTTGCCTAAGTTTTGCAAGATACGACGGAGCATGTCTTGCGTAAAAATCAAAACAGCGTTTTGATTTTTACTCAGGGCTTTAAAATTCTTTAATAAGTCGAAACTTATTTAGAAACGCTTGCTACATCAACAGTAAGACCAGGACCCATAGTTGAGCTTAATGTGATCTTTTTGATGTAAACACCTTTAGAAGTAGCAGGTTTTGCTTTCTTAAGGTCAGCTACAAGAGCTTCAAGGTTTGAACGAATAGCTTCAGCAGAGAAACCTACTTGACCAATCGCAGCATGGATAATACCAGCTTTGTCTACACGGTAACGTGCTTGACCAGCTTTAGCGTTTTTAACAGCGCCAGCTACGTCAGGAGTTACAGTACCCACTTTAGGGTTTGGCATTAAGCCACGTGGACCAAGGATAGTACCCAACTTACCTACAACGCGCATTGCATCTGGAGCAGCAATTACTACGTCGAAGTCAAGGTTACCCGCTTGAATGCTTTCAGCAAGATCATCAAAACCAACGATGTCAGCGCCTTCAGCTTTAGCAGCTTCAGCAGCAGCACCTTGAGCAAACACAGCAACACGTACAGTTTTACCAGTACCTGCAGGAAGTGTAGTCGCGCCACGAACAACTTGGTCTGATTTACGAGGATCAACACCTAGGTTTACTGAAACATCCAAAGATTCTTTGAATTTAACAGCAGGAAGGCTAGTTAATACTTGTACAGCATCTTCCAAAGAATAAACTTTGTTAGCTTCTACAGCAGCTGCAATAGCTTTTTGACGTTTAGTTAATTTAGCCATGTCTTAAAGCTCCACTTCCAAGCCCATAGAACGCGCAGAACCAGCAATGGTACGTACACGTGCGTCTAAATCAGCACCAGTTAAATCTGGTTCTTTAGTAGTCGCAATTTCTTCCAATTGAGCACGAGTCAACTTACCAACTTTAGTTTTGTTTGGTACAGCCGAACCCTTTTGGATACCAGCAGCTTTCTTAAGAAGAATAGCAGCAGGAGGAGTTTTCATGATGAATGTGAACGACTTATCGTTGTACACAGTAATCACTACAGGAATTGGTAAACCAGCTTCAACTTTTTGTGTAGCAGCATTGAATTCTTTACAGAATGCCATGATGTTAACACCACGTTGACCTAGTGCAGGACCAATCGGTGGAGATGGATTCGCTTTACCAGCTGGAACTTGCAGCTTGATATAGCCGTCAATCTTCTTAGCCATTTCAAATTACCTCTGGGTACAAACGCCGATTAAGGCTCCCCAACGTTTTCAAGTAACGATAACCGTTACAACAACAATGCCCGATCCATAACAAATCGGGCGTTTTCAACCAATTCCAATTAAACTGATTTTTCGACTTGACGAAATTCCAATTCAACCTGAGTTGGTCGGTTAAATACATTAATAGTCAACGTTAAACGTGACTTTTCGTATTGAACTTCTTCCACCACACCTTTAAAGTCTGTGAATGGACCATCAACAACGAGTAATTCTTCGCCTGGCTCAAACATCGTCTTAGGACGAGGTGCTTCACCAGTATTGCGTACACGCGCTAAGATAGCATCAGCTTCTTTTTGAGTAATAGGTGCAGGTTTTTCTGCAGTACCACCAATAAAGCCAAGTACTTTTGGACATTCTTTTACAATGTGCCAAGTATCATCATTCATTTCCATTTCGACTAAAACATAGCCCGGAAAGAATTTTCGCTCTGATTTGCGCTTTTTACCGTCCTTCATTTCCACTACTTCTTCAGTAGGGACAAGAACTTCACCAAAGCTATCGGCAACAGCGCTACGCTGGATTCGATCATTAAGTGAACGCATCACTTGTTTTTCATAACCTGAATAGGCATGAATAATGTACCAACGTTTCATAGCTCTCTTACCCGATAATAAACTTCATTAACCAACCCAAGACATAATCAAAGCACCATAATAAAATAGATGCAACAACTACGACTGCAAGTACCTGCCAAGATGTGGTCACGGTCTCTTGCTTTGTTGGCCAAGTCACACGACGTAACTCAATTCGAGAGTCTTTCAACAAACGAACAAAGCCTTTGCCTTGATGGGTGGCGTATAATAAACCTAAAGCGGTCACGATACAAGCCAAAATCACCCCGACTCGAACCCAAACATCATTCGCAGGCGCCCAATATCCCGGCAAATGTTGATTTACCAGCATTGTAGCAATAAACAAAATTATAGAAATTATCCATAAAATATAGTCTACCGGAGAACTAGAGCTTACGATTTCAGCGGTATTATTTCTTTGAGGGATTGGCGCTTCGCTTAATGCGTCACGCGATTTATCATTCGACATTTTTGTACTCGTCGTAGAACTCGCGACTTATTATATGACCAATTTAACCAGCATCAAGTTTTTTTTGAAAATGGCAGGTCAGGAGGGGCTCGAACCCCCAACATTCGGTTTTGGAGACCGACGCTCTACCAATTGAACTACTGACCTGTAACAATAAAACCGAGAATCGAAACTCTCGGTTTTATTTTAAATATTATTATGCAGTTACTTTAGCAAC
>NZ_LWRV01000099.1 GCF_009372215.1 Acinetobacter portensis | reverse complement strand
TTGAAACACCACCAAATTTTTTAATAATAAGAAAAACTATTTAAATTTTGAAATAAATGAAGGTCAGCTAGTTCAAATAAATTTAGAAGAAGCTGCAAAATTAACATTGAATAAGCAATTAAAAAAATTAGAAAAAGAAGGATTAGATGTTTCTGGATTATCAGAAAAAGTCTTAAAAAAACTTGAAACTAAAATTGAAAAAGACTCAATTCCAAAGATAAAAACTTCATTGGAAAAGGGTATTTATAAAGAATATTAATTAAGGGTCTGGAAATGTCACAAGATTTAAAAGTAGTTTGGAATGAGGGCGTTTTAATTGCCCCACAACACTTTCAACAATTAGAACGCCATTATGATAATAAATTAAGTGAATATTATTTGTCATTGCAGGGATTCGGTTGGGGGGTGACAAATCTTGAGTTGAATTTATCTTCATTGAAATTAGGTGAGCTTTCAATAGAGCGGGTATCTGGATTTTTTCAAAATGGTGATTACTTTAACGAGGCTATTGCAACGGCACCAAATTTAAAAATCAAGCTTGAACCAAATTTGGAAAATGAAATTATTTATTTGGTTTGGGCTATCGATTCATCTTATAAAAGAAACTACGGTTTTTGGGAAGATAAAGACTATAAAACAGTAAGATTTTTGATGAAAGATGCTGAATTGGAGGATAGTGCAGATCCTTCTTTACCTAAACGATCTTTGATGTTGGCTTGTCCAAACCTGAGGTTGTCTCTTTTGAGGGACATAAGTGAAAATGATTTAAAACTACCTATTGCAAAAGTAATTAATACAAGCAAAACAGCAGCAACTGAACTGGATATGGAATATATTCCTCCTACAGTGGTTGTAAGTAGTAGTCAAAAATTAGGACATTATGTTTCAGATATCATGGGTTTATTAAAGCAACGTATTACAGCTTTAACTAATTTATTAAATAATCCTACATTAAAAGGTACAGGGGAAGTCCGAGACTTTTTAATGCTACAAACGATCAATCGCTACTTCGCTTATCTATATCATGTTTCTTTATCTTTACACGCCATTCATCCACATAATCTATATGGTGATTTGATTAAGCTATATGCTGATTTATGTACTTTTAATGCGGATAAAACTTTTAATGAATTACCTAGTTATGATCATGATCAAATAGGCTATTGCTTTAAAGAGTTAAGTATATTGTTGAAAGAATCACTTTCTACTGTGCTTCAGCAACGTGCAATTATGATTCCTTTAGAGTTGAGAGATGAGGCTACTAGGGTTGCATTAACACCTGATGTTTCAATATTGAATACAAGTAAATTTATATTGGCAATCGGTTCAAGTATTTCTGAAGAGTTACTACGACAAAGAATACCTACCACAATTAAAGTGGGCTCTGTTGAAATGGTGCGTGAATTGGTTGCATATCATTTACCTGGAATAAAGATAGCTGCTCTTCCTGTTGCACCTAGAGAAATTCCATATCACGCTGGATATAGCTATTTTGAATTAGATAAGAGTTCTGAGCTTTGGAATGGGCTTGCAAAGTCTTCTGGAATGGCAATTCATTTAGCTGGTGATTTTCCTGATTTAGAAATGGAATGTTGGGCAATAAAACAAAAATAAGAGTTGAATATGCAAAATTTAAAATTTAAAGATATAGAAAATAGTATTGATAATAAAAAAATAGATTTGATTGGTGATCAATCTATTAATCCTCTAATTAGTGCAGCTTTCCCTATTTTTAATAAATTAGTTGAGACAAAGGAAGTTGAGTATAAGGGTGCAACGATTGATATTTTGGAAAATTTTAAAAAGTGTATTGAAGAGTTTGAGACTCAAGCTGAATTAAATCGTGTTACTTATGAAAGTATTCAGGCTGCAAGATATTGCTTATGTACAATGCTTGACGAGTTTGCCACAAAATTTGGTTGGGCGGATCAAGAATGGAATGCTCGAAGTTTGTTAGTCACATTTCATAATGAAACGTGGGGAGGCGAACAGTTTTATCAATTATTGGATTCATTAAAGAAAGATGCATTAAAAAATCTTCATCTTATTGAATTGATGTATTGCTGTTTAGTTCTTGGCTATATGGGTAAATATAAGATACTCAATAATGGCAAAGTAACAGTAGAAAGTATTAAAAAAGAATTAGAAAAAATTATAAAAGAACATGGTGAAGAAAAGAATCCAAAAATTCTTAATGAAAGTCTAATAAATACCAGTTTTAATTCTGAGAAGCGAAAGATTATCCCATATTGGGTACTTTTCTTAAGTGGTTTTATTATTATGTTGATGATATATATCACAATGAAATTTATTTTAAGTAAATATTCATATGAATTAGAAGAACGAATGAATGCAATGCATTTTGTATTGGATAAAAGAAAAGATCATAAATACTTAACTCCATTATTAAAATATGAAATTGAACGTAATTTGTTAAAAGTAGATGAAATCGTTGGTAAAAGTACAATTACAATTCTAGGTGATGAACTATTTAGTTCAGGCTCTGATCAAGTTAATGATCGATATTATCCAGTCATGGCATCAATTGGACAGGCTTTAAATGAAGTTAAAGGTCGAGTAGATGTATTTGGTTATACGGACGATCGTGCAATAAACAGTGGAAAATATCCATCGAATTGGCATTTGTCTCAAGGGCGTTCAGATGCAGTAAAAAGAATTCTAATGAATTATATCCAAGATACGTCCCGAATTAGAGCGGAAGGGCGTGGTGCAGATGCATTGTTGAATGAAACAAATACGGAAGAGAATAGAGCTAAAAATAGACGGGTCGAGATCGTAGTTTATATAGATCAGAAACTCGGTCAAGCAACATTATCAACTCCAATATTAATAGAAAATAATAAATAAAAGATTAGGTGTGAAATGATTTTTTTAAAAGAAAATAAGTGGATACTATCAGCTTCTATTGCATTGTTTATTATTTATGCCTTACTGGTTTGGTTTGTGGGGCCACTAATAGCAATTGCTGATCACAAAATTCTAAATAGTGTGCTTGTTCGAGTTTTAGTTATCTTATTTGGTGTGTTTGTTATTGTCGTTGGCTGTGCATACAAGATATATCGTAATAAGAAAAAGCTCAAAGATGCTGATGTAAGTGATGTTGATGAAAAGCTCTCTAAAGTAAAATTGGAAAGTAGATTAAAGGATAAGTTTCGACATTTAGATGCTTTTTTAAGACAGCAAAAAGGGCTTAAAGAAAAGAATATATTCCAAAGAGTATTTGGGTCTAAGCATGATTATGTCTACAACAAGCCATGGTTTATGCTTGTTGGTCCAAGCAATGCTGGTAAAACGACAGCCTTATTGAACTCAAATTTAACATTTCCAATAGGACTAATTGACTCCAAGAATATTGGGCGTCAAACAGAAGACTGTGACTGTTTTTTAACAGATGATGCTTTATTCTTAGATACGGCGGGACACTTCTTTGAAGGCTCTGAGAGTAACGAGGTTAAAAAAGATTGGGGTGAATTACTTAAAATTTTAAAAGATTATCGACCAAAGCAGCCAATAAATGGATTGATATTGATGCTTAGTGCTGAAGAAGTGCTAAATTTTGATGAAGAAAGTTTACAAGTGCAGATAGATAAGATTCGATTAAGATTAAAAGAAATACAAACAGTATTTAATACCTCTTGTCCTATCTATATTGTTATTAATAAGATTGATGCTATTCGAGGTTTTGGTCAATTTTTTAAATATCTTTCGGAAAAGGAAAAGCAGCTAACTTTTGGTGTAACTTTAGATCCATTAGCTGAAGATTCATATAAAAGAATTGAAGATCTATTATCTAATATAGATAGTATATCAATGCAATTACATAAGAATATTTTTAAAAGTGTTTCATATAATAATAATCATAATGATGAAGAAATAGATTTAGCACTCGGTTTTTCTAGTCATTTTGAACAGTTTGCCGATACGTTAAAAAATTATTTACAAAAATTATTAGTGCTGTCTAACTACGATATAGATTTACAATTAGCAGGTGTGAATTTAATCAGTATTATACAGCAGGATGATTCTAATTCTTCGATAAAGCAAAATAATTTTCAAGAAAATGATTTGAATGATGTAAAGAAAGAACCAAAGCTTATTATTAATCCATTATTTGTTGAAAATATATTTAAAAAATTAGTTCTTAGTACTGCTAAAATGGCTGGGATTGATAATAATTGGTTGAAGAAACGCAAGAAAAACTATTGGATAATAGTTGGGTTCTTGATTTTTCTTACAGTGGTTTTTTTCACATTATTATTGAAAGGATTTTTATTTAATAGGGACTATCAAAAAGATATAGATAAGTCATTACAGACCTTAGAATTTAATATTAAGGATGTTGATATTTATCATATTCCATCTGTTTTAAAGTTTATTAATCAGTTAAATGATTTGCCATTTAATGGTATAAATAAAGAAAAATTATCAAAATCATTTTCTGATAATTATGGGTTGAGTCAACAAGAAAGTATTGTTGAGTCTAGTCAGATAAAGAATGAAAGATTTATAAAAGAAACATTGCTACCTGCAATTTCTAATGAAATATATTCTAGTTTGAGAAATAGTGTTGAGAGTAAAAACTACAATAATGCATATGCAAATTTAAAAATATATTTAATGTTATATGAGAAAGAGCATTATGATAGTAATTATGCATATGAGTGGGTGTTTAGTAATGTTATTTCAAAGTCAGTATATGATGAAAAAACATTAAAATTGGCAAGAGAAATATTTAAAAAATATAAAATAATGCCGCAAAATGATAAGGATCAAGTATTAATAGAGAGGGCGAGGCAGTTACTTTTTTATACAGATGTTAGTCAAGTTATTTTGGAGGATTTAGATAAGTATTCTGGAACTCTTCCACCACAAAGCATACCGAATGTTTCTTATATATCAATGGGTGGTATTGGTTCAAATAATATTTTTAGAAGAGTTTCTGATAAAACACTCAATGATCCTGTTAATATTATTTATACAAAATATGGTTATCAGTATATTTTTAAACCTTTTGTTACTAAGCGCTTAAATACTATTTATAATGAAGAAAAATGGGTTATTGGAAATGATGCTCAGTTTAAATCTATAGATGATGTTTTGCTTGATATTTATAGATTATATTCTCAAAATTATGTAAATGCATGGAGAGGATATTTGAATGATATTAAGATGATTAAACCAGAATCATTACAACATGCAATTACAATGGCTAAGCAATTATCAGAGAAAAATTCATCTTTGGCTGGTATTATTAAAGGGATTAGTTTAAATACCAATTATACTATAGAAAATTTAGAAAAAAAGAGTGAGTCTACTAATCTTAATTCTGCAACGACAAAAGCTGCAGTTAAGTCTGTAGCTAAGAAGCAAATAAAAATTGATGAATCGAAAATTCAAGGATACTTAGAGAATATTTCAAATAGTTTTTCACCATTTAGAAATTTAGTTACTGGTGGGGATAACGAGTCACACTTGAATGATATTACAAAGTCTATCAATGATTTATATATATATTTATTGTCACTTGAATTTAGTATTCAGAGTGAAGATCAACTTTTACCTGATGTTAAACCGTTAATTAATTATAAAGCACAGATAAATAGACTACCTGAGCCATTTAAACCAATGTTAGATGTCTTTGTGGGAAAGGTGCTAGCGTCAAGTCAGTCTTATAAGGATGGGCAACTTGTCGCTATCGTTACACAACAAGATCAAATTGTTAAGAATTCTTGTCGTGATTTAATCTTTAATAAGTACCCATTTGATAAAAGCTCATCTAATGAAGTTTCATTAAAGGAATTAGCGCAAATTTTTGGTAAGAGTGGTTCATACTTAACTACGATTAATAGTAATGTTCAAGTAGCATCTGGACAGCAAGTTCCATATAGAATTTTATTGGAGCAGGGGTTAAATGAGAGATTGTCCATATATAAAAATGTTGAGAACATAAATTCATTATATTTTGAGGGGGGAGATATTCCAAATATAGATTTAATACTAAGAGTGAAAACTTTAAGTAAAAATGCTGAATATATAAATATAACATATGATGGTAAAAAATATGATTATTATCATGGTCCAATTAAAAGTTTTAATTTAGATTGGCCTGCTAAAAATTCTCAACGTTTTGTTATAAATTTAAAGCTTTTAAAAAATAATATACCAATTAAATTAGTTTCAGATGGTGAGTGGTCGCTATTTAAGATTTTAGATAAGGCTGAAAGTTTGAAATTTAATAATGAATCTAAAGTTTTAGTTGCTACTTTTTTGATGGAAAATGAAAAAGTAGTAATCGAATTTGAATCTCGTAAAAATAAATTGCCCATAAATTTAGATTGGATTAGAACTTTCAAATGTTAGAAATAAAATAAATATAAGGAATTTACCATGATTACATATGAAATATATATAGATTCGATAAGTAAAGATAATTCTGTTGGTTTTAATGTGGAGTATGATCCAGATTATTTAAATCTCCTAGATCTAGTAAGAGATAAGCCAGAACAACAATATGGCGATATTATTATTGAAGCCAAGGAAAAAGACTGGGAAAAAGTATTTAATATTTCAAGTGATATTTTACTTGAGAAAAGTAAAGATTTAAATGTTATGTCTTATTTTTCTTTAAGTTCAATTTACTGCTATGGTGTTGATGGGCTTTATTCTAGTTTGAGAGTTATCTATGATAATTTAAATTTATATTGGGATGATCTTTATCCATCATTATATGATGAAGATAATAGCCTAGATCCTGATTATCGTGTTAACTCTCTTTCATTATTTAATTCTAATGATGGTATAATAAAAGCTTTAAAAAATTCTGTTTTGGTGAAAAATAGGCTGACAAATAATTCTTACACATTTAGAGAAATTGAGAAGATTTTAGAATATCCTGCTGATTCACATAATATTTACCCTGGTGGCATGGAACGATTATATGTGGATTCTAAAATAGCAGCTAGCGATAAAAAATCTGAAATTAGTTTGTTGATTAAATCTTTAGATATTATAAAGAATATTGTAAACATATTTGATTCTAAAGTTGGTTTTTCTGAACTAAGATTTGATAATTTAGAAGAATTTATTAATAAATTTATTTTATTATTAAAAGATAATAACAAAAATGAAGTTATTAGTAGTGAGTTAACTAAAAACTCAGAAAAAGATGTATTTTTTGGTGAATTTAATTGGAATAATTTTGAAATAAAATCCAGAAATGATATCGACTTAATACTTGAAAAAATTTATCTCTACTTTGAGAAAAATGAGCCCTCGCATCCTGCGCCTTTATTTATAAGAAGAATTCAAAGGTTAATGACTTATAACTTTTATGAAATTATGAAAGATATTAGTCCTGATTCAATGGATAAACTTATAAATTTAGTTGGGCAACCTACCGAGAAAAATATTACTGAATAATAGGATGAATTATGAATAAAAATTCCGGTCAAAAATTTATTGCCAGAAATAGAGCACCTCGTGTTCAAATTGAATACGATGTTGAGATTTATGGTTCTGAAAAAAAGATTGAGCTTCCTTTTGTAATGGGAGTGATATCTGATTTAGTTGGTAAATCAAATATTGAATTGCCAGAAATTAGTGAGCGATCATTCATGGAAATTGATATAGATAATTTCAATGAACGAATGAAAGCATTGAAGCCCAGAGCTGCATTTAGTGTTGAAAATGCACTGACTAACGAAGGCTTCATCAATGTTGATTTGGAGTTTGAAAGTCTTGAAGATTTTTCACCAGATCGTATTGCAAAAAAAATTGAACCACTAAAAGAACTTTTAGATGCTCGAGTTGAATTATCTAACTTACTATCTTATATGGATGGTAAAACAGGTGCGGAAACTTTGATTAGTAAAGTTCTTTCAGATAATAACTTATTACAATCAATTGCCAATTTATCAAAAAAAGATCAAGAAGAATCTAAGTGATTAGAGAATAAATATGACTAATATTTCACAATTAGAAACTGAGAATAGTGCTCAATATATTCAATTAGATGAATTTGAACAATTAATCAATAAAGAATTTAAGCCTAAGTCTCAGCAAGCTGAATCAGCGGTTCAACAAGCTGTTAAAACTTTAGCAAAGCAAGCGTTAGAAAGTGTTGTTCAGCATTCTAATGATACGTATCAAACTATTGTTGCAATTATTGCAGAAATAGATAAAAAGCTTTCGGAACAAATTAACAAAATAATTCATCATAATGAGTTTCAAGAGTTAGAGCGTTCTTGGGTTGGTCTTCATTATTTAGTAAATAATACTGAGACAAATCATTTGCTTAAAATTAAGTTTATGCCTTTAAGTAAAAAAGAATTAAGTAAAAACTTAAAGAAATTTAAAGGCGTAATGTGGGATCAAAGTCCTATATTTAAAAAAGTGTATGAAGAGGAATATGGCCAATTTGGTGGTGAACCATTTGGTTGTTTAGTGGGTGACTATTATTTTAATCATAGTGCACCAGATGTTGAAATGTTAACTGAAATTTCAAAAATTTCAGCATCTTCACATTGCCCATTTATTACGGGGACAGATCCAAGTCTAATGCAAATGGAGTCATTTGAAGAATTAGCAAATCCACGTGATATTACAAAAATTTTCCAAAACACAGAATATATTGCTTGGAGAAATTTACGTGAAAATGATGATTCTCGTTACTTAGGTTTAGCATTACCACGATTTATGGTGCGTTTACCATATAGTGCAGAAAATAACCCTGTTGAAGGATTTAACTTTAAAGAGGTTCTTGAGCAGCACGAAGACTATGCGTGGGTGAATGCTGCATATGCAATGGCTGTAAACATTAATAGATCTTTCAATGAGTATGGTTGGTGTACATCAATACGCGGTGTTGAATCAGGTGGTGTCGTTGAAGAGCTTCCAACACATACATTTGAAACAGATGATGGTGGTGTTGATCTGAAATGTCCTACTGAATGTGCAATTAGTGATAGACGAGAAGCAGAATTATCAAACAATGGTCTAATGCCTCTTATTTATCGTAAAAACTCTAATTTAGCAGCATTTATTGGTGCACAGTCTTTGCAAAAGCCTTTGGATTATTATGATGTAGATGCAACTGCCAATGCTAAATTAGCTGCTCGATTACCATACTTATTTGCATGTTGTCGCTTTGCTCATTATTTGAAATGCATAGTGCGAGATAAAGTGGGTTCCTTCCATGAACGTGAAGATATGGAGCGCTGGTTAAATGACTGGATTATGAATTATGTAGATGGAGATCCTGCAAACTCTTCTCAAGAAACTAAAGCTAGAAAACCATTAGCATCAGCTGAGGTTGTGGTAGAAGAAATTGAAGATAATCCTGGTTATTATTCATCTAAATTTTATTTACGACCACATTATCAATTAGAAGGGTTAACTGTATCACTTCGATTAGTTTCTAAATTACCTTCATTGAAAAAAGAGTAATTTAAAAATAAATATTGATTATTAATTTTTTATAAATAATAATAATACTCATGATTAAAATAAAATCTAATGAGTATTATTATTAAATATAATTTTATTTACAGGTGTTTTATATATGGCTATTGATATATTTTTAAAAATTGACGGTATTAACGGTGAGTCTAAAGATTCTAATCATAAAGACTGGATTGATGTACAAGATTTTAGTTGGGGGCGATTCAACCTGCAACTTTAACAAGTGGTGGTGGTGGTGGTGCTGGTAAAGTAAATTTTGAAGACTTAAATGTTACTGCTGCTATTGATAAATCTGCTCCTATCATATTGAAAAATAGTGCTATTGGTCGTCACATTCCGAAATTAGAAATTTCTGTGTGTAAAGCTGGTGGTGAACAAATTGAATATTCACGTATTACGTTGGAAGATGTGTTAGTGACTGCAGTCGAATTTGTAGGATCTAAAGCGAATGAAGTTTTATTCGTAAATTATAAATTCCAAGGTGTTAAAGTGAAGAGCCAATATTGGGAACAAACAGAACGTGGTGGACGTGGTGCTGAAACTCAAATGGCATATGATATTAAATTGAATAAATCAGTTTAAAATAATCAGGTGAGAATATGGTTGATACTATATTCTCACTTTTAAATAAGTATATATAATGAATAATCTTGATAATAAAATAAAAGATGTGAAATTAAAAATTAAAGACAATCCATTGGTTTTTGATTTTAGACTTGAGTTAATACAATATGACTGTTTAAAAGGTTATTGGGAACATGCTTTAAAAAACTTAGATATATGTTCGAAAATAAGTAATACAGATGGTCAAAATAATAAATTATGGCTCTAGACTAGCAGAATAG
>NZ_LWRV01000098.1 GCF_009372215.1 Acinetobacter portensis | reverse complement strand
AATGTCAACAGACCCTAATATTTAGCAAAATAAAAACGCCCTTCGGGGCGTTTTTTTATACCTTAAAATTTAGCACCAAAACTGTTTACTATTCATACAATTATGAATTAATCTCGACTTATCCTAATTAGGTTACTTTTAAACAAATATGTTTATTATCAGACAATTTACAGAAACTGATTTAGAAGATGTGATTTCACTTTGGGAAGTTTGTGACTTAACACGTCCGTGGAATAGCCCAGAAATTGATATTTTTAGAAAAGTCGCTCAAAAAGATGAGCTTTTCTTAGTGGCAGTCAAAGACAATGAGCTGATAGCTACACTTATGGGCGGTTATGACGGTCATAGAGGCTGGTTAAACTATTTAGCGGTTCATCCACATGTTCAACGCAATGGCATTGCTACAGCGCTAATACAGCAACTAGAAAAGCGTTTAATTGCCCTTGGTTGCCCAAAGCTTCAACTTCTTATTCGTAAAGACAATATCGACGTGCAAAACTTTTATGAGCAATTGGGCTATGAAGAAATTGAAGCAGTTTGTTTTGGGAAACGACTGATCTCAGATTAAAAACACCTTTCAACATTTACCGCCCCATTCTAAATAAAATAGGAAATTCAACTGCAAAAGATTGTGCAGAATTTTCCAATGCTTGCTTTAACTCACTTAAAGGATCATCTGAATTCTGGATTTTATAATGTTTAATTGCAGACCATGTATTTAAATAATCCAAAAGTTGTTCTGCCGACCAAACATATTCCATCTGCATTTTAGATATGGCTATTTCCTGAAAAGGAAATGGAATGGTTAAATACTCTTCATCTATATATTTACGCTCTGCATCCCAATAACCTTTCAATATGTGAAAGTAAAGCTTTTGAATAAGATCATTCACTTTTGAGTCTTTAAGTTGAAGCAAACCATAGCCGATCACAGCAAAAACACCGTTAGGCTTTAATACACGCTTTACTTCTTTATAAAAACTTTCAAAATTAAACCAATGAATGGCTTGTGCCACGGTAATTAAATCGAAATAAGCCGATGGAAAATTATTCTGTTCTGCTGCTTGAACCAAATATTCTACATTTTTGAAAGTGGGTGCTTGTGAGAGCTGTTGCTGGCTTAAATCTGTTGCAATAACATTCGAAAAATATGGACTTAATAATTGAGTAAATTGCCCCGACCCTGCACCACAATCCCAAGCATATTCTTTATATTCTACATGCTTCAATATTTCATCGACTACACTTTGCGGATAGCTTGGTCTAGCTTTTTGATAAAGCGAACTCTGACTTGAGAATAAATCTTTCATTTTTAATTTAAATATTCGCATTATTTGAAGTTCTAATTTAGCGAATTTACCTAGTAAAACAATGCTTAGACACAAATTTCAAGCAATAAAAAACCCCAAACAATGTTTGAGGTTTTTTGAATATGGTGGCGAGACCCAGGATCGAACTGGGGACACACGGATTTTCAATCCGTTGCTCTACCTACTGAGCTATCACGCCGATGCGGTGTATTAAGCCGTATCTCGAGTTAATAGTCAATATAAATCCTAACTTTTTTATTTGAGTGCCTTTTTTTTGCACAAAAAAAATCTCCAACATATGTTAGAGATTTTTTTAAACGTTTTCACGTTTGAATATGGTGGCGAGACCCAGGATCGAACTGGGGACACACGGATTTTCAATCCGTTGCTCTACCTACTGAGCTATCACGCCGATGACGCGTATTAAACAATTTCACAGTGAACACGTCAAGTGACTTTCTTTGATATTGAATCAAATGTTCACTTTTAAATCATATTTAACGCATTACGTTGAATTTTGCTTAATTTACAAACGATTATTTAATCATCTTTAAAAATTAAAGCTTGTTTAGACTTTCTAGGCAACGATGAATCGCACCACATCCGGGAACAAAAGTAGTCACACCCTTTTCTTCTTCCATTCGGCAAACTTCACTCACCAATCTTTCTGCAACGCCACGACCACGGTTTGCAGGGTGAATCACAATGTTCTCAATCGTTCGAGTTTCCCCCTGACCTGTACACCATACCGCTCCAATAATTTTTGTATTAAATTCTGCGATGTAAAGTAATGTATACTGATCTAAGTTTTGTTCAAGTTGTTCTGTGGCATCTTTCCCATCTGCAAACTCTGGGCTAGTGTCATACAGTCGCTCAAGCTGAGTACGGACTTCATCATTTTCGATAGAAGTTATGGCATGTACGTTAATAGGCATTGATTAACCCTCCTGAGCAATCTAATATGCGGTATTTAGTCACCGCTAAAAACATTTTATATCAATCATTTCAACGTTTTTGAGGAACGTGTTTATGACGCAGCGTATCAGTGAAGTGGTAAGAAATACCAACGAAACTAAAATTCGTGTTCGTGTAAATCTTGATGGTACGGGTCAAGGCACCCTCAATACAGGTGTTCCCTTTTTAGATCATATGATCGATCAAATCAAGCGACACGGCTTATTTGATATTGATATTCATTGTGATGGCGATTTAGAAATTGATGATCACCACACGGTAGAAGACTGCGGTATCACGCTTGGTCAAGCTTTTGCACAAGCTTTGGGCGATAAAAAAGGTCTAAAACGCTATGGTCATTTCTATGCGCCACTTGATGAATCTTTAAGCCGTGTCGTTGTCGACTTATCGGGTCGTCCGGGCTTATGGATGGATATTCCATTTACACGTTCATTGATTGGTTCATTCGACGTCGATTTATTCTCTGAATTTTTCCAAGGCTTTGTGAACCACGCATTAATGACGCTTCACATTGACAATTTGAAAGGCAAAAATAGCCATCACCAAATTGAAAGTGTATTTAAAGCATTTGCACGTGCGCTTCGTATGGCTTGTGAAGTCGATCCTCGTGCAGAAAATACTGTCGCTTCAACCAAAGGTACTTTGTAATGACCCGTATTGCCCTTTTAGACTATGGCATGGGAAATCTTCACTCAGCAGCAAAAGCATTAGAACATGTGGGTGCAACTGTTGATGTGACAAATGATCCAAAGTTAATTGCACAAGCAGATAAAATTGTATTTCCCGGTGTGGGCGCAATGCGTGATTGTATGCAAGGTATGCATGAAGCAGGTATTGATGAAGTTGTGCGTAATGCCGTTTTCAATAAACCTGTTCTTGCCATTTGTGTAGGCATGCAAGCGTTAATGCAACGTTCTGAAGAAAATGGCGGTGCAGATGCACTGGGTATTTTTGAAGGTGCTGTTAAACGCTTCCCCGATGTTGATGGTTTAAAAGTACCGCACATGGGTTGGAACCAAGTTCATCAAGCAGACCCAAGCCATCCTATGTGGAAAGACATCGAACAAGATGCTCGTTTCTACTTTGTACATAGTTTTTATGTAGAACCACAAGATAAATCTCTTGTTGCTGCAACATGTGATTATGGTCTTGAGTTCTGTACAGCGATTCATAAAGAGAACTTATTTGCTACACAGTTCCACCCTGAAAAAAGTCATACAGCAGGTTTGCAATTGCTTAAAAACTTTGTGGAATGGAACATCTAATTTTTCAAATGATTTCAAAAAAGCTCACTTCGGTGGGCTTTATTTTTAACCATAAAGCAAATATTATTCACCGCGCAATATCTCTATAAACAGCATATTTTTTCTTTTTAAAAGTTTTTTATAACAAATTTTATTTTTGGGATTATTAAAAAATGAATTCACCTATTCAACAAACTAAAGATTCAGCTTTCAAAGCTAATGGTCGTTTTGGACGACTATCATTTGCTGCATGGAACTTACTGCTTGCAATATTTATATTGGCTCTATTCATATTAGCATCGATTTTTTTTCAAAGCTCTGAACAATCCGACTCAATCTATTCAGGGATATTTTTCTTTTCAGTTGTGATTTATGCTTTAGGGATTTACTTCTCTTTTGTTTTTATCATTAGACGTTTACACGATAAAAATCAATCAGGTTGGCTTTCTCTTCTCGTTCTCTTACCAATCGCTAATCTAATCTTAATTATTTATTTACTTTGTGCAAAAGGCGACCCTTCACTTAACCGTTATGGAAATCCTCGTTTAACAGTTGGATGGGAAAAAGTATTGGGGTGGATTTATATTATTTGTATTCCTGTAACTTTTGTTCTTGGTATTTTGGCCGCAATTTCTATTCCTGCTTATCAGGATTATGTTGAACGCTCTAAGCAGATCCAAATTGAGCAAAATCATCAACAATAAAAAGCAATTTCAAATAAAGCCTGATAATTCAGGCTTTATTTTTGCTTAAACACTCAAAACCCTTTAATCTCAAAAATTATGGATTTAAGTTTGAAATTATATGGAAGCGCAACAAATTGCTTTATTATCAAAAGAAGAAATTTCCAAACTTCCATTATTTAAAAACTTATCATCAAATCAAATTGTTGTGCTACAAACACTCGATCAATGCATAGCATTACAAGAAGAACTTTATAACACTGCTTTATTCGGCTTCGATTCAGAATCTAAACCAACATTTACCAAAGGTGAAACGCAAACAGGCCCTCACCTCATTCAACTTGCTACATTAGAAAAAGCCTATTTATTCCAAGTAAACCCTGAAATTCTTAATTTTCTAGCACCCATTTTTAGCAGTCACGACCAAATTAAAATCGGTTTCGGCTTAAAAAATGACGCTCATCTTTTCAGAAAAAAAGGTATCGAACTCAATAGTATTATTGAATTATCTAAATGCTTTTCTAGCTTTGGATATAAAAACCAAGTGGGTCTAAAAAATGCAATTGCGATACTATTTAACGAGCATTTTCCTAAATCTAAAAAAATAAGTACCTCAAATTGGGCAAGAAAAGAATTAACACCTCAACAAATTTCTTATGCAGCAGCAGATACTTACGGTGCAATTTTAGTTTTTGAAGAACTTTTACGCTTAGGTTTATTGCCAAAAAAACATTCCGAACACCAATTTAAAGCTCCAAACACCAATTTAAAGCCCCGAATACGCCCGATTAAAATAAAACCATCATCAGATGCTTAGAGAATTGCCAATACTTTGTTAAGATTGTCGCCATTAAATTCAACAAGATTTGGCTAGGAGCGAAAGCATGCTGATCATCCCTGCAATTGACCTGAAAGATGGCAAATGTGTCCGTTTAAAACAAGGTCGTATGGAAGACGATACCGTATTTTCTGATGATCCTGTTGCAACTGCACAACATTGGGTAAATGAAGGTGCTCGTCGTCTCCATCTAGTAGATTTGAACGGTGCTTTCGCAGGTACGCCTATTCACAAACCTGTTGTTGAAGCCATTTGTAAAGCTCAACCAAATCTTCCAATTCAAATTGGTGGCGGTATTCGTTCTTTAGAAACTATCGAGCATTATTTAGATGCAGGTGTTTCTTATGTGATTATTGGAACAAAAGCCGTTCAAGATCCATCATTTGTTGAAGAAGCATGTAAAAAATTCGCAGGTCATATCATTGTCGGTATTGATGCAATGAATGGCATGGTTGCAACTGACGGCTGGGCAAATGTCACTGACGTTAAAGCAACTGATCTTGCTAAACGTTTTGCAGATGCTGGCGTTTCTAGCATTGTTTATACAGATATTGCACGTGATGGCATGATGCAAGGTGTTAACGTTGAACAAACTGTTAATCTTGCAACATATTCAGGTTTACCTGTTATTGCGTCAGGTGGTGTAACTAACCTAGATGACGTTCGTAATTTGAAAGGTCAACCTGGCATTTTAGGTGCAATTACAGGTCGTGCAATTTATGAAAACACGCTGAATCTTCGTGAAGCACAAGCACTTTTAGACCAAGTGTAATTCGTCCTTTGTACAAAAAAGAGGTCTTTTGACCTCTTTTTTCATTTCACCAATTTTAGGGTTTTGACTTAATTTCATGGCTTTCTTATCCCCCACTTGGATTAAATCTAAAGCGCCACAACTTTCGCTTATTCTCATTACATTCATTTGGGGCGGAAGTTTCATTACGGTGCAATATGCGCTGAATTTTAGTAGCCCCATTATGTTTGTGGCTTTACGTTTCGCAGCGGCTGCCCTTGCAGTCAGTTTAATTTCTATCAAATATTTAAAAGATTTTAATTTAAAAGAAGTATTTGCAGGTGCTGTTATTGGTGCCGTTATTGCCATTGGTTATGGCACGCAAACCATTGGCTTACAAACCATTAGTAGCAGTGAATCTGCATTTTTAACGGCACTTTACGTTCCACTTGTCCCTATTTTTATGTGGCTTATCTTTCGTAAAAAACCATATATCATGACGTGGATTGGCTGCCTATTTGCATTTGTCGGGCTCATCTTTTTAACAGGTAATGGCTTTCAACAAATTCAGCTTAACTTTGGGCAAATCATCACTATTTTCGGCTCTATTGCGATTGCACTTGAGATCATTTTCATTGGTTATTTTGCAGGAAAAGTGAATGTAAGACGCGTGACTGTTCTTCAACTTATTTTCGCATCTTTATTCTGTTTTATCATGAGTCCATTATTGGGTGAAAGTGGTCTACCCGATTTTCATTGGATGCTTATTGTTATTTTATGTGGCTTAGGCTGTGCAAGTGCATGCATTCAACTTGTTATGAACTGGGCACAACAATCTGTAGATTCATCACAAGCTGCCATTATTTATGCAGGAGAACCTGTTTGGGCGGCACTGATTGGACGTATTGCAGGAGAACGACTTCCATTTCTTGCACTTGTTGGTGGTGCATTGGTGGTATTAGGTGTGATGCTTAGTGAACTCAAACCTAAGTTTTTAAATAAATTATTAAAAAACAAAGATGAAAAAAAAGAGCTTAACTAAGCTCTTTTTTTAACTCATATTCGATTGATCCTAAATTTGAAAATTTAAGATTGATACATTGGTTTATTATCATTCACACGAATTAAACCAAGAATTGCACGGTATACAATCCATACCCATGAAAGTGCAATCATCGCGACACAAAATGCAGATGCACCAAATGCAACACCGACAAAGGCATCTGGGTTTTCACCCGTGAAAAATAAGAATAAGAACGGAACAAAAGCGACAATATTCCAAATTAAATACCACCAAAAACTTCGAATTTGCCATGTAAAGTGGCTTTCAAAAATAGAACCTTTGACTGCATCACGCTTAATATAATTAATAATGAGTGCAACAATTGCCAAAATACCCGCTGAAAAAATTGCAACAATATAGAGAACATATAAAACAATGGTGAGTGTGCGATTTGAGTCTTTATCTATTGAATAATTCATTTTATACCCTCTAAAAACTATATCTCATTAAATAGAAAAGCGATTTAATGGTGAGACTAACCATAAAATTAAAAGAATGTTAAAAGCTATAGTACAAAAATAAATCTTTCTGAATGGTTGTTTTTGTGTTTTATGACGCAAACGTTGTTGTGCAAGCCATGCCGCAGGCCAACCGCCTAAAAAAGCCAAAAGATGCAAAGAATTTTCAGGAACACGCTGTTTGTTTAACTGAGCAGCCTCTTTGTCCTGCATATAAAACCAATACGTCGCAGCATTCATTAAGCTAATAAATAATAAGAAAATTCCACTGAATAAACCCGACAAGGTTAAAACAGCTAAAAGTAAAATATAGCCAATGCATAACATTTGCATGGGCTGCATTTTCTTCTTCATTTTTACAACATTAGATGTCGATGATGCATGTCTGGATTTAACTGCTTGAGATGCTTTTAAATACACCACTTTTTGCGCTTTATAACGCCCTTTTTCATCTAAAATAACTTGATAATATAAAGCACAGCCCACGATTGGACGTGGACCTTGTTTTGCAAAATCTTTAATGTGTAAAAATACACGACCTTTTTTTGAATCATTAGGTTGGATAAATCCATAGCCTTTATCATCGAACCATTCAACCAACCGACCTTGATCGCGCATTTTTACTATTTCCTTTTATGCAGTAACAAACTTTAATCTTTCGATTAGCATATTACGCATTTCTAAAGGATTTTTTTGCAAAATATCATCGCCTGTACGTCCTTCAGCAGCATTTTTTTGTGCCACTTGTAAACGCATCATCCAGAAACGCCCCGCTGCCATTGCCAAATAAATTTCAAGGCAAGCACGTTCATCTTCAGTTAATGGTCGAATGGTTTCATAAGCTGTTAAGAATGCAACTGCCTTATCTTCGTTTAAATGCACATCTGGATATTCTGTACAAAAGTCATTTAAAGTAATGGCAATATCAAATAATAATTCATCTTTATTCAATTCGTAAAAATCTAAAATACCTTTGAGCTTATCGCCTTCAAATAACGTGTTATCACGGAACAAATCTGAATGGATAAAACCTTTTGGACGGTTGGGATACGCTGCTCTTATTGCTTCATATAAACCTAATAATTCAGCCAATAAAGTTTTATCGGCAACATCTAAAGTTGGTTTTAATTCTTGAGTGACTTTTGCCCAATATGCTTGATCTCTATATTCAGCTCGCTCTAAAGGGAAATCTTTTAAAGCGACATGCATTTTTGCTTGTGCAATGGCAATTTCTTTAACTTGCTCAATAGTTGATGGCATGGGATGTTCTCCCATCATACGTGGCGCAATTTGTGCAGGCTTATTCTTAATACTATGAATAGATTTTCCTGAATGACTTAAAGGAACGGGCACAGCTAAGCCAGCTTTTCCTAAATGCTCCAATACAGGTACAAGCTCACCTGCACCGTGTTCATCTATCTCTTCAAATACTGTGAGTACAAACTGATGACCGTCTTTTGTGACAATAAAATAGTTTGTATTTTGAATACCTCCTTGAATTGGAATCAGGTCAATTACCTCTAATCCATAAGGTGAAGAGAAGTCCTGAACTTCCATTAAAGTCAAAGTGGTATAAACCGACATAGAAAACCTGCGAAAAAACTTACATATTTTTGATAGAATACATTGTCCATCTACCAAGGTGTAGCACCAACCGTAGGTCAGTTTCGTAATATGTTGTAATTACTGGAAAAATTTATGCTTGCTAAACGTATTATTCCTTGCCTAGACGTCGATAATGGCCGCGTGGTGAAAGGTGTCCAATTTTTAGATATTCGTGATGCAGGTGATCCAGTTGAAGTCGCACGTCGTTATAACGAACAAGGTGCAGATGAAATTACCTTTTTAGACATTACAGCAACCTCAAATGGTCGTGATACAACCTACCGCACTGTTGAGCGTATGGCTGAATCTGTATTCGTACCGCTTACTGTTGGTGGTGGTGTTCGTAAAGTTGAAGATATTCGTTTATTGCTTAATGCAGGCGCAGATAAAGTCAGTATTAACTCTGCTGCGGTATTTAACCCTGAGTTTGTACAAGAAGCTTCTCAGCGTTTTGGCGCTCAATGTATTGTTGTTGCTATTGATGCGAAAAAAACGGGTGACAATAAATGGGAGATTTTCACCCACGGCGGTCGCAAAGCAACAGGTATTGATGCTATTGATTGGGCTGTAAAAATGGCTGACTTCGGTGCAGGTGAATTACTCATTACCTCAATGGATGCCGATGGCACCAAAGCAGGTTATGACCTAAAATTAATGCGTCAAATTAATGATCGCGTCACTATTCCGACCATTGCTTCTGGCGGTGTTGGTAATTTACAACATTTGGCAGATGGTATTATTCATGGTGGTGCTGATGCTGTTCTTGCCGCATCTATCTTCCATTTTGGGCAACATACTATTCCTGAAGCCAAACAATACCTTGCCAACCAAGGCATTGAAATGCGTTTGTAATAAAAAAATATCAATTAAAAAGAGTGCTTAATTTGCGCTCTTTTTTTGACTTTAAATGTGATAAAAGTCATCTATAGCCAAATCCTAAAAA
>NZ_LWRV01000097.1 GCF_009372215.1 Acinetobacter portensis | reverse complement strand
CACCTCATGTTTGAATTCGCCAAGGCTTTGATGAAGTGTTTAAGGTAAAAATTGTGGGGAATGGGGAGTTCCTTGTTAATTAAGTAATTCGATACAATGTATATACATTTTTATTATCATTAAAATATACAACTTTTTGCTTTGCTAATAAGCTATTTAATTGTTTCTTAAATTTAGATTTAGTAAAACCATTTCCAATCGTAATAAAATTCAATCTATACGAATTAAACCCATCTAAACTCAGCATCCATCTTAAATTTTTCAATTCACTAGATTGACAGTAATCCTCTGCAAGTAATGTATCCATCCAACTTAATGTTTCTTCTAAACGATCTAATATTAGGTTTAAAGAAGTTAATGTTTCATTTACATTTGTACTCTTTGACAATATAACATTACCTTTCTTATTTTGAGAATCTTTGTAGACTTCATCATATATTTCAGATACTTTCCATAAAGGTTCATGGTGAGCAATTCTATTTCTCACATCATTAATAAGTAAAAATCTATTATATAAAGTTTTTATATTCTTATTAATACTCCAAGGATTACTTAGAGGCTGTCTAGGTGGACGCATTACAAAAATAAAAGACTTTGAATAACGATGATTAGGAAATACAGAAAGTAATATGTCATCCCAAATAAAACTAGGATTTTTATCAAAAAGTGAACACCAGAACCCCAGAGTTAAACTTGCTATGACATCATCTGGTGATGGTATTTTCCTCAATGGAGTTTTAAATTTTGGATGATGCGTCTTATCTAAAACTTTACTTAAACTTTTATGTTCCAATAAGCCTGACTCATACCAATTACATGATTCTGCCGAACCAATAGTTCGAACAAAATTTGTAACTAATGGATTTTGACTCCTTTTATCAACCCTCTGTTTCGGGAAATTGTAATAGTAATTACTTAATGATTTATGAAGTTTATTTCTTACAGTAATTTCTATTAAGTTTAAAACTTTAAAAAAAGAATGACACAGATTTTCATTCCAAAAATATACACCTAATATTTCAGTATCAGATAAATTAGTCCCAAAATATCTACGATAAGAAGAAATTCTAGGCTGAGACATCAAGTCAAAAAAATGTTTTGGATTTCTTATTAACATTTTCTTACGTCGTTTAAGGTTGAAAATAATAAATATATAATATAGTATATTATATGTAAGCGCTTATAGCTTAACTATTATTCCCCCTTTTTTAAGCTGGTTTAATAGGTTATATGACGCAATGAATATAAGGGACATCTTAACAGGTGTCCCTTTTTTATTTTAAAAAATTAAGTATATAAAAAAACCACCCTTTCGGGTGGTTTTTTCAATCTCAAACCGTCTCTTATTAAGCGCGGTTTTTGATTTTGCGGATCGTTTCCAACTGAGCAGCAGTTTCTGCAAGAGCAGCCAAAGCAGCAGCAGCGTCCAAATCGCTCTTTTGATTTGCTAACAAGTTTTCAGCATTTTTACGTGCTTCAAGAATTGCAGCTTCATCTAAGTTGTCGGCACGAATTGCAGAATCTGCAAGAATCGTAACAACGTGCGGTTGAACTTCAAGAACACCACCCGATACATAGATTAACTCTTCTGTACCGTTTTCCAACAGAACGCGAATCGCGCCCGGTTGAAGCAAAGTTACTAACGGAGCATGTCCAGGCATAATACCTAACTCACCGCCAGCACCTTTAGCAATTAGCATAGTTACAGTGCCAGAGTACAAAGACTCTTTTACACTTACAACATCACATTGCATAGTCGCCATGAGAATCTCCTAAATTAGAGTAGCTAATTAAAGTTTCTCGGCTTTAGCAATAACTTCGTCAATACCACCAACCATATAGAACGCTTGTTCTGGGATGTGGTCGTATTCACCAGCTAGAAGACCTTTAAAGCCACGAATCGTTTCTTTAAGAGATACTAATTTACCAGGCGCGCCAGTAAATACTTCAGCTACGTGGAACGGTTGAGAGAAGAAACGTTGGATTTTACGCGCACGGTAAACAACCAATTTATCTTCTTCTGCAAGCTCATCCATACCAAGAATT
Organism: Acinetobacter portensis; assembly: GCF_009372215.1. Lineage (GTDB taxonomy): Bacteria > Pseudomonadota > Gammaproteobacteria > Pseudomonadales > Moraxellaceae > Acinetobacter > Acinetobacter portensis. The sequence goes on along the minus strand of NZ_LWRV01000097.1, from coordinate 16,903 downwards.
GCGATAATGTCTTTCAATTCTTTGTAACGTTGTAAAACGTTTTGAACTGAACGAGCAATTTCGTAATGCTCAGTACCAACTACTAATGGATCAAGTTGGCGTGAAGTTGAGTCAAGTGGATCGATCGCTGGGTAAATACCAGAAGATGCGATGTCACGGCTCAATACAACAGTCGCGTCTAAGTGAGCGAATGTAGTAGCAGGCGATGGATCTGTTAAGTCATCGGCAGGTACGTATACCGCTTGAATTGACGTAATAGAACCAGACTTAGTAGATGTAATACGTTCTTGAAGAACACCCATCTCTTCTGCAAGAGTTGGTTGGTAACCTACTGCAGATGGCATACGACCTAGAAGTGCAGACACTTCGGTACCAGCCAATGTGTAACGGTAAATGTTGTCAACAAACAACAATACGTCACGGCCTTTACCGTTTTCGTCTTTCTCATCACGGAAGTATTCAGCCATAGTCAAACCAGTTAACGCTACGCGTAAACGGTTTCCTGGTGGCTCATTCATCTGACCGTAGACCATTGCTACTTTGTCTAGAACGTTAGAATCTTTCATTTCGTGATAGAAGTCATTACCTTCACGAGTACGCTCACCAACACCAGCAAACACAGATAAACCTGAGTGAGCTTTAGCGATGTTGTTGATCAATTCCATCATGTTTACAGTTTTACCAACGCCGGCACCACCGAACAGACCAACTTTACCACCTTTAGCAAACGGGCAAAGTAAATCAATTACTTTAATACCAGTTTCTAAAAGGTCAGTAGAAGCCGCTTGTTCAGCATAAGAAGGTGCTGCGCGGTGAATCGGTAAACGTGCTTCTGTCGCAACAGGACCAGCTTCGTCGATTGGGCGACCAAGAACGTCCATGATACGACCCAAACATGCTGTACCTACAGGTACAGAGATTGGAGCACCAGTGTTAACTACGTTCAAACCACGCTTAAGGCCTTCAGTAGAACCCATTGCAATAGTACGAACTACGCCATCACCAAGTTGTTGCTGAACTTCTAAAGTAGTTTCAGTACCATCTACTTGGAGAGCGTCATAGATCTTAGGAACGCTGTTGCGTTCAAACTCGACGTCGATTACCGCGCCGATGATCTGAATGATACGACCGCTATTCATTGCTGTCTCCTCAATTCAAAATAATGTTAAACGGCAGCGGCACCACCAACGATCTCAGAAATTTCCTGAGTAATCGCGGCTTGACGCAGCTTGTTATAAATAAGTTGTAGGCTCTTAATGATGTCGCCTGCGTTGTCAGTTGCAGCTTTCATTGCAACCATACGAGCAGACTGCTCACATGCGATGTTTTCAATCACACCTTGGTAAACTACAGACTCAATGTAACGAACCAATAAGCCATTTAAAAGCTCTTCAGCTTCTGGCTCATAGATATAATCCCAACCGTATTGACGGTTAAGAGACTCGTCACCTTCAGCAGCAGCTAAAGGAACAAGTTGTTCGATTTTTTGATTTTGAGTCATGGCATTTACAAAGCCGTTTGATACTAGATAAATACGATCTAACTCGCCTTTATCATAAGCATCTAACATCACCTGCACAGAACCAGTTAACTGTTCAAGACTTGGTGCATCGCCTACATTCGTAGTCGCACCAAGAACTTTACCGCCGTAGTTTTTAAAAAACGAAACCGCTTTTTGACCAATTAAAGCAAATTGAACTTCAATTGACTGCTCTTGTTGTTGCTGTACATGCTTAACAACTTTCTTGAACAAGTTAATGTTCAAGCCACCTGCCAAACCACGATCTGAAGAAACAACGATATAGCCAACGCGCTTTACAGGACGTTCAACCATATAACGGTGTTTGTATTCAGGATTCGCTTGTACCAAATGAGCAATTACACGGTGCATATTTTCGGCATACGGACGGCCTTGAGCCATGCGCTCTTGCGCACGACGCATCTTAGAAGCTGCTACCATCTGCATCGCGCGAGTAATCTTTTGCGTGCTTTTGATACTAGCTACTTTGGCGCGAATTTCTTTTAAATTTGCCATACGCTTAACCTAGTATTCGAAGGCCCTTGCGAGCCTCCGAAGGTTGATTCCGTGAACCAAACCAACACTAAATTTCAAACCAGTTGAAACTTAGTAAGTTTGAGTCGCTTTAAAGCTTTCAATACCTGCTTTGAATGCTGCTTCGATTTCTTTATCCCAAGCACCAGACTCGTCAATTTTTTGCATTAACGCAGCATTTTCTGAACGGAAGTAAGAAACAAGTGCAGCATCAAAGTCTACAATTTTCTTAACTTCAACGTCAGTCATATAACCTTCGTTAGATGCATAAATTGAAACAGCTTGGTCAGCGATTGAATATGGAGCATATTGTTTTTGCTTCATTAATTCAGTTACGCGTTGACCGTGTTCTAATTGCTTACGAGTTGCTTCATCAAGGTCAGAAGCAAACTGAGCAAACGCTGCTAATTCACGATATTGAGCCAAAGCGGTACGGATACCACCAGACAATTTTTTGATGATCTTAGTTTGCGCAGAACCACCAACACGAGATACAGAGATACCCGCGTTCACAGCAGGACGAATACCTGAGTTGAACAATGATGTTTCTAGGAAGATCTGACCATCAGTAATCGAAATTACGTTCGTTGGTACGAATGCAGATACGTCACCCGCTTGAGTTTCAATAATCGGCAATGCAGTTAATGAACCAGTTTGGCCTTTAACTTCACCGTTAGTGAATTTCTCAACGTAGTCAGCAGATACACGAGAAGCACGTTCAAGTAGACGTGAATGTAGATAGAACACGTCACCCGGATACGCTTCACGACCTGGTGGACGGCGTAAAAGCAATGAAATTTGACGATACGCAACAGCTTGCTTAGACAAGTCATCATAAATGATAAGCGCGTCTTCACCACGGTCACGGAAGTATTCACCCATTGTACAGCCAGAGTACGGAGCAAGATAAAGCATTGCTGCTGGATCTGATGCACCTGCTGCTACAACAGTTGTATACGCCATAGCGCCAGTTTCTTCTAGCTTGCGTACAACGTTAGCGATAGTCGATTGTTTTTGACCAATTGCTACGTATACACATTTAATGCCAGAGTTTTTCTGAGCGATGATCGCATCGATCGCCATTGCTGTTTTACCAGTTTGACGGTCACCAATGATCAACTCACGTTGACCACGGCCTACAGGGATCATTGTATCTACTGATTTATAACCAGTTTGTACAGGCTCATCCACTGATTGACGCCAAATTACGCCTGGTGCTACTTTTTCAACAGCACCAGTTAATTTAGCATCAATTGGGCCTTTAGCATCAATTGGGTTACCCAAAGCATCTACTACACGGCCTAAAAGTTCTGGACCAACCGGAACTTCTAATACACGACCTGTGCAACGAGCTTTTTGACCTTCTTGAAGGCTTAAGTAGTTACCTAAAACAACGACGCCCACTGAATCCTGTTCTAGGTTCAGTGCCATACCAAAAAGGCCGCCGTCGAATTCGATCATCTCACCGTACATTGCATCAGCAAGACCGTGAATACGCACAATACCGTCGGAAACCATAACAATGGTCCCTTCGTTCTTAGCGGTTGCGCTGGTGTCCAGATCGCCGATACGCTGTTTAATGAGCGCACTGATCTCGGATGGATTCAGTTGTTGCATTGCGCTATACCTCAATCTTTTTAAAGTTCAGTCTTCAAGCAATTAAGCAAGAAGACGAGTCCGCATTTTTTCAAGCTTGTTAAGCGCAGAATCATCTATCACTTGGTCGCCTGCACGAATAACTACACCAGCAATTAACTCTGGTTTAACTTCTACAGAAACGCTCACTGCTGCTTCGAATTTTTTCTCTAATGCATGTGCAAGTAATTGTTCTTGTACAGAAGTTAATGGGAATGCTGATTCAATCACAACATCCACAGTATTGTTATTCTGTGATTTGAGCTGTTCGTATTCTGCTGCAATTTCAGGTAGAAGTGATAAACGGCCGTTTTCGGCAAGCAATGTCAAAAAATTTGACACTGCAGCGTTTTGTTCTTCACCTAAAACTTTAGCAATCACACTCACCTGCTCAGCAGGAGTAAGCTCAGGGCGATTTAAGAAAGCTGAAAATGCTTCGTCTTGCACCGCAGCACTGAGCAATTCAAGTGCTTTTGACCAAGAGTCAGTTGCACTTTGCTCAGAAGCGTACGCAAATGCTGCTTTAGCGTATGGGCGTGCCAACGTCAAGAGTTCAGCCATAATCTGCCTCTCTTAAAGTTTAGCAGCCAGCTGAGTCAGCATGGCATTGTGAGCTTCTGCGTCAACTTGTTGGCTAAGAATTTTCTCAGCACCAACAACTGCAAGAGCAGCGACTTGTTGACGTAATTCTTCGCGAGCAGAATTGATTTCAGTATCAACAGCTTCTTTAGCCTGTTGACGAATACGCTCACCTTCAGCTGACGCTTGAGTACGCGCTTCTTCTACCAATTGCGCACCGCGACGGTTCGCTTGTTCGATCAATTGAGCCGCTTGTGCTTTCGCTGCGTCTAATTCAGCTTTCACTTGAGCTTGCGCATCGGCAAGATCAGCTTTCGCTTTTTCAGCAGCATTTAAGCCATCAGCGATTTTACGCTGACGCTCACTAATCGCATTGATTAGTGGTGGCCATACAAACTTCATGCAGAATGCGACAAACATCGCAAAAGCAATCGCTTGGCCAATCAATGTGAGGTTGATATTCATTGCTATTCCTCAATAGTTTAATTTAGGAATTAAGCTGATTAACCTACAAATGGATTAGCGAAGATGAAGAACAAGCCAATACCAACACCGATCATAGGCACAGCATCTAGAAGACCTGCGATTAAGAACATACGAGTTTGTAGTTGCGGAGCTAATTCTGGTTGACGAGCTACAGCTTCAAGGAAGCGACCGCCCAAAAGACCAAAACCAATCGCTGTACCTAAAGCACCAAAAGCGATCAAGATAGCAGATGCAATTGCAACTAGACCTAAAGTGAGTTCCATGATAATTCCTCAGAGGTTAGGTTTTATACCAAGTTAAATTAAAAAAAATTATAGGCCCAACCATCTTGTGATAGTTAGGCGATACCATTAATGTTTTTCGCTAGCCATACTCAAGTATACGATAGTTAGCATCATGAAAATGAATGCTTGTAACGTAATAACAAGAATGTGGAAGATCGCCCAAGGCACAGACAGAGCCCATTGGATCCAAAACGGTAATAACGCGATTAAGATGAAGATTAATTCACCTGCATACATGTTACCGAACAGTCGAAGAGCCAACGAAACTGGACGTGCAAGGAATGTTACTAATTCAAGAATTAAGTTCACTGGAATTAATAACGCTTTTGCAACTGGGTTACTTGGGTTAAATGGGTTAAGTGCCAATTCGCCAACAAAACCACTAATACCCTTTTCACGAATACTATAGAACAAGATTAAAACAAATACAGACAATGACATACCAAGGGTAATGTTAGGGTCCGTAGATGGAACGATCTTGAAGTAAACGTGATGAGGGTCCATACCAAATACGTGTGCACCAATCAATTGAGCTGTATACGGGATAAAGTCAACTGGCAGTAAATCCATTGCGTTCATGAGGAAAATCCACACGAAAATGGTTAATGCTAATGGCGCAATTAAACGTGATTTGCCATGGAAAGTGTCGCGAACACTTGAGTCCACAAATTCAATGATCATTTCAATTGCAGACTGGAACTTGGTAGGAATACCAGAGTTTGCAGCTTTCGCTACACACCAGAATAACAAACAGAAAATCACACCGAGCGTGATAGACCAACCCATAGAATCCAAGTGAATAGCAGTGAACCCCATCTGTTGAGCTTCATCAGCAGTTTCAGCTAACTTCCAAGAACCGTCTGGCATTTTGCCATAGGTCATGTTAGTCAAGTGATGCTTGATATACTCGGTCGAAGTAAGGGCATGTTCTTCAGCAGCCATAAATCACACCTGGTCAATGTCAAATACTAATATAGAGAGAACGAATATCGCGTGCTGCTTGATATCTCGTTCAACTCCAAAAAAACTTTTCAATTTTTTGATGTGCTTAGACTCGTTTCTGAAAGCGTGATACACAAAAAGGTGCAACCCACGACATGGCTTGAACGAGAATAAAACCACAAAACAATGCTGCCGCTGACAACGGCTTAACATTGCTCAAAATTAAAATGAATCCAACGATCACTATAGCAAACTTGCCCATCATGCCCCTATACATGTTCAAAAGAACTTGCTTCGTTGCTCGTGCGCCTGCCGTTCGAAACGACTGCCAAGAAAAATAACTACTGGCTAGCCAACAAACAAGTGCACCTAAAGCCGCACTATAAGCTGCAGTTGAGTCTTTCAAGACCAACGCAATCAAGGCTGAAACAGGAATCATACATGCTTGCATGAGGACTAAAGCTTTCGCTAATCGTCGATCAATCAAGCGACTAGTTCGGCTCATATACTTATCCACTTACAGCATTAATGCTTGACAAGTTTAACAGGTGATCGATTTTTATCGGAGGCATTATAGAGTTAGCCCCCTAAACATGCAATCATTTCCCGACCTAAGTCGAGTTTTTTTGCAACTATGTAACATTGTATTGGTATTTATTTTTGTTTAATAAACACATTACTTTCGTGCATTTAATACACATTTTTGTACTTCTTGAGCCAAATTACTCCATCCAACCACAAAGTCCCCTTCCCCGCTCATACTTTCATCCACCTTCTGAAACTCAATTTCACCCAGTTTTTGATATTGATTGCGACTGGCATGACCTTCTGCAAGTAAACACATTTTAGTCAAAGGACGACTATCATTTAAGTATTTAATTTGCGTAACAGTAGGTGCCATATGAGGGTCTGAAGTTAATGCACCTGCAAATTTTAAATTTAACGAACGTTCTAAATATTGATAAGCATCATGGAATGACCAATAAGGCTTTGTATATGACGTTACATTTAATTTATTTGCAGCAACCAACATGTCTTTTGCAAATTTTTGAGCATTTGCCCAATATTCAGCACGATGTTCTGGTTTTTGTTGTGAACGTAATGCGGCAATAAAGAAACCAATTCGAACCGCATTATTTGGATCTAACCAAACATGAGTATCGACTGTTGATTTTAATGATTCACCACGAACACCACGTTGTGGTAAGGCTTGAATAATCCCTGACTCTAAAATTGAAATAGCAGATGGGTTATTTGCCAATAATTTATTGAGCGGAGCCTCATGCTGAGGTCCTAACCAAATTACCAATGATGCATCTTGAATTGTCTTACGATGTGCTGGCGTTAAAGTGACATCATGACCAGACTGATCTTTCAATAATAATATTGGCTCTTCCACACCCTGTGTAATTTTTTGAGCAATTAAATAAATTGGATGTGTAGACACAACAACTGCCTGAGACCAACTCAAACTGCTGAGTAATGTAAAAACACAAAATGCAAAAAAACGGGACATGGAAAAATCACTTAAACGCCTCAATAATGTTATAGTATAACAAATTGATAAAAATACATATCCTGAATCGAAACTCTATTCACTTCATGTTAAAATTCAATGTATATTTTTTGCTCTAAATCTATGAGGTTGCTATGGGCTTATGTTCTCATGAACATCACGATGCTTTACACGGCGTACATGATCATCACAATATTGATCAACGTCTAGCAGACGCTGAAAGTCTTTGTGCAACAACAGGAGCTCGACTCACACCATTACGAAAAGAAGTTTTAGAACTTATTCTTTCTGCTTCTGGCCCTGTGGGTGCGTATGACCTTTTGGCAAAACTAAAAGGTGGCTCCGAACGCCCTGCCGCACCACCAACCGTTTATCGGACGCTTGATTTTTTATTAGAGAAAGGCTTTATTCATCGCCTTACCTCTATTAATGCTTATATTCCTTGTTGTCACCCAAGAGAAGGACATCAGGCTGCATTCTTAATTTGCACTGAGTGTAAATCTGTAACAGAGGCATCAGCACAAGGCTTATTAGAACAACTTGCAACCTTATCTGCTTCAGATAACTTTACCGCTTTTCATAGCATTATTGAAATTTCTGGAGTTTGTCAGCAGTGTCGCAACAAGCAATAACTGAACAACCTGTCATTGAACTAAAAGGCATCTTTGTTCATATAGATGGTAGAGAAATTTTAAAAAATGTAGATTTCACTTTATATGATCGTGAAATTGTCACGCTCATTGGTCCAAATGGTGCCGGAAAATCCACACTCATTAAAGTTCTGCTTGGTATTATTAAGCCAAAATCTGGAACTATTCATAGTTCAAACGAGCTTAAATTTGCGTATGTTCCACAAAAGTTTAATCCATCTTACAGCTTGCCTTTAAGAGTCAAAGATTTGCTTAATCTTGAAGCCTGCCCTGCGGAAGTGAAAGCACAGATTATTCAAGATACAGGTATTGCAAAACTCGAAAATTCAAAAGTACAGCAACTTTCAGGTGGTGAACGCCAACGTGTTTTACTCGCACGTGCCTTATTAAGACAACCGAATGTTTTAGTCCTTGATGAGCCAATGCAAGGTCTCGATATTCAATCTGAAGCAGAACTTTACGACTATGTTCGTAGCCTTCCTGAAAAGTATAATTGTTCAATTCTTATTGTTTCACATGATTTACAGTGGGTGATGCAAGGAACTCAACGCGTTATTTGCCTAAACAAACATATTTGCTGTAGTGGATTACCTGAAAATATTCAGCAAGAGCCAGCCTACCAAGAAATTTTTGGCACCAACCGCGTTTTCTATCAACATCATCACAATCACTGCGGTCATGGTGATACTGCAACACCTTGCCAACATGATTCTCGCCCACACATTCACCCAGAACCGGAAGTTTAAGTCATGATGGAATGGTTACAACTACTATTGCCTGCATGGACGATGGGAACGCTTTTAGTTTTCTTAACCGCACCTCTAGGTTGTTTAATGTTATGGCGTCGGATGTCTTTCTTTGCAGACACGATGGCTCACGGTACATTATTAGGCGTTGCCGTTGCAGGTATTTTAAGTTTACCTCTGTGGGTAGGCGTGACATTTTTGGCATTATTATTGGTTGGTGTTCTATGGGTACTACATGACCCTCGCCTACCTAACGATGCCCTATTGGCGCTTTGCTCAGCAACATTACTATGTTCTGGTCTCTTATTAATACAATACCTACCTGCTTTACGCCCCGAATTACTTAGCTATTTATTTGGTGATTTATTACAAATTTCATGGGCAGACTTACCTATGTTTACTGTTGTAATCGCTATTGCTTTGGTTATTCTTTATAAGTATTGGACAGCACAAATTCAGATTGCAATTGACCCCGACATTGCAATGAGCGAAGGCGTAAATGCAAATTGGCAGCGTTTAATATTTATGCTTTTACTTGCTCTATTTACCGTTTTAGCTTTACGCGCTGTTGGCTCATTACTAATGGGTGCCTTATTGGTGATTCCTGCCTTAACAGCTCGCTTAGTTGCACATTCACCAAAGCAAATGGTGATTTGGGCATTTATCATTGCACAAATTGGGGTTAGCATTGGCTTATGGTCAAGTGCAGGCTTAGATATATCTACAGGATTAAGCATTGTTTTAACCATGTCTATTCTATTTGCTCTGATCTTTATTGTGCAAAAAGTGAAGAAATTAGTTTAAAACTGAATACAACTTAAAAAGCCACATTAAATGTGGCTTTTTTATTCATTGCAAAATGACAGAAAAAAAAGAGACTCCTTAGCTTGGGGGAGCGAAGGAGTCTTAAAATACAAAACTTGTGGAGTTTTTTGTTGTTTTGTTCTTATAATGAGAGCTATATCACATTATTTTTTGGTGTCAAACTTTTTTTGACCTTTTTTTGATCTTTTTTAAGGTGTCGATAAAATCATGGTTTGTTCATGCTTGCTGTACAAAACTGAGCAGACTTGCCGCACAAGCAAACAAAACAGCAAATGTTCGATTCATTATTTTTTGTTGTTTTGCAGATTTCAACATTCTTAAAACTTTTGCTGCCAAACCTGTATAACCCGCCATTACCACCAAATCGATACTAATCATAGTAATTGCCATGATTGTATATTGATGCCACTGTGGTTTGGATAAATCTAGAAACTGAGGTAATACCGCCAATAAAAATACCACTGCCTTCGGATTACTCATATTCACGAGAAAGCCATATAGAACAAGTTGAGTTCGAGATTTATTTGGTAGATCATTTTTAATATCTATAGATTGTATCGGTGCATTCCACTGCAAGTAAGCGAGATACAATAAATAAGTAACACCAAACCACTTCACTACCCAAAATGCCCAAGGATTTGTCGTAAATAAAACCCCTACTCCTGCAGCAACAATTGTAATTTGTAACAAAAGTGCCAGTTGCAGCCCTAAAACACTCCAATATCCATGACGGAAGCCATAATTTAATCCACTCGACATAGATGCAATTGCACCTGCACCCGGAGAAATACTAATCACCCAACATGCAAGCATGAAAGCAATCCACATTTGATAGGACATCATTAAACCGTATAAAAAAAGATCGAAGCATTATAAAACCATTCCACTTTTCATTGCTTTAAAATTCAATGATGAATTATTTGTTTTATACTATTCAGAGCTTTCCCCATCAGGCACAATAAACAAAGTTTGTAAGAAAGATAAAATATTCAGGAGCCATGAATGACCGCCCAATCTGTAATTTTGCCATTACCATCAGATCATGCTCGATTTATTGTTTTACGTTTAAAAAATTTAAGTCTTGAAGAACTCAAAGAAAAATTTGAAGATCTATTATCAACACGTGATCGCTTAATCACACAACATCCACATGCAGAAATTAAAACTGCTATCGCATTTGGTCCAGAACTTTGGGATCAACTTTATCAAAAAAGACCTGAAGGCTTTAAACAACTAACACCCATTCAAGGCTCATTTGAAATGCCTGTTGTCCCTGCCGATGTCATTATTCACATTGCATCACAACGAGCAGACTTGTGTTTCACACTGAGCCAAGCATTCTTTGATGGTATTCAAGATAAAGTTGACGTTTTAAATGAACGTGTTTGCTTCCGCCAATTTGATGGTCGAGACTTAACAGGCTTTATTGATGGTACCGAAAATCCTCAATTTCCTGATGATCGTGCTGAAACAGCTCTACTACCTGAAGAAACAGATGAGTTCGCTGATGGTTCTTTCATTTTTGCGCAGCGTTACGCACATAATTTAGAAAAATGGAAAAAGTTAAAAGTTGATGCACAAGAACATGTGATTGGTCGTACAAAATTAGAAAGTATTGAACTTGATGACGAGATTCAACCAGAAAATTCACATGTTTCTCGCACTGTTGTAGAAGATGATGACGGCGAAGAATTGGCAATTTTGCGCCACTCACTTCCTTATGGTGATGGTAAAGGCGATCAGGGCTTATTCTTTATTGCTTACACCAACGATTTAGCTATTATTGATTCAATGCTTTTGCGCATGTTTGGTACAAGCGGCGATGGTATTCACGATCGACTTCTGCACTTTGTTACACCAAAAGATGGCGCTTACTTCTTTGCACCAAGTGAAGAGCTATTAGAAACCATTTTAGAAAATTAATATTTGTAATATCAAAAATAAAAAAAGGGAGCTTTTACTCCCTTTTTAACAAATATTACTTAATAAGTAACACGGTTATAATCACGATATTCTGGCTTCCAGAAATTCGCTTCTATTGCTTCATTTAACAAATCATCAGTTATAACAGGTGCAACACCTGCTTCCATTGCTGCCTTTGCTACTTTAAATGCAATGATTTTTGAAACCTTTTGAATCTCATTCAAATCAGGTAATAAATCTGCATCAATATTTTGTAACTTTGGAGAGCAATCTGCTAAAGCATTACTTGAAGCCATTAACATGCTTTCAGTTACACGCGTCGCACCCACTGCTAACACCCCCAAACCAATACCGGGGAAAATATATGAATTATTACATTGCGAAATATTGAATGTTTTACCTTCATACTCCACAGGTTCAAATGGACTGCCCGTTGCAATAAGTGCACGACCTTCTGTCCATTTAATAATGTCTGATGGAATAGCTTCTACACGCGAAGTCGGGTTAGATAAAGGCAAAATAATTGGACGCTCACAATGTTGAGCAAGCGTTCTAATCACTTCTTCCGTGAATAAACCCGGCTGACCAGAAACACCAATGAGTACCGATGGTTTTGCATTTTTCACAACATCTAATAATGTGATGATTTCACCTTCAGATGCCCATGCAGCAACATCTTCATGATTTTGTGCCAATTTACTTTGAAAATTGAGTAAATCTGGTTGTTCATGCGTAACTAAACCAAAACGATCAACCATCAACACACGTTTACGTGCTTGTGCATCTGTTAAGCCTTCCGCAACCATTTGCGAAACAATTTGTTCTGCAATACCGCAACCCGCAGAACCTGCACCTAAGAAAGTCACCATTTGGTCTTTCAACTGTTTACCCGCAGCGCGTGAAGCAGCAATTAAACTACCAACAGATACTGCCGCTGTACCTTGAATATCATCATTAAAACAACAAACTTTATCGCGGTATTTAGTCAATAAAGGCATTGCATTCACTTGTGCAAAGTCTTCAAATTGAATTAAAACTTTTGGCCAACGACGCTGAATAGCAGCCATAATTTCATCAACAAAACTATAGTATTCTTCACCACGAATACGCGGATGTTTTAAACCCATATAAAGAGGATCATTTAACAGTTCTTCGTTATTTGTTCCCACATCAATGGTAATTGGCAACGTGTATGCTGGACTAATACCACCACATGCTGTGTATAGCGATAATTTACCAATTGGAATCCCCATACCACCAATACCTTGGTCGCCTAGACCAAGAATACGTTCACCATCCGTAATTACGATAACTTTCACATTTTTCTTATTCACATTATGCAAAATTTCATCAACTTGATAACGATCTGAATATGAAATAAATACACCACGATGACGACGATAAATATCAGAGAAACGCTGACATGCCTCACCCACAGTTGGCGTATAAATGATAGGAAGCATTTCGCTTAAACGGTTTTCAACCAAATGATAAAACAACGTTTCGTTAGTATCTTGAATATTGCGTAAATAGATATGTTTATTAATGGCTTCATCGAATGCGCTATATTGTTGATACGAGCGCTGACTTTGCTCTTCAATGGTTTCAACAACACGCGGGATTAACCCATTTAAATTAAAAGTTGTACGCTCTTCGTCGCTAAATGCCGAACCCTTATTCAAAAGGGGTAATTCTAAAAGGGTGTTACCTGCATAAGGAATATATAAAGGTTTCTTAGACTTGGTCTTATCTGATGTCATTTCCGATCTCATTGTGGCGGTCAGCAGATGAAATAATATGGGAGAATTTATTCCATCTATATTTACTTGCTATAGCTTAACGTCATTTCACCAAGAAATGTCATTTAGTTAAATGATAATGATTTTAAGATGATTTAGCCAATGAATAAAAATAGGGTTTCTATACTTTTTCCCATTAAAATCCAATATTTTTAATAGAAAAATACCAAAAATAATTCGTTTTTTATAAAAATTTAACTTTTTATGAAATTTATCTAATCTATCAATATTCTTATTTTCAGCATTTTTTGAGATTTTGTCATTTTTTTAAGAAATACCTATTACTTAAATTGGAATAGATATTTCTATCTTTTCTATTTTGGCGGCATAATTTGTCGCATATCAACAAATACACTTGCCAATCTTCTTACCCACGGCAATAAAACCAATACAACAGGAAATGCAATTGCCCAAGACACCATCCAGTTTTCAAACCAAAATGCCATAAAACCGTCATGCCAACCTAAATTTCGAAGCATATTAATAAAGGAAATAATACCGCTCATTAAACACGATAAAAAAAATGGAATAACCACAGTTGCCCATTTCACTGGAAGTTTCGGGATATCACCAAATATCATTGGACGATTTCTCGACATTTTCTATTCCTATACGCCATTTTTAAGGGCTTTTGAATATGCCATAAAGTAGCGATTAATTCTTTTTAATTCATCAAAATTCAATAAATAGACAAAATATTTATCGAACAATATTCATTCAGTACAATTGCGTTTACCTAAAGACCTCGAAATTTGCTATATTTGTCGTTTTTCCGCGACATCTTTTTCGACTGATTATGAATACGGCAATACAAGCAGCGCTCGATCATGCAGTGCAATCCCTTCAAGCTGAAGGTGTACTCCCATCTGACTGGAATAATACTAGCATTTTGACTCGTACTAAAGATCGAAGTCATGGTGATTTTGCATCTAATATTGCAATGATTGGTTCTAAAGCTGCAGGCATGAAACCCCGTGATTTAGCCGAAAAAATTCTTGCGAATCTTCCTGAAGTTGCAGATATCAGCAAAGCAGAAATTGCGGGTCCTGGTTTTATCAACTTCTTCTTAAATGCAGATCAACGTTTTATTGTTTTAGATCAAATTCAAGCACAAAAAGATCAGTTTGGTCGTACTCAAGCCAATGCTGAAAAACGCATTCAAGTTGAATTTGTATCTGCAAACCCGACTTCTAGCCTTCACGTAGGTCATGGTCGTGGCGCTGCTTACGGTATGACCGTTGCAAATTTACTTGAAGCAACAGGTGCTAAAGTAGATCGCGAATACTATGTAAATGATGCTGGTCGTCAAATGGACATCCTTGCAACATCTACATACCTTCGTTATTTAGAGCTAACAGGTCAAGAATTGGTATTCCCTAAAAATGCATACCAAGGCGACTACGTAAAAGAAATTGCTCAAAGCATTATCGACAAAGATGGCGATGCTTATGTACACCCTGTTGCCGATGTTTATAAAGATGTTCCTGAAGATGTTCAATTTGCTGCTGAACTTGATGCAGATGGCAACAAAGTTGTGCTTTCAGGCGATAAAGAAAAACATATTGATGGCTTAATCTTTAACTCTCAAACGCTTATTGGCACAGGTTATCGCGTATTCCTTCAAGCTGCATTAAAAGCCATTCTTGATGATATTAAAGATGACTTAGGCGAATTTGGCGTAACATTCAATCAATGGTTCAGCGAAGAATCATTGACAGACAAAATTGAAGAAGCACTTCAAACCCTAGATCAACGTGGCTTCTTATACGAAAAAGATGGCAACATTTGGTTTAAATCGACCGATTTTGGTGATGAAAAAGACCGTGTTGTGAAACGTCGTAATGGTCAAACCACTTACTTTGCATCTGACATCGCATATCACTTGAACAAACTTCAACGTGGTTATACAGATATTATTGATATTTGGGGTTCAGATCACCATGGTTATATTGCTCGCGTAAAAGCAGCAATTGATGCAATG
Organism: Acinetobacter portensis; assembly: GCF_009372215.1. Lineage (GTDB taxonomy): Bacteria > Pseudomonadota > Gammaproteobacteria > Pseudomonadales > Moraxellaceae > Acinetobacter > Acinetobacter portensis. The sequence continues at coordinate 1,484 of NZ_LWRV01000097.1, read as the reverse complement.
GGCTATGACTCTAAAAAATTGACTGTTCTTCTGGTTCAGTTTGTAAGCTTATGGCGTGGTGGTGAGATGGTTCAAATGTCATCTCGTTCAGGTCAATTTGTAACTTTACGCGATCTTCGTAAAGAAGTAGGTATCGACGCGGCTCGTTTCTACTACGTAATGCGTAAGTCTGAACAGCACATTGATTTTGACCTAGACCTTGCTGTATCACAAAGCAAAGACAATGCCGTTTACTATATTCAATATGCGCATGCTCGTATTTGCCGTATGCTAGAAAAAGCAGTATCTACGGGTATTAATTTCTCTGTAGAAAATGCACGTCAATTTGCTGAAAAGCTAGAGCTTGATGCTGAAGCTGAAGTATTGGCAAAACTTGCTGCATATCCTGAAATTCTAACTCGCGCTGCAAATAGCTATGAACCACATCAAGTGGGTAACTATTTGAAAGAACTTGCTGCGCTATTCCATGCTTGGTACAACGAAAATAAAGTACTTGGTGATGATGCAGAATTAACGCAAGCACGTTTATTGTTGTCTGTGAATGTTCAACAAGTGCTTAAAAATGGCTTAGAGCTTCTTGGTGTAAGTGCACCTGAGAGTATGTAAGCGAAATAAATAGCTGCAAATTATTTAATTTGCAAAATGATGGTGTCCATAAGTGACATCATCATTTATTTTAAATTACGATATACAGGGAATTAATTTCCTGTAATATCAAACAGTAAACTTACAAATGTAGATGTTCCACCTTCTTAATATACTTAAGTAACATCTAATTTGATCATGTAACAATTAATAATAAATGGGGCTCCATCGTGTTTGGAAAAACTCAACGCGGCGTATCAGAAAGACCGAATAAACCCAAAAAGCCACTTATTCCTGCTTGGCTAGGAACACTTGTGGTCATTTTAATTGTACTTTCTTTTGCTGTAGCACTTCTTTTATGGAAACCTTGGGAACCCGTTCAAGCTAAAGATCAAATTGGCCCAAATCAAGATAAAGAAGAAACAAATAAAGATTATCGTTTCTATGATTTGCTTCCGCAGCAACAAGTTACCCCTATTCCTGAACAAGCTGTTCCTGAAACAAAAGATAAAAGCCCAATTGTAATTATTGAAGCACCAGCAAATAGTACCCCTGCTTCAGAGGCAACTGCAGGGATCAATACTGAACAAAATATCGCGCCTAGAACAAGCTATATCTTACAAGTTCGTAGCTATAATGATCCTGATGCGGCTGATGCCCGCCGTGCTGAAATTATTTTAAATGGTCTCTCTGCCGATGTTATGAAAACAACGGAGCGTGGAGAAACTTGGTACAGAGTAATTTCTGGCCCTTATGATTCACAAGAATCTGCACTCATTGCACAACAGACTTTACAACACAGCGGAATTGATTCCATTGTTGTAAAACGCTAAGTTCAAATTTTAAAGAATAAAAAAGATGCTTAAAGCATCTTTTTTAGGTGGTGTTTCCAAAAGTAT
>NZ_LWRV01000096.1 GCF_009372215.1 Acinetobacter portensis | reverse complement strand
CAAACTCCTGATTGGTAATGCCCAAAACGATGCAGATCTTGATGCAATGGATGTGAAGAAGGTCACCAATATTGGCGGTGTGATTGCCAATGCAACGAAAAATACAGATGGCACATTGACCGATCATGGCAAACTGAATTACTCAGGCGAGCTTGAACTCAAAGATATCGAAGATCACAACTACAACAGTAGCAGTGGTTTTAATGTGTCGACGACAATAGGAAAAACCACCCAAGAAAAAGAGGGTCAAAAATCTAAATATCCAAATGGTTCAACGACGATTGGATTAAATAGTAGTGGGCAAGAAACAGAACAATTGACCAAGGCAACACTGGGTCAAGGCACTGTAAAAAATGCAACGGATAGCACCAATAGAGACATTAACAATACGCAAGAAATCACCCGAGACCAAACGACAGGGATGTTAGATGGTTCAGTGACGGTAGATCATCGTTTATTGACGGAAGATGGGCGTCAGGAAATACAAAAACAAATAAAAGATTTACCTGAAAACCTCCGTCAAAGTGCAGAAAACTTAGCACAATCATTACCAGATGGTGAATACAAAGATAAGGTTTTACAAACGCTTAATAATATTGAAGCGCAATTGTACAAAATGCCAGCAGAGATGAGAGCTGGAGGAGAAACTCTTGCTGATAATTATGCGGAATATATTAAAAAAGGAGGAGAGCCGAAAGACTTTGAGTTGATGATGAATGATCCTAATATTTTAGCAGGGATCAAAGCAGTCAATGAGTTGAACACAATCAAAAATCAAGCGATTGTAGCGCTGATGAGCCAAGGTCTTTCGCAAGAGCAAGCGAATAATTTAGTGAATCAATCTGAATCAGGAGTTATTGATGAAAATGGTATTCGAACATTCATTTTAGAGACTATTAAGGTCCAAGCTTCTAATGGAATTATTGTTCCCGGTGCTAAAGATGGGCAGGCTAAATTTGGTCAAGAGTAACTTGATATTGATAAGACATCTAATATTGTCATAGATGCTGTCACTCAAATGGGGCAAATTAAGCAGAAAGTAGATCAACGAATTGCGGATAGTAATATTAATCCTGAGCATGTTGGACTTTCTTTAAGCTTAGTGTTAGGAGGTCCTGCCAATTTAGTGAAATCAGAGGTGATAGATCGAATTTTTGGAGATGAAATAGCTAAGATAACAGATCGTTTAAAAACAGAGGGTGTTGCCTATTTATTAAATACCGATGCTGAAACAGTAGAAAATACACTAGCGAATAAGAACTTAATTAATCAATCAGGGAATGAAACAGCAAAACAATTAGTAGATCAGCTTGAATGGACTAAAGATGGTGTAGGTGTTGCATCGAGTATTATTTTAGGGGGGTGCTGGTGGAGCAGCAGTAGTAAATGATCCCTATCAGCGTGTAAATTCAAACCAAGAAAAAGGTATAAAGGTTGTCTATGATAATTATGGAAATAAAGCGGTAAAAGTTCAGTATAAAGATCCTCTTACTGGTGTAACTAAGGATGCAAATATTTCATATGACTCTAGAGGATTACCTATATTTGATGATCATGCTAAATATATAACAAAAATAGATACATCCGTCTCATATAGAAGACAAATGTCCCAAGCCACAAAAGATTTGAGAGATGCAATTAATGCAGGAAAAATTAGTACAGAAAGCTTTACACCGACTCAACTGAAGCAAATTAAAGCAGGATCAGGCCAAATAGATGGCTATACTTGGCATCATAATGCTCAATCGTCTCCAAATAATATGCAGCTAATACCTGAAGATGTTCATAATGCTGCTTTACATATTGGACAAGGTTCATTAAGTGGAGGTAAATAACATGAATGATATAACTGTGATTTCTGACTATGGAAGTGTAGATATCAGAGTTATTGAAGAATTTGAGAAATCAAGGAGTATTACCTTTCCTACAAAATATAAAGAATTAGTAGGTAAACATAATGGGTTAAATTTTGTTGAAAGTTGGTTTGATTATTTTGATGGAACTAAAATAGATGAGGCCTCATTTTCTTTTTTGACTTTTGGATACTTCATAGGGGCAAGTATAATTTCAAAGTTACAAAACTTATATGATGCCTCGAAAGATATTGTAAATTTCGGTGCAGTTGGTAATGGTGATTATATTGGATTTGATTATAGTCAGAATCCTGAAACTGATAATCCACCGATAGTAATAGTTTATCATGATGATTATGTTGAAGATGAAAATGGAAATTTGAAAATGCGTATTATAAAAGTTGCAGAAAATTTTGATGACTTTATGAATATGTTGCATGAATAATTTTATTAATAAAAGGTCCTAGTTTCCTAACGTGGGCTTCTTATGCATATGACATTCTAGCTGTCTATATTAAACTTATATCATCAAAAATTATAAAGTGTTGATGATGTGACTGTTAAATTTACATGTAATGATCTGAGTTCGGTACGACCAGATAAATTAGGAGTTACCTTTTTTATCAATGGAAAACCAACAAAAGAAATCTTTGTGAATACTGCTGGTGGAGGAAAGTAAAGTGGATAAGCAGCTAGAAATATTAAATGAGTTAAGCCGTATTTTGCATTTTTCAACAGAGATTAAATATGATTCAGCTCATTTGGAATATAAGTTTAATCCAGAGGAACAGTGGAATTCTTTTTCAGTTTGGTATGAGAAGAATCAACAGAATTATAGCCCTAATGATTTTGACAAAATTAGCAATAAAGCTCAAGAGTTATGTAAAAAGTTACATAATGAAATGCAGTCTCATACTGGTGGGGACTGGAGAAAATTTATTTTGACAATTGATGAAACAGGTCAAGCTAAAACTCAATTTATATATGAAATACAATCTTGTATGGATCAATTTAGAGTGTGATCTTTTATAAAAATAAGTTCGCGATTAAAACCCACTTAATTTTAGGTGGGTTTTTAGTTGATAGTATTAGCCAAATAATAAGAACTTAATTAATCACTCAGGGAATGAAACAGCAAAACAATTAGTAGATCAGCTTGAATGGACTAAAGATGGTGTAGGTATTGCATCGAGTATTATTTTAGGTGGCGCTGGTGGAACAGCAGTAGGAAAATCAAATACCACTAAAATTGATGGGAAAGATGTTGATGTTAGTACAGCTGGTGTAGGAAAAGATCCAGTAAAAGAATTGGAAGTTGGATCATATAAAGATTTAAAGGCGAGAGCACAAGTAGGTGATGGTTTAGAACATGACCATATTCCATCTTTTGCGGCATTAAAAAAAGCGGAAGAAATAAGGTTGGGACGTAAGTTAACAGACAAAGAAGCTAAAGATTTATATAATGATGCGACTGTTATTGAGATTTCAAAGGATACACACAAAGCTGGTAGAACACATTCTGGTAAAAATACATCTGAGCAAATAGCAACAGATGCTTCAGATTTATGTAAAGCTCAAAGTTGTGATATTGATGTTTTACGTAAAAATCTAATGGAGAGAGGGCATAGTGAAAAAGCTATAGACGAAGCCTTTTTAAAGATAATAGAACGAAATAAACATAGAGGAATTAATTAGTGGACAAGCGCATTAATGGAGGAATCTATACGTTTATAAATAACCTTGGCCTAATGCAAGGTGATGATAAAATGTTAGAGTCAATAATTTTGATAGGAACTAATTTTGAATACTGTGAATCGGATTTTGAAGATAGTTCATATTATAAATTTTTTGAAAGCGGTATTGAATATTTGTTCGAAAAGAAAAAATTATCTGGAATTTTTTTCTTTATAAAATCTAATGATCAATATAAATCATACTCAAGTGTTGATTCATTAATAGAAGGGATTAATATTTATTCGAATGCTTTAGACGTTATTAAATTACTGGGTAGTCCTAATTTATCTGGAAATCAATGGATTAAATACGAAGTTTATGAGAATAAATATATTCATTTTGAGTTTGATGTTAATGATGAATTAAAACAAATAACTTTAGGTTTGAACTGAGGTTTTATTGCATTAAGGATTAAATGAAGTTTCTCGAGACTGTACTTAATTTTCATTTATCCTACTAAGGATAATAAAAAGAGGTACTCCACATGGATGAAACTACAATCAGAAATATGGCTACTGAGTTAGCTAAAGGTTTAAAAACTCCTAAAGATTTAAACCAAATGACAGCTATATTTAAAAAGTTCATGATAGAAACTGCTCTTAATACTGAACTTTCTGAACATTTAGGCTATGGAACAGGATGTGGAATTGCAAAATGATGAGTGGTTTTGGAAATCCAGGTGGTCTATTGTTAGTTTCTCTATATCTATTTATTTTTCAGAGTATTGTCGCGATACTGGGTTGGAAATTAAAAGAGAAAAGAGAAAAACTCTTGAATTGGAATATTCTAATTGGATTGTTCCCATTATTATTTAATATAGAATTATTAGTTCATCGCTATAACGATGTATTAGATATATGGAATAACTTTGATTGGATGCTTACTTTTTTTTGTATATGTGCTGTTTTAAATATATTTTTCTGGATGCTTAGTTTTTTATCTAGATTAAATCTACTTAACTCTAGATGGTATTTTTTTGTTTATATCAATGTTATTGGTAGTTGGATATTTTTAATATTAATCTAGGTAGTACTTTATTTGATCTAGAATGATATCTTTATAAATATTAAAAATTGTTAGTTTATGATTTATGGTAAATCCATCTAAGGTAAAATAACGGTTGGTGAATTATACCAAGGAAATTTATATAAAATACTAGACTCAGCTCCCTAACAGAGCTGAGTCTAGTATTTTGCCGTTTTATTAATAAGCAATTAACTATTACAAAACCTAGCCCAATCAGCCATTAGGCTTTTACGCTTCTCTAAATAAGCCCCACGTAAATACGCTGCTTCGACATCATCTGGTAGCTTATGAGCTAATACATGTTCACAAACTTCTCTAGGATAATTTGTTAGGTCGGCAGACCAATCTCGGAATGTAGACCGAAAACCATGTGTAGTAATTACACGGTTTTGTTTTGGGTCTATATAGCCTAAGCTCGATTCATTCAGTTTCTGCTGATGCATACGTTTAATCAAAGTCGTTAAAGCCATATCAGATAACATGCCTCCATTTCTTGGAGCAGGAAAGATGAATTGAGAATTTTGATGCAAAGTTTGAATAGACTTTAATAAAACAATAGCTTCATCAGCTAAAGGAACACGATGTTCCTTATTGGATTTCATTCGTTCTTTGGGGATAGTCCAAACACAATTTTCAAAATCAATTTCATTCCAAGTTGCACCAAAAACTTCGCCAGATCGATACGCTGTTAAAATAACAAATTCGAGGGCTTTAGGAGATATTCCATCTTTTTGTCTAAGATGCTTCATAAATGACGATATATCTTCATAAGGCAAAGATGGGTGAGGACGTGAAACTTGTTTTAAATTCCCGAGAATAGGTTCTAAATTACCTTTCCATAGAGCAGGGTTATCTCCTGAGAAATATTCCATAGCCTTGGCATAATCAAAAATAGTTTCTATACGACCCCTGAGCCGTTTAGCAGTTTCATTCTTTTCCTGCCATATAGGTTCAAGTACGCTAGCAATATCTATTTTTGTAATCGAACCAATAATACGGTCACCTAAAAATGGATATACATAAGTTTCTAAAGTCGTTGCCCATTGATTAATATGTTTTTCATTTTTTAATTCACGTGCTTTATTGTTAATTACAATTTGAGCACATTCAGAAAAAGTTTTTTCACGATGTTTAGCGATAGCTAACATATTAAATTTTTCTTGTTTTTGCTGAATAGGATCAATGCCACTGCGAATTTTCATTTTTAATTCACGTGCTCGTTCCCTAGCTTCAGCTAAAGAAACTTCAGGATATGAACCTAAGCCAATATCACGACGATGAGAAGTCACTTTGCCAAATTCATCAGCACGTATTTCAACAACCACATGTAAAACCTAAGCACGCGAGTTATTGATGATGCGTAAATGTAATCCATCCACACCGCCAACAGCATGGCGACCATTAGATTTTATTTTAGATACAGATAAAGCGGAGAGTTCTTTAGCTTTTTTTGGCAACTCGTTGTGTCCCACATAATAACCCACATGTATTATTGGAAATAACAAGATGGTATAGGGTTAAGTCATTGGATAATAAATTTATATTAAATTAAGTTGGATGTCTTTGGATGGATGTTATGAGGACACCGCTTCCGCCAAATTCGAAAAGACCCTTGAGAAATCAAGGGTCTTTTTTTGATTTTAATTTTGTCTTAATTAGAAGCCATATAAAAAGTTGAAGGAGATTACTGAAGGTTCTTATTCAATTCATTGCATAAGGATCATAGCGTTAGTTATGTTGAAAAACAGGAAAACATAAGATTACTTGACAATATTCTTGTGTCTTATACTGACCTTATTTTTCTTAAATATTTGTTTAAAAAGAATAAAAATAATTTTTTTAATAAGTGTAAAAAATAATAGTTTATAAATACATCGAGGTTTATATTTTTAATTGTCAAAAATTAGCCATTCTAAATAGGAAATTTAGAAAAGCTTATTAATAAAAAATGGTTTTAGTGATGTTGTTATCAAAATAAAATAAAAGCGTTTAATCAAGGTTGAACACTACTTTAAATCGATTTGTGGATGTTTTCTTTGGACTGGCTTTATATACAAAGCGTTTGGCCCCAATTTTATGCGGCAACCCTAACTACGCTAGAAATTTCTGTTATCAGTATTTTTCTCTCCATTATTGTAGGTCTTATTTCTAGCATTATTTTGACCTATAAATTTTTTATTTTAGACAAGCTTGTTGCTTGTTATATCGAATTGTCGAGAAATACTCCACTGCTGATTCAGCTTTTCTTTCTCTATTATGGCTTACCTAAAATTGGCATTAAAATAGATGGTTTTACTTGTGGGATTATCGGTCTTACTTTCTTAGGTGGAAGTTATATGGCTGAAGTATTTCGCGCAGGTTTACAGTCCGTTTCTAAAGGGCAAATAGATTCAGCAAAAAGTGTTGGTTTAAACCCAATCCAAATTTTCCGTTATGTAAGTTTACCTCAGGCAATGGCAGTTTCTATTCCTGCAATTGGTGCGAACTGTTTGTTTTTAATTAAAGAAAGTTCAGTACTCAGTGCCATTGCTATTGTTGAATTGCTTTTCGTGACCAAAGATTTAATTGGTATGGATTACAAAACCACAGAAGCCTTATTTTTATTGATTTGTGCATATTTAATTATTCTTTTACCTGTGTCTGCACTCACAAGCTATTTGGAATATAGAAGTAGAAAGGTGAGCCATGGGAATTGAGTATTTATTTCAGCCTAGCCATCTAGAGCGCTTATTTTTAGGACTTTGGCAAACCATTCAAATTGCCATTATTTCTGTGGTTTTATCGGCAATACTGGGTGCAATTTTTGGTGTCATCATGACGTCAAAAAATCCATTTATTAAAGTGTTATGCCGTATTTATTTAGAAGCCATTCGTGTAATTCCAATTTTGGTTTTACTGTTTGTTTTCTATTTTGGTTTTGCAACATGGTTTAACTGGCAGTTCTCATCTTTTTGGGTTTGTATTTTTGTTTTTGTGCTTTGGGGCACAGCAGAAATGGGCGATTTAGTCCGCGCAGGTATTAGCTCTATCGACAAGCACCAGAGAGATTCAGCTTTTGCTTTAGGTTTAAACGAAGTTCAAGTATTGACTCAAGTGGTTTTTCCACAAAGTTTAAAACGCATTACACCTGGGGTTATTAACTTGTTTACCCGTATGGTGAAAACCAGTTCTTTAGCGGTATTAATTGGTGTAGTTGAAGTTTTAAAAGTGGGTCAGCAGATTATTGAAAACTCGTTACTTACGGTACCAAATGCATCACTTTGGATTTATGGATTAATTTTTATTCTATATTTCATTATTTGTTATCCGTTATCTCTTGCATCACGTTATTTAGAAAAAGTTTGGGAATAAGCCATGTCGTTATTAGAAATTAAAGATTTAAAAAAATCCTTTGCTGATACCCAAATTTTAAAAGGCATTAACCTCAATGTAGCGCAAGGTGAAGTGGTGGTGATTCTTGGACCATCAGGTTGCGGTAAAAGTACTTTATTGCGCTGTATTAATGGTTTGGAAGAGATTCAAGCAGGTGAAATCCGTTTAGAAGGTCGAGGTGTTTTAGGTCAAGATGTTGAATGGACTAAAGTCCGTCAAGACGTAGGCATGGTGTTTCAGAACTACGAATTATTTGGTCATATGAACGTGATTGATAACATTTTACTTGGGCCACTAAAAGCACAAAAACGTGAGAGAGCAGAAGCAGAAAAAGTTGCCGATGCATTATTGAAACGTGTGGGCTTGTTTGATCGAAAGCTAGATTATCCACGTAATTTATCGGGTGGGCAAAAGCAACGTATTGCTATTGTTCGTTCATTGGTGATGCAACCCAAAGTCATGTTGATGGATGAAATTACCGCAGCACTTGACCCTGAAATGGTACGTGAAGTGTTAGATGTAGTTCTAGGGCTTGCCAATGAAGGTATGACCATGTTGATTGTGACGCATGAAATGGGCTTTGCTCAGAAAGTTGCAGACCGAATTATCTTCATGGATAAAGGCAACATTATTGAGGAAGCAACACCAGACGTATTTTTTAAACAGCCTCAAACGGAACGTGCAAAGGCTTTCTTAAACATCTTAAGTTATTAATAAAATAGGAAAACAAAATGATTTCTAAAAAATCTCTCATTTTGGCTACAGGTTTAACGCTTTCTGCCATTGGTCTAACGGCTTGTGGTGACAAGACAAATTCGCAAAATGATCAAACATCTTCTATTGAACAAATTAAAAAGAACGATGTGATTCGTGTTGGTGTATTTGCCGATAATCCTCCATTTGGTTATGTCGATAGTCAGGGTAAAAACCAAGGTTTTGATATTGCTATAGCAAAACATATTGCCAAAGATCTTTTGGGCGATGAAAACAAAATTGAATATGTGGTGACTGAAGCAGCGAACCGCGTTGAATTTTTAAAGTCAGATAAAGTCGATGTTGTACTTGCGAGTTTTTCTGTTACGCCAGAACGTAAAGAAGTTGTTGATTTTGCTGAACCGTATCTAAAAGCATCTTTAGGGATTGCATCATCTCAAAAAAATCCTATTAACTCTGTTGCAGACTTAGAAAATAAAACACTCATTGTGAATAAAGGTTCAAGTTCTGACAGTTATTTCACAAAGAATTATCCAAAAGTTAAGCTCCTTAAATTTGAACAAAATACAGATGCATTCAATGCGCTAAAAGATGGTCGTGGCGATGCAATCTCACAAGACAGCACTTATGCACTTGCATGGGCTGCACAAAACCCGGGCTACGTTGTAGGTATTCCACAAATTGGTAATGAAGACTTCATTGCACCAGCTGTACGCAAAGGTAATGTTGAATTGCTAAATTGGTTGAATACTGAAATTAAACAACTTCGTAAGAGGGGTGAAATTCAGAAAATTTATGATGAAACTTTAAAGCCAATTTATGGTGGAAAAGTTGATTCGAAAATTTTCTTAGATGTAGAAGGAAAATAATTAACGCTGTAATAAAAATATCCAGAGGGGATAACAATGACAACATTTGCTCATGTAAAAAAATTATTTGCAGTTTCACTCTTAGGCTTAGGTTTGGCAGCTTGTGGTCAAAACTCAGAAACAAAAAAAGAAACTGCACAAGATCAATCTGCAACATCAAGTATTGAGCAGATTAAAAAGAATGGCGTAGTGCGAATTGGTGTATTTAGCGATAAACCACCATTTGGCTATTTAGATGAAAAAGGTAAAAACCAAGGTTTCGATGTTGAAATTGCGAAACATGTTGCCAAAGATTTATTGGGTGATGAAAACAAGGTTGAATTTGTTTTAACAGAAGCCGCAAACCGTGTTGAATATCTTAAAGCCAATAAAGTCGATATTATTTTCGCTAACTTTACGGTAACGCCAGAACGTAAAGAAGTGGTCGATTTTTCTAAGCCGTATTTAAAAGTAGCTTTGGGTGTAGTTTCACCTAAAGATGCACCAATTACCGATATTGCTCAGTTGAAAGATAAAGTTTTATTGGTCAATAAAGGTACAACAGCAGATTCATTCTTTAGCAAACAGCATAAAGAAATCAAGCTACAAAAATATGAGCAAAACACCGAAACTTTTGATGCTTTAAAAGATAAACGTGGCGTTGCTTTAGCGCATGACAACTTACTTGTATTGGCTTGGGCGAAAGAAAATCCTAACTATACTGTAGGTATTACAAGCCTTGGCGAGCACGATTTAATTGCACCTGCGGTTAAAAAGGGTAATAAAGAATTGCTAGATTGGTTAAACAAAGATTTAGAGAAACTTTCAAAAGAGGGTGTTATTCAGCAAGCTTATGAAAAAACTTTAAAACCTGTTTATGGCGACACAATTAATCCGAAAGATTTATTAGTCGAGTAATTTTATTGAATGCTTGGGTATGGCATGGTCAATGTAATATCCAAGCGTTATCATAATGGCATTACAGAATTGGAATGCATTATGAAAATCGTTGCAGATGAAAATCTGGCATTCACCGAATATTTCTTTTCAGAGTTTGGTGATATTCAACACAAAGCTGGACGTACTTTGACACATGCAGATGTGAAAGATGCAGAAGCTTTATTGGTGCGTTCAGTCACTCAAGTGAATCAAGACCTTATTTACAATACAGCACTGAAATTCGTTGGAAGTGCGACTATTGGTACAGATCATCTCGATATTCCGCTAATCGAACAACAAGGCATTACATGGTCAAATGCAGCAGGGTGCAATGCTCAAGCTGTCGCTGAATATGTCATTACCGCATTATTAAAATTACAACCTGAACTTATTCATGCCAATGAAACCTTTACTTTAGGGATTATTGGATTAGGCAATGTTGGCTCGCGTTTGGCTGTTATGGCAAAATTATTGGGTTGGAATGTAATTGGTTCAGACCCTTTTGTGAATCGTGATCATGTTAATCAAATCGATTTAAATACCTTATTAACACAAGCTGATGCCATTTCTATTCACGTGCCTTTGACTCAATATGGTGAACATCCAACTTATCATTTAATTAATCAATATGCTTTGTCGCAGATGAAATCGAGCACGATTTTAATTAATTCTGCACGTGGGCCTGTGGTTGAAGAAACTGCATTAATTGAAGATATTCAAAATACACAACGAAAAGTGGTGTTAGATGTATTTGAACATGAACCTGAAATCTCAGAAGAATTATTAGATTTAATTACTTTGGTTACACCACATATTGCAGGCTATAGCTTGGAAGGCAAGGCACGTGGTACGCAAATGATTTACGATGCTTTTTGTGAAGAATTTCAATATACGCCAAATAAAAAGTTTGAAACACAGCTTCCTGCGTGTGAGCAATTCTTTAAAGATGAAAATTTGAAAGAAGTGCTGATTCAACATCTTACAGAAATTTATGATATTTCACGTGATGATAAAAATTTACGTGCATGTTTAAAAGATGGAAAGGTTGAGCAAAAAGCATTTGATTATTTAAGAAAAACGTATCCGCTACGCCGTGAATGGGCGGCACATGGAGGACCAAAAGCATGAGTCAGTTAAACCTTCAATATCAACCGACTTGTGATATTCAGGCAATTCGTGCGCGTGCAAAAATGTATTCACAAATTCGCCAATTTTTTGATGAACGTGAAGTTTTGGAAGTGGAAACCCCTATTTTATCGCAAGCAGGTGTGACCGATGTTTATTTGTCTTCTGTGCAAGCACAGCGTCATGTAAATGGCAAAAAGCAAACGCATTATTTACAAACTTCGCCTGAATTTGCCATGAAGCGTTTATTGGCAAGTGGCGTGGGTTCAATTTACCAAATTTGCAAAGTTTTCCGTGATGATGAACATGGGCGTAAACATAATAGCGAATTTACCATGTTGGAATGGTACCGTCCGAATATGAGCTTAAAAGAGCTGATGTTCGAAGTAACCGATTTGTTAAACGTGACTTTGAAACAGCGCTTTGGTGAAGTTCGTCCAACCATCTTAAGTTATAAGCATGCTTTTATGGATCGTCTAGATTTAAACCCATTGCAAGCCAGTTTGAAAGAACTGAAAGATTGCTGTAATCGTGTGGGATTAAATCTAGATTTAGGTGATGATCGATTAGGTTATATCGATTTACTTTTCTCGCATTTTGTAGAGCCAAGTTTAGGTTTTGATACGCCTGTTTTTTTAGCTGATTTTCCGCCTGAACTTGCATCACTCGCAAAAACCAAAGTAGATGAAGATGGTGAGTTGGTTGCAGCACGTTTTGAGCTTTATATTGAAGGTTTAGAGCTTGCCAATGCTTATGATGAACTCATTGATGCAGATGTACTTCGTTCACGTTTTGTGGCGGATAACGAAGAGAGAGCGAGGCTAGGTTTACATGTCATGCCAATTGATGAATATCTGCTTGCAGCATTGCCGAATATGTCTGAATGTTCGGGTATTGCTTTAGGGGTGGATCGGTTATTGATGGTTGCAACTGAGCAAATGAAGCTTGAAAAAGTGATTACATTCCCCGCGGATGTGTCTTAATAAATTTTAAATGCCTAATCAAAGAGATTAGGCATTTATTTGAAATACAAAGTATTAAAATAAATAATTAACAAACATTTGGGGTGAGAATGTTAGTAAATAAATGTTTTATTTGTGATGATTTAATTGGACTAGAAAACAATTCAAGAGAGCATATTATTCCTAATTCTATTGGGGGAAGGAAAGTTGTAAAAAATTTCATTTGTGATGATTGTAATAATTTTACTGGCACAACATGGGATTCTGAGCTCTTTAAACAATTGGCTCCATTTTGTACAATGTTTGGGATTGAAAGACAGCGAGGAGAAGTTGCACCTTTAAAAGTGAAAACATTGAGTGGAGAAGAGTATATTCAATTCAATGATGGTACTTTCCAGTTGTTGAGACCAAAATTTTTTACACAAGTATCAGAAGATAAAAAAATTAAAATTTCTATTCAGGCTCGAACTGAAAAAGAAGCAGTGAAAATTTTAAAAAGCGTTGCCAAAAAGCATAATTTATTGGATAGCAATATAGAATCTATAAAAAATGAAATAGTAATAAAGGATTCATATTTAAGTGAACCTATTGGACATAGTATAAGTTTTGGTGGGGAAAAAGCAGGACGATCAGTGATAAAAACAGCGCTTGCTTTGGCATTTGATGCAGGGATAAATCCATTTGAATGTGAGACCGCAATAAATTATCTTATTAATAATGGAGAGGCATGCTTTGGTTATTATTATGAAACGGATTTAGTTGAAAATAGGGAAGTAGGGAGTCCTTTGCATTGTATTAAAATACAAGCAGATAGTAGAACTAAAAAGATTCTAGGATATGTTGAGTATTTTGGTTTCATGAGAATGGTACTTTCATTATCAGATAATTATCAAGGTGTAACTAAAGAAGCTGTTTATGCTATTGATCCAATGAAGGGGCAGTTACTCAACTTAAAAATTAAATTAAATTTTTCCAATGAGGATATTCAAAAAATTTATAATTATGAAAAGTACGATATAGAAAATTATAAAAGTGCTATTGGAGCAATAATGAAAAGAGCTATTGCTTTTTCTCAAGAGCGTGAATTTAAGCGGGTAATGAAAAAAGCATTGGAGCATGGTCAAAAATCCCATGACTCGTCAAAATCAGAAGAAGAGAATGCTAATAATATTTCATTAAAAATTATTGAATATTTACAGCCATATATCGAAAGAAACGTTTTGAATAAATAAAAAGCCCCAATCGGGGCTTTTTATTTATGCTTTTTCTGCATATTGATGTTTAAGTTCAGCAATGGCTTGAATACGACGTTCAATTAACATCTCACCAATTTCTTGGCCTTTAACATCGGCAGGTAAATCTTGCGCTTTAATATTACGAACCACTTGAATGGCATCGAAAATATATTTAGATTGCGGATATTCACGGTTTTCTAAACCTAAACGACCTCGTGAATCACATTCACATGCTTGAACAAAAGCTTCAACACGTTCAGGTCTACGAAGAACATCTAAACGCTGTAGTAAACGCCACAAAGTCCCAGGTTTTAAAGTTAAAGCCTGATGGCACTTCAAGTGCTCTTTGCAAACAGCAAGTGCAAGTTGCTTGGTATTTGTTGGAACTTTTAAACGATCACAGACTTCAGTGACAGGTTTAACGCCACGTTCTTCATGCATGATATGACGTGGTAATTCATCTTTAGGTGTAAGTGCTTTACCTAAGTCGTGAACCAAAACAGCAAAGCGAACATCTAGGCTATAATTTGCTTTACACGCTTGCTGTAAAGACATCATGGTGTGAATACCACAATCAATTTCAGGATGATATTCAGGGCGCTGCGGAATACCGTAAAGCGCATCTATTTCGGGAAATAGAACCTTTAAAGCACCACATTTACGCAATACTTCAAAGTATTCATCTGCATGATTTTCCATAAGTGCACGAGATGTTTCTTTCCATACGCGTTCAGTGGTTAATGCTTCTAATTCACCCGATTCTGCAAGTTGTTGCATCAGTGCTAATGTTTCAGGTGCAACGCTAAAACCTAAGGCTTTATAACGTGCAGCAAAACGCGCAATACGAAGTACACGCAAAGGATCTTCAATAAATGCATTCGATACATGGCGTAAAATTTTATGGTCTAAATCTTTTTGACCATTATAAGGATCGTAGATTTTACCGTCATCATCCATTGCAATCGCATTAATGGTTAAATCACGACGAATTAAATCTTCTTCGAGTGTGACACTTGGGTCTGTATAAAAAGAAAAGCCATGATAACCATGTCCAGACTTGCGTTCTGTACGGGCTAAGGCATATTCATCTTTAGTATCTGGATGTAAAAAAACAGGAAAATCTTTACCTACAGGTTGATAGCCCGAGGCGATAAGTTGTTCAGGCGTTGCACCAACAACGACATAATCTTTTTCGTGATAGGGGTAACCGAGTAAATGATCTCGAACAGCACCGCCTACTAAATAAACTTGCATGAAAAAACCTCTATTCTTGAAGCCATCATGCAACAGAATAGAGGTTTTCTCAAGTCTAAAAAGCTGTCTTTACAGACAGATTATAGTGCTTCTTTTTCGTTTTCTTGAATTTCTGCAACAGTCAAAGCAGTCATATTCACCACACGACGCGTTGTCGCTGTTGGCGTTAAAATATGCGCTGGTTTTGCAGCACCTAAAAGAATAGGGCCAATTGTTACATTATTACCAGAAGTTGCTTTCAACAAGTTGAATGAAATGTTGGCTGCATCAAGGTTAGGCATAATTAATAAGTTTGCAGAACCTTTGAAACGTGAGTTCGGGAATGCAAAATGACGAATATTTTCATCAAGTGCAGCATCACCGTGCATTTCACCTTCAACATTAAGTTCAGGTGCAATTTCTTGTAAAATTTCAAATACTTTACGCATTTTTTGTGCGCTAGGATCAGTTTGATCTGAACCGAAGCTAGAATGCGAAAGTAATGCGATACGTGGCGTAATACCAAAACGACGTACTTCTTCAGCCGCTAAAATAGTCATTTCAGCAAGTTGTTCAGCAGTAGGATTTGTATTTACATAAGTATCTGCAATGAATAAATTACGATCTTCAAGCATTAATGCATTCAGCGTGAAGAAGTTATTGCGACCTTCTTTTAAACCAATGATGTTACGTACGAAGTCTAGGTGAATGTCATAGCTAGAATAAGTACCACATAACATACCATCTGCTAAACCGTGTTTAACAAGCATTGCGGCAATAAGTGTAGAACGACGACGAGTTTCACGCTGTGCATATTCAGGTGTAACACCTTTGCGTTGCATGATACTGTAGTAATCGTCTGCAAATTTTTCGTAATCAGGATTTTTTTCTTGATCAACGATAGTGATGTTCACACCGTGTTCAAGACGTAAGCCTAATTTCTTAATATTTGCTTCAATTACCGCAGTACGACCAACAAGAATAGGTGTTGCTAAGCCTTCATCTACAGCAATTTGAACGGCACGAAGAACACGTAAATCTTCACCTTCAGCATAAGCAATACGCTTAGGATCTGTTTTTGCTTGAGCAAAAATAGGTTTCATCATGAATGCAGAGTTATAAACAAACTCAGACAAACGTTGACGATAATGTGCAAAGTCTTCGATCGGACGTGTTGCAACACCAGAATCCATTGCTGCTTGTGCAATTGCAGGTGCAATTTCAAGAATTAAGCGTTGATCAAGTGGGCGTGGAATTAAGTAATCACGACCAAATGATGCAGATTTTTCACCATAAGATGCAGCATCTGCTTCAACATGTGCCATACGGGCAATTGCATGTACACAGGCAATTTTCATTTCTTCATTAATTGTCGTTGCGCCAACATCTAAAGCACCACGGAAAATATATGGGAAACAAAGTGCGTTGTTTACTTGGTTTGGATAGTCCGAACGACCTGTTGCCATGATGACATCAGAACGTGCTTCATGTGCATGCTCAGGTAAAATTTCAGGATCTGGGTTTGCTAAAGCGAAGATGATTGGATCTTTCGCCATTTGCTTCACCATATCTTGCGTCAAGATACCCGCAGCAGAAAGACCTAAGAACATGTCTGTACCTGACATTACATCGGCAAGTTGTGTGCCTTCAATATCTTGTACATATGCTTTTTTAGATTCATCAAGACCTTGACGTTGAGTCGTTAATAGACCACGTGAATCAGCAACAACGATGTTCTCTTTCTTCGCACCAAGTGCACAAAGTAAGTTCAAGCAAGAAAGGGCAGCAGCACCTGCACCTGAAGCAACAATTTTGATTTCATCAATTTTTTTGCCATTCAATTGCAATGCATTTAATAATGCTGAACCAACAATAATAGATGTACCGTGTTGGTCATCATGGAACACAGGAATATTCATGCGTTCACGTAGTTTTTGCTCAATATAGAAACATTCTGGTGCCTTGATATCTTCAAGGTTAATACCACCAAAAGTAGGTTCTAATGCCGCAACAATATCGACAATTTTGTCAGGATCATTTTCAGCAATTTCGATGTCAAATACATCTACACCTGCGAATTTTTTGAAAAGAACACCTTTACCTTCCATAACAGGTTTAGATGCTAAAGGTCCAATGTTACCTAAGCCTAAAACTGCAGTACCGTTACTCACAACGGCTACAAGGTTTCCGCGAGCTGTATACAAAGCTGCTTTTGATGGATCTTTTTCGATTTCTAAGCAAGGTGCAGCAACACCAGGTGAATAAGCAAGTGCTAAATCATGCTGGTTAATGAGTTGTTTGCTTGGAGTAACGCTGATTTTTCCCGGAGTAGGAAATTCGTGGTAATACAAAGCCTGCTGCTTTAATGATTGATCGTCCATCTTTATCTCTTTTGTTACATTATTGCTAGTACATCTAGCGGATACGTGCTTTCCTTTAGGAATATACCATTAGTTGATCTATTCGGACAGACAAAGAAGCTCAAAATTCCTGCATTCTTGAGTGCTTCATGTATGAGTTTGTATCAGATAGAGGGGTGTATTAACGTACTGTTTGATTTTAAAAATTCTGTTGCATTATTTTCTGCTAAAGGTTTAGAAAATAAGTAACCTTGCGCAAGATGACAATCTAATTTATTTAAAAAATTCAGTTGCTCACGAGTTTCAATTCCTTCAGCAACAATAGTCATTCCCATAGCTTTCCCCATGGCAACAATAGCACTAATGACCGCTTCTTGTTTTTGCTCACCAATTTTAGAGACAAAGCTTTTATCAATTTTTAAAATATCAATTGGAAAGTCGGTTAAATAAGATAAAGATGAATATCCTGTTCCAAAATCATCAAGCGAAATTTGAATATTACGCTCTCTAATGGCATTAAGGGTCGTTCTTATTGCAGATGAATTTTCAAGTAAAGATGACTCTGTCAGTTCTAGTTCTAGGTTTTGACCAGAGATTTGATATTTATTCATTACCTCATCAATAGTGCTTAATAAGTTACCTCGATGTAATTGTTGTGCAGCAACATTGAAAGATACGCGAATATTGTCATATCCCATTGTTTTCCAAATTTGAATTTGTTTAGCTGTTTTAGCAATGACAATTTGACCAATTTCAGATATGAGACTAGTTTGTTCCGCAATAGGAATAAATATATTGGGTGGAATAATGCCTTTGGTTGGATGTTGCCATCTAACAAGTGCTTCAAAACCTTGAATATGATGATCTGAAAAATAAACTTTTGGCTGATAATAAACAAGGCTCTAGACTAGCAGAAT
>NZ_LWRV01000095.1 GCF_009372215.1 Acinetobacter portensis | reverse complement strand
ATCTTTGTGCAACAAAGCCGTGTCTGATCAATACAATGTTTTTGCAAAGGGTATTGTTATAACAATATTTATAATGTCCTTCATTTTTGTTTACCCTAAATCATTATTACTTGCTTATGATCTATTAGTGATTTTGGTAAGTAATATTTATTATGTTTTGCCTTCCAAATTTTTTCTTCTATTATTCTTGGTGATATCTCCATTTTTATTGCCATTATTTTTCTTGATTCTAGTACTCGTATCAATTGTCTTAAAGCTTAGAGAATTTAATTGTTTAAAAAAATATGTAGAGAAATTAATTTAAAATTAGAGAAAAATGAATATTATAAAAAAAGCGATAAGCGTATCCCTTCTAATTTTTCCTCATATATTAAAGCCTCATTTTTATTTGTACTTATGGCTTTACCATTACAGTTGTGGGGCAGTTGGATATTAGGCGTTGGGAAGCAAGGTGAGGAACATGCAAAAATATACTTAAAATCCCCCAATTATAAGACTGTAATGCTAATAAACAATACAGTATTTAACGCTGTGTTAGTTAGTAAAGTTAAAGGAGGTTATCTTTTTGTTTTACATGAGAATGGTAAGAATAATAACAAAGCGACTTTTATCTCTGATAGCGCTATTTTAAGGATTGATTAAATCTAAACTTGCCTTTTATATAAACCTTATGTAACTCTAATATAGGAATATTGAGGCTTTTCTATGGAAAATACTGGAATTTGGGTTGCAGTTATCATTGTTGTTTTTGTTTTGGGATCAATTTTTGGTCTACGTGTAAGTCCTAGAGAAAGAGCTTTAGGTATGATGCGTGATAAAGCAAGAAAAATGGGACTACATCCTCGATTAGTTGCAGCACCTGCATGGACAAAAATTCCAATGGCGACTGAAAATCGTGCCAGCATGGTTGCTTACTACAGTATTTTACTTCCAGAAGCTCGACTTCCTTTAATGCGTGCACGAATTGTAGATCAGCAGTTTGATCTTGTGCATGGGGATGAAAAATTTAAAGATTTTCCCATTGCATTAAAAGGTATTTATGCTATTGATATGCAAGCTAACTGCGTAGGACTCTATTGGGATGAAGAATCTGACCTAAGAGCCACTCAATTAGATGATATGAAAGCATTATTAATTTCATTGGCTGAATTTTAATTTATACCCATATAAACAGGAATAACGGTTCATTATGGCGAACGCTCCTCGGTCCACATCCAAAAGCACTACTACAGCAGCTAAATCTTCCGAAGCTGGGAAAAAACGTGCACTCGTGATTGTGGAGTCGCCTGCAAAAGCGAAAACAATCAACAAATACTTAGGTTCTCAGTACATTGTTAAATCATCTGTGGGTCACGTACGTGATTTGCCAACAGGTGGTTCTGCGAAGTCGACAGAGAAAAAACCTGCTACGCGTACAAAGTTAACCGATGCTGAGAAAGCTGAAAAAGCTCAAAATGCATTAATTAACCGTATGGGTGTAGACCCTGAACATG
This sequence comes from Acinetobacter portensis, assembly GCF_009372215.1. Taxonomy (GTDB): domain Bacteria; phylum Pseudomonadota; class Gammaproteobacteria; order Pseudomonadales; family Moraxellaceae; genus Acinetobacter; species Acinetobacter portensis. Next base: position 34,434 of record NZ_LWRV01000095.1, on the reverse strand, counting down.
ACTGGAAAGCAAAGTATGAAGTGCTTCCAGGTAAAGAACATGTTGTTGCAGAACTAAAAAAACTCGCATCGCAAGTCGATGAAATCTATCTCGCAACGGATATGGATAGAGAAGGGGAAGCAATTGCTTGGCATTTAAAAGAAGTGATTGGTGGAGATGATTCACGTTATCAACGTGTTGTTTTCAACGAAATTACGAAAAATGCTATTCAAGAAGCTTTTAAACAACCTTCTCGCCTAGATACTGACAAAGTTAATGCACAACAAGCACGTCGTTTCTTAGACCGTATTGTTGGCTTTATGATTTCGCCATTACTGTGGGAAAAAATTGCCCGTGGTTTGTCGGCAGGTCGTGTGCAATCTGTTGCAGCAAAACTCGTTGTGGAACGTGAACGAGAAATTCGTGCATTTATTCCAGAAGAATATTGGCAAGTTTTTGCAGATACGCAATCTCAAAAAGATGACATTCGTTTAGAAGCAGTGAAACAAGGTGGTAAAACCTTAAAACTGCAAAATAAAGCACAAACAGATGCTTTATTAAAAATTTTAAACGATGCTGAATATAAAGTTTCAACACGTGAAGATAAGCCAACTAAGGTTAATCCTAGTGCGCCATATATCACGTCTACGCTTCAACAAGCGGCAAGCACACGTCTTGGTTTTTCTGTAAAGAAAACCATGACTATGGCACAACGCTTATATGAAGCTGGTTTCATTACCTACATGCGTACGGACTCAACATTCTTAAGTGATGATGCTGTAAGTATGGTGCGTTCGCATATTGAAACTGAATTTGGTGAGAAATATCTTCCTGAAAAACCAAATAAATACGGTAATAAGGCAGGCGCACAAGAAGCCCATGAAGCAATTCGTCCATCGAGTGTTGCACTCAAAGGCGATCAGCTTGCAGGTGTAGATCGAGATGCTCAACGTCTTTATGACTTAATTTGGCGTCAATTTGTTGCGTGTCAAATGACACCTGCACAATATTTATCATCGACTATTTTGGTTGATGCAAATGGCGTAGAACTGAAAGCGAAAGGTCGTACTTTAGTATTTGACGGTTTCACCAAAGTTCGTGGTCAAAATAAATCTGATGACGATGTGTTATTACCTGCAGTAAAAGTGGGTGAAGTGCTTAAACTTGAGAAGCTTGATCCATCTCAACACTTCACAAAACCACCTGCACGTTTTACAGAAGCATCGCTTGTAAAAGAACTCGAGAAAAAAGGTATTGGTCGTCCATCGACCTATGCTGCAATCATCTCAACGATTCAAGATCGTGGTTATGTGAAAATTGATAACCGTCGTCTTTTTGCAGAGAAGATGGGCGAAATCGTGACTGATCGTCTCGATGAAAACTTCAATAACTTAATGAATTATGCGTTTACCGCAGATTTAGAAAGTCAGCTCGATAAAGTTGCAGATGGTGATCGTAACTGGAAAGAGTTGCTTGATAGTTTCTATGGCGATTTCAAAAAGCGTTTAACGACTGCTCAGGGCGAAAACGGTATGCGCCGTAATCAACCTGTAGAAGTTGAAGCGGTTCATTGTAAAGAATGTGACCGTCCAATGCAGATTCGTACAGGTACAACAGGCGTATTCTTAGGATGTTCAGGTTATAACTTGCCACCAAAAGAACGCTGTAAAGGTACGTTTAACTTAACGCCAGTAGAATCGCTTGCAGCATTGTCTGATGATGATGCAGCCGAAACAGCTGACTTAATGTCTAAAAAGCGTTGTCCAATTTGTGAAACAGCAATGGACAGTTACGTGATTGATGGCGGTCGTAAATTACATGTTTGTGGTAATAACCCAGACTGTAATGGTTATGAACTTGAAGAAGGTGAGTTCAAAATCAAAGGTTACGATGGTCCAACCATTCCATGTGACAAATGCGAAGGTGAAATGCAATTGAAGACAGGTCGTTTTGGACCGTACTTCGCTTGTACAAGCTGTGACAATACACGTAAAGTTTTGAAAAGCGGTCAACCTGCGCCTCCACGTGTAGATCCAATTAAAATGGAGCATCTACGTTCTACAAAACATGATGATTTCTTTGTATTGCGTGATGGTGCGGCAGGTTTATTCTTAGCTGCAAGTAAGTTCCCTAAAGTGCGTGAAACACGTGCACCTAAGGTTGCTGAGCTTCGTAGTGTTGCTGAGCAGCTCGATCCGAAATATCAATTTATTTTGCAAGCGCCAGATGTTGATCCTGAAGGGAATCCAACATTGGTGAAATTCAGTCGTAAAAACCAAGTGCAATATATTGGTTCTGAAACGCCTGAAGGTAAGCAAACAAAGTGGAGCTTAGTTTACCAAGATGGTAAATGGGCTGAAGCTTAAAATGCTCATCTAAGTGATTAAAAAAATGCTGACTTTGGTCGGCATTTTTTATGTCAATTTAAAACCTAAGTTTGTGGATATTGTCCATTTTATCCACAGTTTACTTTTTAAATGTGGGTAAGTTTTCCTCAATCAGAAGAAAACTTTTATGGTTTAACAGCGTAACGACTTGAAATTGCAATTCGATTCCATGTGTTAATCACGATGGCTAACCATTCAACAGCACTGATTTGTGCATCGGTTAAAAAGGGTAAGGCATCTTCATAAATAGCATCATCCACTTGCCCATCCGACACTAAGGTAATGGCTTCGATCAAGCTTAATGCTGCACGTTCTTGTTCATTAAAATATTCAGTTTCAGACCATGCATTTAGCAAAGTTATACGATCAATACTTTCACCTGCTTTTAATGCATCTTGCGTATGTAAACGAATGCAAAAAGCACATTGATTCATTTGTGATGCACGAAGTTTAAGTAAGTGAGCAAAACCATGGGTTATTCCTGACTCATCAAGCTTTTGCATTGCGATTTGATCGAGCTCAATTACTTTTTGATAAAGTTCAGGGGCAGATTGTCCTAAATTAATTCGCTTCATGGTTATTTATCATATTGCTGTATTTACATATAGTATGAAGCATCAACCTTACATCCTAAAGTTCTTTAGCACATGCCTACAATAAAAACATTTGTTCTTGCACCAGATTCATTTAAAGAAAGCATGACAGCCGAACAGGCGTGTATGGCAATGCAACGAGGTATTCAGCAGGTATTTCCGCAAGCACAGTGTATTCATGTTCCTATGGCAGATGGTGGCGAGGGAACGGCTGATGCACTTATACATGCGTTAAGTGGAGAAAAATTTCATTGTTCAGTTCAAGGGCCATTGCCACATCAAACGATTCAAACCTATTTTGGGCTTGTGGATAATGGTCAAACCGCCATTATGGAGATGTCAAAAGCCAATGGTATAGATTTACTTGAAAAATCACAGCGTAATCCATTATTTACCAGTACTTTCGGCACAGGACAAATGATTCGCCATGCTTTAGATTTAGGTGTGAAAAAAATCATTATTGGTTTAGGTGGTAGTGTGACCAATGATGCTGGAAGTGGTATGGCACAAGCTTTGGGTGTTCGTTTTTTAGATGATTTTGGAAATGAAGTTCAGATGTGTGGTGGTGTTTTAAATCAAATATCGAAAATTGATTTAACTCAACTTGATGTTCGCTTAAAAGACGTTGATATTTTAATTGCTTCAGATGTGAATAATCCTTTGTGTGGTGAAAATGGTGCATCTTATGTTTTTGCTCCACAAAAGGGTGCTACGCCTGAAATGGTCAAACAACTTGATGCAAATCTTCTTCACTTTTCCAATATTGTTGAATCTGTTTTAAGTGTTGATGTTCGAAATGTTGCGGGTGCAGGAGCTGCAGGTGGTTTGGGTTTTGGCTTAATGGCTTTTGCCAATGCAAAAATTCAATCGGGTGCGAGTTTAGTCATAGAGCAAACAGGTTTGGCTGAAAAGATTGCTGAAGCGGATTATGTGTTTACAGGTGAGGGAAGTATCGATTTTCAGACCAAGTTTGGGAAAACGCCTTGGGCTGTGGCGCAAGTAGCGAAGGGATTGAATAAGCCGTTAATTGCTTTTGCAGGACGAGTTGGAGATGATGTTGAGCCTTTATTTGATGAGGGTTTTACTCAAATTATTTCGATTAATGAACTCAATTGTAATTTGGATGTTGCTTTGAAAAATGCAGAGAAGAATTTAGAAAAAGTTTGTAAGAGCATAGTGGAGTTTCTTAGTCTGAGATAGTCTTTTTATAAAGGAAAATTGTTATAATTAGAGGGACGTTTAGAGTGGTATTTAAGTAGTATGAATCAAATTTTATATTTATTTAATGAATTGAAAGAAGTAAAACTATTATCAACTCAGTTAGGTGAACATGCATCAGCGAGTACGGGCTGGAAGAAATATTTGAATACTAATAATCATTTAATTGTGCGTCAACACTTAAATATTTTGGAAAGTATTTCACTTACTTTATTTGAATCGTTAAAAATTGAAGCAGAAATAAATGATCATGAAATTTATGATTCAACATGGATTGAACAAGTTCTAGAAGCTTTGCATTTTAATGGTGTATTTAAGAGGAATTTATCACAAATTTCGAATCAAACTTTAGAGTATTTAAGGATGACAGCAAGAACATGGCAACATGGGTTTGAAGTCAAATCTTCTTTAGATGAAGAAAAGGTTAGCCATTTGATAACAGCATTAGAAGAACAAAGAGCTGAAATTATTAGAGATAATAAGATTAGTTTGGATTTAAAGAGAATACTAGTAATTGAATTAGATAAGTTGATTTGGGCTTTGAAAAAGTACTCTCAAGTTGGAGATATTATTCAAGGGGCACTGAAAAATATTTATGCTGAGATTCTATTGAATCCAGAAGTGCAGAATGAATTCTTCAAAAGATCAAAGCTAAAAAATACTGTTTCTGAAATATCATCTTATTTGACTATAGGTGCTACTGCTTATCAATATTTACCAGAATTAACTCAAAAAACAGTTGATATATTGAAACTAGTAAGTGGGAATGATTAGTTTATTTCGATGCGCGTAAGTTATTAAATCAAATCTGCTAAACTACAGCTTCACCAAGCACGATGAGACACCATGAGTTTAGCCAGCCTAATTGATGAATTAAATCCACAACAAAAACAAGCTGCGACAACAGAGTCAAAGCATAGTCTAGTTTTGGCAGGTGCAGGCTGTGGTAAAACCAAAACCATCGTAGCGCGTGCTGCATATTTAATTGATCAAGGTGTTCCTGCAAATCAAATTCAAATTTTGACTTTTACGCGTCGTTCGGCAAGTGAAATTGTTGCACGTGTAGAATTGGCACTTGGTGATCAAGCCAAAGGTTTACGTGCATCTACCTTCCATACTTTTTGTATGTATCTTTTACGCCGTATTCCAAAAGCATTTGGCTTAGAACAATTTTCAATTATCGATCGTGATGATCAATTGATGATGTTCCGCCTTATTCGCGGAAAAGATGATAAGAAAAACCCAAATCAATTGCCTAAACCACAAGAACTCTGCGACTTATATTCGTTTGCACGAAATACACGTCAGAAACTTAGCATTGCCTTAGAAAAACAACATCCTGAACATATTGTTTTTAAAGACCAAATTGCTGAAATTATGAAAGAATACGAAACACGAAAACGTGCGCGTAGTTTTCTTGATTATGATGATATTTTAGCAATTGTAGCTAAAGCTTTAGATGAATCGGATGGTTTAGTCGATTATGTTTCTTCAATTTGTCGCCATATGTTGGTCGATGAAATGCAAGATACCAATCCTTTGCAATGGGCTTTGTTAGAGCCTTTAAAAGAAAAAGTAAGCCTCTTTTGTGTGGGTGATGATGCACAATCCATTTACGGTTTCCGTGGTGCAGATTTTGAAAATATTCATCATTTTAAAGATCGAGTACCCGATGCAAAAATCCATAAATTAGAAAAAAATTATCGTTCAACGCAAGAAATTTTAGATTTATCGAATTGGTTATTAGATCAGAGTGAAATTAAATACGATAAGCATTTGGAGGCACATCGAGGTGAAGGTGTTAAGCCAAGATTGCATGTTTTCCCAAATGAATTTGATGAAGCCAAATGGATTGCGGTTGATATTAAAGAACGTCATTTCTTAGAAGGAAAACCGTGGAAAGATCACATGGTTTTGGTGCGTTCAAGTTTTGCGGCTCGTCATATTGAGGCGGCTTGTATTGCTTCAAATGTACCTTATCGATTTATTGGTGGTATGAAGCTTCTTGAAACAGCGCACGTGAAAGATTTGGTGAGCTTATTACGTGTGATTGCCAATCCATTAGATGATATTGCGTGGATGCGTTTTTTGACCTTATGGAATGGCGTGGGTGATGTAGGCGCAAGCCGTTTGGTACAGCAATTACTTATAGAACCTGAGTTTGATAAGCTTGTTGAAAAATTAGAAGGTTTTGGGCGTATTCCAGAAAAAATGTTACTCATGATGAAGCAAATGAATGTGCTTCGTGGTGAAGTGAAAGAATGTGTGAGTTTAGGTGTTCAAGCGCTTGAAGATCAATTAGCCGAAAACTATAAGAAAGATTGGAATCGTCGCCAAGGTGATTTTGAACTCGTCAAACAATTGGCATCTAAGCATGATCAATTGAGTGAATTTTTAGAAGCTTATGTGCTCGATCCTGTTTCAATTTCAGAAATTGAACGCCAGTCTGAAACGGATGCCGTGACTTTAATTACTATTCACTCTGCAAAAGGCACAGAACAAAAAGTTTGTTATGTTGCGAATGTAACTGCAGGGCAATATCCAAATGCACGTGCCCAAGGTAATTTTGATGATGTTGAAGAAGAGCGTCGTGTTCTTTACGTGGCTTTAACTCGAGCACAAAATGAATTGATTTTAACCAAGCAAAATTTAAACTTATGGGCAAAAGATATTATTGATGAACAAGGTCGTAAAGTTGAAAGTTATTTCTTAAATGATTTAACTCGAAATTTATGCACTATGGAAACGCATCATAAACCACGGCAACAAACTGTGAAAACGGCATTAATTGAGCGTCAGTCGATTAATTTAGATTTTGGTATCGATCTCGATTAAACTATAGCGAGATGTTTTGTACAAAAAGTAGAGTAGGCGAGTGCTTTTTGGTGATTTTTGCCTATTTTAAGGTTGTAAGATGAAAATTTTAGTTCGTAACTTAGAACGCACTGTAACAGAACCAGAACTTTTAAAATTGTTCCAAGGCTTTGGTACTGTTGGATCTTGTACATTGGTTCTAGATGCAGAAACAGGAAAATCGAAAGGTTTTGCTTTTGTTGAAATGCCACATGCGCGTGAAGCAATTAAAGCAGTAAAAGGATTAAACACTTTACGCTTACACGGACATGGTATTCGTGTGAAATTGGCTGAAGATAAGCCTAAAGCGGAAGAACAGCCAAAAGCTGCTGAATAAAAGTGATATAAAAAGGGAGCAAATAAAGCTCCTTTTTTATGCATTGATTAAATTGAAATAGATCATGCATAAATTTTATTGTGAATTATCAATAATTACGTTTAATCTAGATGATGACAAAAACGCCAAATATTAGGAATCATCTTCATGTCACGAGTTGCTCGCTTTCACGCAGATCGCACAAATCAAAAATTATATTTTGCACGTCTTTCGTGTCAACAAGCAGAGCAAACTGAACATATTCAACAAGTGCAAGCATATCGTGAAGCTGCGGTCTTTCATTTGCATGGTGCTGTTTTAGCTTTTTTACAGGAATTGGTTCGTTACTACAGATTAAGTGATGCAAATCCAACATTAAAGTCTATTGAAGAACATATGACAGCAAAAGGGCAGGTTTCGCCTGAAATTAGCATTTTACAAAAGCTTGCGAAAGATGGTTTTATTGCAGAGTTAAAACGTGCTTATCGTTTATGTCAGTACACGCCAGAGCCAAGTGCACCAGAACCAGAGCAAGAAACATCATCTAATTTAATTATAAAAGTGACGCAAACTTCACAAGCTTGGTTGCCGGACACAAAAATTTTAAGAGAATGGCATCGAGATATTACGCAACTGATTGATGGTTTTCGTAACGAGATGGTCGAATTTTAATAATCAGATGAATGGCTCTTGAATTCTAAAGTTATGACCTAATATTAAACATTCAACGAATGAAAATACATTTGCTACCATGTTGAACATGGAGGATATATGTCGATAGAGCAATTGAAAGAGTTATTTGGCAGTCAAGAAGCGATCTTAGAACTCGTTCAACTTGAAGATGGTGAATTGGCATTGCGTAATGCAGGTTCTGAAGATCCTTTGGTGAAAATTCAGTTTAATGATGAAGTTCGTGCATTATTGGGTGAAAAAATGCCCGTGGTTGCACAGCAAATGATTCAGGCTGCTTTATTTGCACTTATGGAAAAGGAAGTCGCTGAATTTGAAGCAGTTGTTGTAGATGAAAAACCAAAATTTATGAGCTAAATTTTTTGCTAAAAAAGCGCACCATTGAGTGCGCTTTTTTAATTTTGATTTAAATATTTTTAATGCGATGAAGATTGATGATGTGCAATGTCAATTTGATGGAGAATATGATTGGTCATGTTTTTCGCCATTTCTTCTTTTGCAAAATAAACTTCACCAATATTATCTTTACGAATCACTTCAGCTTCGGCTTTACTTTCCGCACATACTAAAACTTGAATTTGCGGATTCAGTGTTTTTGCAATATCGACAATTTTATGAATATCTAAAATATCCATAGGGGAAAGGACTAAAAGACGTGCATGTTGGATATGCGCTTGAATGAGTACACTTGGCTCGGTTGCAAGACCACAAACCGCAGCGATATCTTTTTCACGCAAATTTTCTACAATTTCACGATTTTCTTCTGCAATCACAACTTTAATATCTCGTTCCATTAAAGTTTTGGTAATACGACGACCAACCTCACCATGTCCAACAATAACGACCTGATCACGCAGGTAATCTTGTGAAACGGCATCTGGTAGCATGGCTAATGGGTCACCACTGCGCTCAAGTAAACGCGCCAATTGTGAGCGATTACGTATCCAGTTTTGTATTGGTTCTACTGCAGAGAAAACAAATGAGTTTAAGGTGATGGAAATTAAAGCACCTGCCAAAATTAAATTTTGACCCTCAAGTGATAATAATTGTAGAGAGACCCCAAGTGTTGCCAAAATAAAGGAAAACTCACCAATTTGGGCTAAACTTGCCCCAACTGTAAGTGCTGTATTAATTGGATATCTAAAGAAAAGCACCAATGCCATGGCTGCAATTGTTTTACCAATCATAATGATGGCAACAACGCCAAGGACATGAAGGGGTTGTTCAATTAAAATTCGTGGGTCGAATAACATTCCGACAGAAACGAAAAATAAAATAGAGAAAATTTCACGAAGTGGAAGTGTTTCTGCTTCTGCACGTTGACTAAAGTCCGACTCTTTAACCACCATCCCCGCAAAGAACGCACCTAAAGCCATAGAAACGCCAAAGACTTTGTATGCACCAAAGGCGATGGAAACTGCCGCAGCAACAACGGTCAGAGTGAATAATTCACGAGAACCTAAACGTGCGACCACTTGCATAATCATTGGAACAAGTCGTTTACCAATAATGAGCATGAATGCAATGAAGCCAACAACTTTAAGTAAGGTAATGCCTAATGTTAGCCAAATATTTTCATTTGCAGCATCTGCTGATAATGCTTGTCCGCCAAGTAAAACGGCTGTTGCGGGTAAAAGTACTAAGACTAAAACCATAACAAGGTCTTCGACCAATAACCAACCGACTGCAATTTTTCCGTTAACAGAGTTTATTAAACCTCTGTCGCCTAAAGCTTTGAGTAAAACAACGGTACTTGCGCAAGAAAGACTTAAACCAAAGACCAATGCAGAGCCGAAACTCCATCCCCAAAGCATGGAAATACCCATACCAAGTAAGGTTGCAACTGTAATTTGTAAAATAGCACCAGGTATGGCAATACGACGTACTTGTACTAAATCTTTTAATGAGAAGTGCATACCAACACCAAACATAAGGAACATTACCCCAAGTTCGGCAAGCTGATTTGCAAGATGTAGGTCACCAACAACCCCGGGTGTATTAGGGCTAATAATAATACCGGCAATAAGATAGCCAATAAGAGGTGGTAAACGTAATCGGGCGGCTATATAGCCAAAAATAAGGGCAACCCCAAAGCCAACGGCAAGTAATATTATGAGCTCTACATCATGTGGCACTAAAAACTCCTTAAGTCAAAGTTAAGGTTTAAGATAAATAAGCACAAAGAATGCCAAAAAAATCATTTATAAAGTGTAACAAGCCGAATAAAAAAAAGGCAAAAAAAAACGACCTTTGCGGGTCGTTTTTCTTAAAAAACTAAAATTATTTAATTTTAGCTTCTTTGAAGATTACGTGTTGACGGATTTTTGGATCAAATTTTTTGATTTCCATTTTTTCCGGCATAGTACGTTTGTTCTTAGTAGTGGTATAGAAATAACCTGTACCAGCTGAAGAAACTAGACGAATTTTATCACGCATTGTACAGACTCCTTAGATCTTTTGACCTTGAGCACGAAGGTCAGCAACAACCTTTTCGATACCCAATTTGTCGATAATACGCATACCCTTAGTAGTTAGACGAAGACGTACGAAACGTTTTTCGGTTTCTAACCAGAAACGGTGGTGATGCAGGTTCGGCTCGAACCGGCGTTTGGTTTTGTTATTGGCGTGCGAGACATTGTTTCCAACGACTGGACGCTTGCCGGTAACTTGGCAAACCTTAGACATGGTGAACTCCATTGCTAGACAGCACCGATTGTGCTGCTAGTCATTAAAAGTAAACGGATGAAATCATTCAAGGGGCGTTTTATACCAAAAATACGCTTAAAAGACAAGCGAATTTATGAAAAACACGACCTACGCATGTGCGATAGCTCATGCCTTGATCAGTTATCGAAGTAGAGTCTTCGAAATTAGTCGATGAATCGGCTTATCGAACGGAGGGAGAATGAATTTCAAGCTATACAACTTGGGATTAGACATCATAGACCGTTCATGTGACAAACTGAAAAAACCTTCTGGACCGTGATATTTTCCCATACCTGAAGCACCAACGCCACCAAAAGGTAAATCGTCTTGTGCAACATGGGTTAAAACAGTGTTCAATCCAAAGTGACCTGAATGTGTGCGCTGTGCAACATAATCTGCACGCGCCTGATCAAAGTCGAAATAGTATAATGCAAGTGGACGCGGACGGCTATTAATAAACTCAATTACATCATCTATTTGATCATATTCCATAATAGGAAGGATGGGTCCGAAGATTTCATTCTTCATGATTTCCATGTCGGAAGTCACGCCAGTCAAGATTGTTGGCACAATTTTACGATTTAAACTGGCATTTTCGCTTTGTGGATTTATTTCAATTATTTTTGCACCAAGTTCTCGTGCATTTTCTAAATAACCCTGCAAACGATTATATTGTTTGTCATTTACGATAGATGTGTAATCTGGATTATTTAAAATGCTTGGATACATTTCGAGCACATATGTCTTGAAATATTCGATGAATTCAGATGTTTTTCCTTTAGGGAGAAACATAAAGTCAGGTGCAACACAGGTTTGTCCTGCATTCCATAATTTTCCTACGGCAATTCGCTGTGCAACATCGGCCATATCACTTGATGAATGTACAAGTACAGGCGATTTACCACCAAGTTCTAAAATAACAGGAACTAAGTTTTCTGCTGCTGCTGCCATAATTGTTTTACCGACATTGGTTGAGCCAGTAAAAATAATTTTATCGAATGCTAAATGACAAAATAAGTCAGAAATAACACCGCCACCATTTACTACAGCCACAAGTTCTTGTGGAAAAGCTTCTGCAATTGCTGTTTCTAAAACACGACCAAAATTTGCAGATGCACTCGAAATTTTAATCATGGCGTGATTACCTGCTGCAAGCGCACAAATAAGTGGGCCAACGGAAAGTAATAAAGGGTAATTCCATGGTGCAATAATGCCAATAACACCTAAAGGTTGATATTCAACCCAAGCTTTTGCAGGTTGATGGATGATTCCAACATGACGTTTAGAGGGTTTCATCCAAGCTTTTAGGTTTTTACTGTAATATTTGATATGCTCTAAGCAAGTTAGGAGTTCGCCAATTTTTGTTTCGCTTACTGAGCGGTTTCCATAATCTTGATTAATTGCTTCAGCAAATTGATCTTGATATTTAACTAAGACACGTTTTAATCGAGCAAGTCGGTCAATACGTTCTTTCGCTGTAGGCACAGGATAACGCTGATAAGCGAATTTTTGTAATGAAAGAAGTTCATTTAAACGCTGTTCGTCAAACGAATGCGCGGTCATCGTTGTATTTTTTGTTTGACTGTTCATGGCAAATTACATTTAATAAAAGCGAATAAGTTAGTTTTTAGAGTATTTACTCTAAATAGTCAAGATACTTCATGTTAGTTTGTTAACATTATATACAGATGGTTATGTCAGGATGTCTCAGTCAAAAACGGTCAAAACCAAAGAGCGTATTTTACAGCTAAGTTTGCAATTGTTTAATGAGCGCGGTGAGCGTTCAGTAACAACGAATCATATTGCCGCTGAGCTAAATATGAGCCCTGGTAACTTGTATTATCATTTCCGAAATAAAAGTGAAATCATTAAAGAGTTAATGGAGCAGTATCAATCTGAAACGCTTGAAATGTTGGCATTACCAGATGATCGAGTTTTAGATGCAAATGATAAAATTCGTTATTTCCAAGTATTAAGTAGCCAATTATGGGCATATCGTTTCTTGCATCGTGACGTTTATCATTTGGTTGAGAATAACGAAGACTTCAGAAAAATGTATCCACGTTTTGCAGGTCAAGTGATGCAGCAAGGGCAGAAGGTCTATAAGGCTTTTGTGAAAGCTGGCTTGATGGAAATGACGGATTCAGAAATTGAAGCATTAACCATTAATTTATGGATTGTTTTGACCAACTGGACAAACTTCCTTTATATGTCGGGTCATATTAAAGATTCAAATACATTGGAAGAAAAGTGGGTATGGCAAGCTTTACGTCAAATGGTCTTCTTAGAAGGTGCTTATTTGCGTGGTGAAAGCAGAAATACGTATGAAGGATTATTGGAATCTTTTGGTTCATCTGAATTATTCGAAAGTCTTTCATCTGCAAAAAAAATAGATAGTGAATAATTCTATTTTGTCTGCAATAGAAAAGCGTTAGAATACTCGGCTTATTTTAATTTACTGATTAGCGATATAAAACAACATGAATATGACGACTGCCAACACTGCACGTTTGTTAATTACCTGTGAAGATAAACCAGGTATTGTGCAAGCTGTTTCTAGCTTTTTGTATCATCAAGGAGCGAATATTACAGCTCTTGATCAATACGCTACAGCGGCTCAGGGCGGGCGTTACTTTATGCGTGTTGAGTTTGAGCTAGATAACTTACAAAGCCGTAAAGAAAACCTAACCCAAACTTTTGCATCGAATGTTGCTGAACGTTATGAAATGCAATGGCGTTTGGCTTTAGTGAGCGATGTTAAAAAAGTAGGTATCTTGGTTTCAAAAGTAGACCATGCATTGCTTGAGCTTTTATGGCGTCATGCGCGTGGTGGTTTACCATGTGAAATTACGAAAGTTGTTTCTAACCACGACACATTACGTGAGTCTGTAGAAAACTTTGGTATTCCATTTGAAGTTGTACCTGTAAATAAAGAAAATAAACGTGAAGCTTATGCACAAATTGATGAGTTGATGCAAGGTAATGACTTGCTTGTGCTTGCACGTTATATGCAAATTCTAGATGAAGAATTTGTAAAAAAATGGGAAATGAAAGTGATCAATATCCATCATTCATTCTTGCCTGCTTTTGTAGGTGCAAATCCTTATAAACAAGCGCATGAAAAGGGTGTGAAGCTTATTGGTGCAACAGCTCATTATGTAACAGCAGACCTAGATCAAGGTCCTATTATTGAGCAAGATGTTGAACGTGTAAGCCATGACTTTACCGTGGATCAACTTCGTGACTTAGGTCAAGATGTAGAGCGTAATGTGTTGGCACGTGCGGTTAAATGGCATTTAGAAGATCGAATTATTGTAGATGGTAATAAGACTGTTGTATTCCAATAAGTCTTTATTTGATACAGATAAAAAGGCATACTAAAAGTATGCCTTTTTTTATTGAAGATATGAATCACAAGTAATATAAATCAATAAAAAAGTAATAAAAATAGACAAATTAAATGTTGCAAATGAAAACACTTCTCATTTATCATTGTGCCACTTTAATTGTACAAACCGATAAGTTTAATTGCTGCTTTGAAACTGCAATTTTCTTTTGAAGGTAACAGAATTTAATGACTCAATCTGCCGCACCTATAATGCCTGAACATAATCCGATGAAAAAGAAAGTCATTATTGCTTTAACTGCAGTAATTGTCGGACATTTGAGTATTATGTGGGCTTTGAGTCATATCAAGACTTTAGAAATCAAGCCAAACGAAACCAAACCAATGAGTGTTCGTTTCGTAACAATTGCAGATGAACCGGTGGTTGAACCCGTAAAACCAGTTGTTCAACCGCCAAAACCAGAACCCAAAGTTGTTGTTGAGCCTGTTGTACAACCTAAAATTATTACTCAAAAGCAAAAAGTAACTGAGAAAAAGGTTCAACCTAAAGAAGAAGTTGTAGATAAAAAGAAAGTTGATCAAGAGCGTTTAGACAAATTAAAGCAGCAACAAGAACAGCAAGAACAACAAAAGCGTTTAGAGCAACAACAGCGTGATCAACAGCAACGTGAACAAGCTGAACGCCTTGCAAATGAACAACGTGAAAATCAACGTCGTCAACAAGAAATGAATACTCCGAAAAAGCTAAACATCGGTCAAATTTCTTGGTCACGTTCACCAAAACCAGTTTATACAAACAAAGATTTACAAGGCTCTAATCGCATTATTGTTGTTTCTATTGAAGCAGATGCGAAGGGTAGCATCACCAATGTAAGAGTAATTAAATCAAGTGGTATAGATGCCCTTGATCAAAAGATTGTACGCGCTGTAAAAAGTGCAAAATTCAAACCTTATAAGGAAAATGGTATTTCATATCCGTTTAAAGCGGATCAACCATTTGAACTTACATTGAATTCTAACGGCTAACATTTATCAGGAGTTCGAGTATGAACTTTTCAGTTTATTGGCAACATGCAGATGCAGTCAGCAAAACGCTGTATTTTGTATTATTGGTGATGTCGATTACGACATGGACCGTCCTTATTTTACGTTTAATAGGAACGCGCCAACTGAAACAAATTGCTTATGCTCAACTTTCTAAAGCTATTAATGCATTGAAAAATAAGCTTTCACCGTTATCGTTTGAACAACGTAAAGCGGTTGCAGAGCAAGCACTTCTTCGTCAAATTTCTGTTGAAAAATCTTCTGCTGAAAAAGGCGTTGCAGTACTTGGAACAATTGCTTCACTTGCACCATTTGTTGGTTTATTTGGTACAGTTTGGGGTATTTTCCATGCTTTAGTTGCTGTTGGTAAAAGTGGTCAAGCAGGTTTGGCTCAAGTTGCAACACCTGTAGGTGAAGCACTTATTATGACTGGCTTTGGTTTAGCGGTCGCAATTCCTGCGGTTATTGCATATAACATTTGCACACGTTTCAACAAAACATTAAGCAATGAATTGCAAGATCATGCACATAGCTTATTAATTGACACCATGTTGCAACAAGATTCATCAGCTCAAAAAGTTGAAGTACAAGAAACAGGAAAAGGTTTAGTTGGAGGTCAAGTTTAATGGCTTTTCAATTGGGTGAAGACAACGATAGTGGCATGAATGAGATGAACCTCATTCCACTTATCGACATTATGTTGGTATTGATGATCATCTTCTTGGTGACTGCGACCGTTGCCAACCCATCGATTCCATTAACTTTGCCGCAAACATCTGCTGAAATTCAAGATCAACCACCAAAAGCAATTACGGTAAGTATTAATGTAAATGGTGATGTGGCTTGGGATGATAAAATGATCACTTTGGATGAGTTAGAAACTCGTTTTAATGAAGCTGGTCAGCAAGAGCAAAAACCAACTGTACAACTGCGTGCAGATAAAGAATCTAAATACGATACTGTTGCACAAGTGATGTCACGTGCGAGTGAAGCCGGACTCAGTGATATTGCCTTTGTAAATGAAAACTAATATTTAGAAATTTTTTCTAAAAGCGATCCAAGTGGGTCGCTTTTTTGTGCTCAAATTTAAAGTTAACGCTTACGAAATTGATCGGGCGTCAGGTTCATCCATCGTTTAAACATATTAATAAAAGCTGTCGCGTTGGAATAGCCTAAATCGAGCGCAATACTTTCCACTTTTTTACCTTCATTCAGCATCGACATGGCTTTCATTACTTTCAGCCTTTGTCGCCATTCATTTAACGACATACCAAGTTCTTTTTGACTATAACGAGCAAGAGTACGTTCGGTCATATTACTCATTTTTGCAAGTTCTTCTAAAGAACTATGATCTGATGGGTTTTGATGTAAGTAATCTAAAATTTGTTTAAGCCCTGAATGATTTGAATGTGGTAAATAAGTGCGAATTATTTCTGCATCCTTTAATTGATCAAGCAAAACATAAAGTAAGCGCATATGTGCAGGATCATTCAGATCTTTAGGATAATCACGTAATTGATGTAATAACGCACTCACAAGCGGCGTGGTGAGCATAATGCCTGCATGTTTAGGTAAGTGTGCGCAGAGGTTTTCATGGACATATAAAGTGCCATGAGAGACTTGTGTTCTATTCAAACCACTGTGTTTTAAGTTGGGCGGAAGCCAAATACCATAAGGTGGTGGGGTGATGTAATCATTATTGGCGATATTCACTTCTAGAACGCCATTAAATGAATACACAAACTCACCCCAAGCATGTCCATGCACAGGATAAACCGACTGAGCAGGGTCTTCTCTAAAATGAATCCAGAGAGGGGCAATAATCTCATCATTGGTTTTGAGCTGTTTGAAGGTGCTTATATCATCGTTGCGATTTTTGCCCATGTGAAAATTGCCTGAATAAGATGATTATTTGTCTGAATAAGATTATATATTTAATTTACGACAGTTTTATAGTGTGTTTCTTTGTTGTAATTGAGTAAGCATCGTGGAATTGCGTAAGTCGCTAGATGCACAAGCATCTGGCTTAATGGTTATATTGTGTATTGTTTGGGGAATACAGCAGGTGGTGCTGAAATTGGCAGCGCCTGATATATCACCGATTATGCAAATTGCCATTCGATCGGGTTTAGCTGCAATTTTAGTGTATCCACTTATTCAATTACCGAAAGGAACGCATTTATATACCAAAGAGTATGTCTTGCCAGGTATTTGGCTCGCATTTTTATTTTCTGCTGAGTTTATTTTTGTGGCTGAAGCTTTACGCTTTACATCGGCATCTCATACAGTGGTATTGCTGTATACGGCTCCAATTTTTGTAGCTTTAGGTTTGCATTGGAAATTGCCATCAGAGCGGTTATCTACAATTCAATGGGGCGGTATTTTCATTGCATTTTCAGGTATTGTTTTGTCCTTTATTGGGCGTGAACAAAAAGTAGGTATCAATTTACAGCAAGTTTTGTTTGGTGATGCTTTAGCGTTATGTGCAGGTATTATGTGGGCATTGACAACAATTTCTTTACGCTTAACAAAACTAGGTGATGCACATCCTACACAAACGCTTTTCTATCAATTGGTGGGAGGGTGTCTTTTTTTATTGCCTGTCGCTTATTTTACAGGACAAACGGTAATTCATTGGACTGTACTTGCTATAAGTAGCTTGGCATTTCATGTGTTTGTGATGTCTTTCTTTAGTTTATTGCTTTGGTTTTGGTTGCTTAGAAAATATTTAGCCAATGGTTTGGGGGTTTTCTCCTTTTTAACGCCAATTTTTGGTATGGTCTTTGGCGTTGCATTTTTAAATGAAAATATTGAAACCAACTTTATTTTAGGTACTTTGCTAGTTATGGCAGGAGTATTTATTGTGACTTTGCATCAATGGATTAAACGCAGTTTAGCTTTTCCTAAATCTCTTAGATAAATTTTAAAATGAATACTGTAAATAAATATACGTGGCTTGGCTTTAGTTCAATTTTAATTTGGGCAAGTTTAGTAGCAGTTGTAAAACTGATTACTGAACAAGTTACGCCTGTTTCAGGTATAGCCATGATTTACAGTTTTAGTGCTTTGTGCATTTTAATATTTGGAAGCATGCCTTCACTTAAAGAAATGCCCAAAGCCTATTTGTACGGTTGCGGTATTTTATTTGTGAGCTATGAAATTTTATTCTTAATTTCTATTGCGCTATCACATAACCATGAACAAGTCTTAATTATTGCCATGATTAACTATTTATGGCCACCTATTACCATTTTATTTTCAATGTTTGCAAAGCAATTAAATTTTAATAATTTTGTTTTTGTTGGATTTATTTTGGCTGTGATTGGTTTATTACTTGTCGTGAATCCAAGAATATTAGATGTAGCTCAGTTTATTCATGTATTAGCACAAAATCCAAAAGCATATTTATTTGCATTTTTGGGCGCACTTTTATGGCCTTGTTATAGTGTTTTAACGAAAAAATATGCGCAAGGTTGTAATGCAGTACCGTTATTTTTTGTGCTTACTGCTGTTGCTTTATGGGTTTTACATTTTGCATTAAATGAGCAATTCATTATGCCAAGCTTGAATTTATGGTTGGCAATAGCAGTTGTTGGAAGCTTAATTGGTATTGCATATAGCAATTGGAATCAAAGTTTACAATTTGGAAATATCCAAGTTTTAATTTTGGCAACGTATTTCATGCCAATTTTATCATCTATGATGTCTATGCTTATTTTAGGTGTGATTCCTTCTTTTGCTTTTTGGATTGGCACGGCATTGGTAACAGTTGGGGCATTAATTTGCTGGAAATGTACTTTTGCAAATATTCAAAATGAATTTAAAAATTAAGCAAATGCATGATAAAAAGCCCTCAATTAAGAGGGCTTTTTAATGTCTGTGAAAAGATTAACTTTTACTTTGCTTCAAATATTTTTGAAAGTGGAATTGAAAGTTTTGCAGATAAGTAATCATCGGCCTCAATAAGAGCAGGTCCTATTTTTTCCATCCACTCATTTGCTTTAAAGTCATCTCCAATATCGTGTTTATGTGGGAGTGAATAGGGGAGATTGCTATAAAAACTCCAAAAATCGACTTGTGATAGGTTTCGAACAAGTACAAATTTATCGTCATCTGTGCGTTTAATTAAATCTTGTTTTTCTAGCATTAAAATATACGAAGGTAATCGTCCAATTTCATCACGTCCTAAAACTTCTAATGCTTCATGTTCACTGACAGATTTTCCGATTTTTTGTTTTTTATAAAACAGCTCAAGTAAGTCTAAAAGCATAAGTAATGGATGATATTTTTGATCTTTTCCTGAGTTGAATGCAGTCAGTGCATAGCTAATTTCAACACCAAGTAAAACAATATTCCAAGAGAGGAAAATCCATAACAGGAAAATAGGGACAGCAGCAAAAGCGCCGTAAACAATTTGATAACTGGTAAAATTCGACATGGTGTAGCCGAATAAATTTTTCAGTAATTCAAATACAATTGCACTGAATAAGCCTGCAATAAATGCAGCTTTAATCGGGACATTTCTGTTTGGAATAGTCCAGTTCAGAATAAAAAAACCAAGAATAGATAAAGAAAACGAAATCACCCATAAAATAAGTGCACCATCTAGTTCATAACCAGCAAAGTTATTACTTAATACATTCATTGAAGCGAGTGTTGATGAAATAACAAAAGCACTTCCAAGTAAAATTGGTCCCAAAGAAATAATGGTCCAATAACGCATAAAACCTAAAATGCCGCCACGGGTTTCTTTTACCCGCCAAATACGATTAAACACCGTTTCAATGCTTGTAAGCATCATGACTGTGGTGAAGAATAAAAAGAGCACGCCAATGACGGTTAAATTACTCGATTTTTCAGTAAATGCACTGAGTGCTTTATCAAAAGCAATGGTAGTGTTGGGTAAGAAGTTACTATAGATAAGCTGTTGTAATTGTTGTCTGGCAGGTTCTAGTGCTTTAATTGAAGAAATAATCACAAGAAAAACGGTGAGCATTGGTACAACCGCAAACAGTGTTGTATAGGTTAAAGAGCCTGCTTGTTCACGGCAACGATCTGCTTCAAAGCGACGTAAAACAAATAGAATAAACTGAAACCATGTCTTTTCATAAAAAGGTAGTTTTTTAAAATACTCAATGATCATGCTTTAGTAATCTCAATTGTTTTTAGTGATATTTCTCAACTTTCTTTAATAAGCTTACCCAAAAAAAGATAAAAATACCGTATAGTTTTCTTTTTTGTTCTGTTTGTTAAAAATATGCAACCTTATATTTTAGTTCTATATTACAGTAAATATGGCTCAACAAAAGAGATGGCACATTTAATTGCAAATGGTGTTGAATCTACTGGAATGGCTGTAAAAATTCGTACAGTTCCAAATTTATCGACTGTGGTAAAAGAAGCAGAGCCAAGTATTCCAAGTGATGGCGATATTTATTGTAGCTTAGATGATTTAGCAAACTGTTCTGGTCTAGCTTTAGGTTCGCCAACGCGTTTTGGTAATATGGCATCGGAACTGAAATACTTTTTAGATCAAACCACAAGTTTATGGTTAAACGGTGCATTGCATAATAAGCCTGCAAGCGTGTTTACGGCTTCGGGTTCTATGCATGGCGGGCAGGAAAGCACCTTATTAACAATGCTTCCACCATTGTTTCATCACGGTATGATTATTTTGGGTTTAACCAATGAAAAGCCCGCGTTATCGAATACAAAAACAGGTGGAACACCTTATGGTGCAACGCATGTTAGTGGTGCTCGACATGATCAAAGCTTAAGCCAAGATGAAAAATGCTTATGTGAAGAGCAGGGCAGAAGACTTGCAGAAACAGCGTTGAAGTTATTGAAATAATAAAATGAAAAGGAGAATATTAATTCTCCTTTTTTTCTGCCTTAAAGCGTTTGCCACATTTGCTGCATTGGTAATCTAAGAAAATGTTTTGATCTACAATTACACCTGCTTTTTTACCAACACGATGGCCTAGAAACCCACCTGTTACACCCACACTAATTGCACCAATAAAAGTGCCAACAGTTCCACCCACAATAATACCTAAAGGACCTGCAACCGTTCCAATGGCAGCGCCAATAGATGCACCAGATGCTGCTCCGCCTACGGTACCTGCGGTTGCTCCTGCACCACTGAGTAATACGCCACCTAATTTTTGTAAGTTTTGCTCATGGTTGCGTTGTTCAATTTCGCTAGATCCACATTTTGGGCATTGCATGATTTTATTCCTTGAACGGTGTGTTTTTAATAAGAACACATTATTTTCTCATTTGAGTTTAACCGATTATTTCCAAATAAGTTATATGCACAATCTTCCAAAAAAAATCGTATATCTGTTTAAGTGAAAAATATCTCATAAAAACAATTAAGTGCGTGGTTTTAATCTAACTTATTAAAATAGATATAAAAAATATCCTAATGCATAAAATAGAATAAAGAATGATCTTTTTATGATTTTTTTGAAAGTAGATTGTCGCGCTATTTTTATTTCAGTTGATGGAATTGGATAAGTAAAACGTTCATGAGTAATTTAAATTTGGCTAAACACAGCTCCGACTTTGATATTGATTCTTTACCGATATTGAATTTGGAGTTGTTTAAGCGAGAGGATAGTCAGGCTCAATTTTTAAAAGATTTACAAACCATTGCCAAAGAAATTGGTTTTTTCTATTTGGTTGGGCATGGTATTTCAAAGCAAAGAATTGAAGAGATTCAGAATATTTCTAAACAATTTTTTAGTTTAGATCAAAATAAAAAAGATGAATTGGCAATGATTAATTCACCGCACTTTCGTGGATATAGCCAACCAAATGCAGAAAATACAAGAAATGTTCCCGATTTTCGTGAACAGATTGATATTGGACCTGAGTTAGACGCTTTAGCTGTAAATGATGAAACACCATTATGGGCGCGTATGCAAGGACCCAATCAATGGCCGAAAGAATGGTCTGAATTTCAAGAAATCACGACAGCTTGGTTAAATGATTTAAGGCAAATCGCCATCGACTTACTTCATGCATTTATGTTGGCTTTAGGGCAAAAAGAAGATGCTTTAGATCATCTAATTTCAGGTTCTCCAAATGAATTGCTGAAGTTAATTCATTATCCAAAAGTTGATGATTCTTATCATCAAGGTGTTGGTGCGCATAAAGACTCCAATATTTTAACCTTGTTGTTGCAAGACCAAACAGGCGGTTTACAAGTGTTAAAGGGTGATGATTGGGTTGATATCCCCTACGTGGAAGATGCTTTTATTATCAATATTGGTGAAATTTTAGAGCTAGCAACAAACGGATATTTAGTTGCTAACGTCCACCAAGTTCATTCACCAACACAGCAAGATCGTTATTCTGTGGCTTATTTTATTTCGCCTAATTTATTTTCAGGAGAAATTCCTGTTTTAGAACTTGCGCCTGAGTTACAGAAGTTGGCAAAAGGTCCAACGAGCGATCCGTTGAACGTCATTCTTAAAAATGCAGGTCAGAATAGTATTAAAAGTCGCTTACGCTCACATTTAGATGTGACGCAAAAATTTTATCCTAAGCAATATGCTGAAATACAAAATAATATAAGGTAATAAGATGAAAAACTTAATAAAAACGGTTGTTTCGGCAGTTGTTGCAGTTTCATTGGTCGCATGCTCTACACAAAAAGAAGAGAGAACAGTCGCACAAACTGAAACCGATAAAATTGTTTTAGGTTCTATTGGTTCAGATGCGCAAATTTGGAAATATATTGCGCAATCTAAAGAAGCTAAACAGCTAGGCTTAGACATTGAAGTGAAAGAAATTAATGATGGTGTCGCACTGAATCAGGCGGTTATAGACAAAGAAGTTGATGTGAATGCATTTCAGTCTTGGGCTTATTTTAAAGCATTTAATAAATTGAAAGGCGAGCCACTTGAAGCCATAGCAACCACTTATTTAGAACCTATGGGGCTATATTCAAAACGCTATAAAAGCTTAGATGACTTACCGCAAAAGGCTGTAGTTGCAATTCCAAATGATGTGGCAAATACATCTCGTGCGCTGAAACTTTTGGAACAAGCAAAAGTGATTCAATTGAAAGCGAATTTCAATCCAATATCGGGTGGCTTAAATGATATTGAAAAAAACCCGAAACAGATTTCAATTAAGTTAGTGAAAGGGGCGCAAGGACCACGTGTTTTAGATGATGTAGATGTGGTGGCAATTGGAAATACAAATGCTTTAGAAAGTGGTTTAAATGTGATTCAAGATTCTCTTTCACATGAAACCGTTGAAAACAAAGTGGTCGAAAATATTAATATTTTAGTGGTAAGAAAAGACCGTAAAGATGATAAAAACTTACAGAAATTAAATACGCTATATCATCAACCATTTGTTGAAGAATATATTCAAAAAAATTTTGGTGGTACCAAGCTCGATATTAATCAGCCTGTATCAACGCTTAATTAGAAATTAAAAAATGAAGCAATAAAAAAAGCGCCCTAAAAAAGGCGCTTTTTTATATTCACAAAATTAATCGCGAACAAATTCAACAGTACCGTTTACTAAAGATTTAACACGTGCTAAAGATTCTACGCGGTAACCTTTTTCAAGAAGCAAATCACGACCTGGTTGGAAAGATTTTTCAATCACAATACCAATACCAACAACTTCAGCATTTGCTTGATGAATTAAGTCTGCAAGACCTAAAGCAGCTTGACCATTTGCCAAGAAATCATCAATCACTAAAACTTTATCAGTTGAGCTGATGTGTTTGTTTGAAATCGCAATAGTGCTTTCAATTTGCTTAGTGAAAGAGAAAACTTTTGAGCGATACAAATCATCTTTCAACGTTAAAGATTGGTATTTACGTGCAAAAATTACAGGAACACCAAGTTCTAAACCAGCCATCACAGCAGGAGCAATACCTGAAGCTTCGATGGTAATGATTTTGGTGATGCCAGCATCTTTGAATAGACGAGCAAATTCTTGACCAATGAGTTGCATCATTGCAGGGTCAATTTGGTGATTTAAGAAAGAATCGACTTTCAGAACTTCCTCAGATAGGACGATACCTTCAGCTAAGATTTTCTGTTCAAGTGCTTGCACGGGAGAATCCTCAAGAGCAGTTGCTTTTTAAAGCAAAAGCGTATTTTAAAAAGCAACTGAAAAAAAGCAAGCAAAATTGAAAAAATAATTAATTAGTTTGCCCTTTATAGCTTGTTAGTAACAAACCATAAGATGTTTTTTTATCGACATGAGTAACTTTTACAGGTAGATAATCTAATTTAGGTGCTAACCAGAAAATAGTTTCTCGACCAGGTTTTTCATGTTTTAAAACAACTTTCATGGTATCGAAAGTACCATAATTGGTTTTAACTTGTTCATTACCTTGTTTCACAAATCGACGTGATTCAATTTCTTTTGCATCAGCAAGCAAATATGCCGATTTTAAAGCACCATTTTTAAGATCTTCACGTAATTGTAGTTCTGCATTTAGCTCATCAAGCACACCAGATTTCCATGCAAAAGAACGGTTGGTATCATCCTTTTTGGTGTTAATTAGTTTGGTACTTGGGTTGAAGTTAATTGACATGGTGTTGTTATGTACAAGAACTTTACTCGTACGACTAAAATTTGATGAAGAGATTTGCTTATTATTAAAGGTAAATTTACTTGTTTCAGTTGCCGATGCTAAACCAACAGCTTTAGCAGCAAATACATAAGTCCAATTATTACCAGATTGGCTTAACGTACGTGTAGCCGAGCCAATATTTTTACCATTGTAGTTAAATTGATAACCTGCTTGAAATGGACTCATTGCGAAAGCTTGGCTTGAAATACCGCCCATTACCACGGTTGCAGTAATTGCAGAAAGGCTGAGAGCTTTTAAAATATGTTTAGCCATAAGTTGAGTTCCTATTAGTCAGGGATATGTGTATCCACAGATTAAAACTTGTTTAAATAATTATGCAGATAGATCATGGAGATAAATCCAGTATTTCTCAATTTTCTGTATCTAAAATGTATCGAATTAAAGTTGTTTCAAGTGCTATTTTTGCTTAATCGGTGTTACGACAACATCACTTAAATCTTCAATATTACTTTCGATTCGCTCACTCGACATCTTACTAAAAAGTGCCATTAAATTAACGTTACCCATTACAACAAGTTGAGCTTCACGAAGTACGGCATGGTTTACATTTACTTTAGCCAAAGTCTCAATAATTGATTTATTTTTGCCTAACCAGCGGTTTAAATCTAGGTAAAGTAAATCATCTTTTACTTTAATGACATTGAGCTTTTCTAAAATCATGCCTAAAGGATCTTTATTTAAAACTTTTTGATAGAACCATAATGCACATTTCACACCACCTTTATGGAAAATACTTGGATATTTTGCGTCAAGAATCGTGGTTTCACTAATTTGTTCAAATACAATAAGTTGAGATTTCTTGTTTAGCTCCATGAGCGCGAGTTTTAAGTCTACGCTTAAGGTAATACTCAACCCGTTATAATCGAGTGTTGCATATAGACGTAACCAATCATCGTGCAAATCTGCATGAAGGTCTTTGAGCATTTTTACGTTATCTGTAACGAAACGTTGAAAAGTCGCATTAAGAAACACTTGAGACATGGGAAATTCACGTTCGTCTTCAATGTAATCTTCAGCTTTTTGATAAGCTTGTTTTAAGCGGTTGGAGATATTTGAGATGAGCGTTTGCATATCGTGTTCCAAAAATTGGGTCTATCTTTGACTCAAATGACTTTAATTATATTAAAAATACGAGTTTATCACTTGCAGTTTATCAAAATAAATAGCACCATTTTCAATAGTTTATAAGCTTAGTTTATTTATTGATAGGTTTCACTGTTATCTATGTAAATAGATAACTTGGTCTATATTATTCTGTTTTTACAGTTTGGGAAAACTGACTTTTGTCCGTTTATTGTGATGTCGATTAAAACATTTTTAATACCATTAAAAAGCCACTGGTGGCAAGATTCTATTTTTACTGCGGCATTATTGGTTGCAGGAATATTGCATCTTATTGTTTTAACTTTGCAATTTGCAGAACCAACCAAATCGGATACGTCTACAAAAGATATTGCTGTTTCTATTCGTCCTGCCGAAACAGAAGTTAAAAATGCAGATTTTTTAGCACAAGAAGATCAACAAGGGTCGGGGACTTTTCGTGAAGCGCATCGTATATCGAGTGATATGCCTGCTGCTATGGAAGATGTCAGTACTGGTGATAAAGAACTTGAAAGCCTAGAACGAATGCAACAACAACGTGAGTTGAGCTTTGAAGAAAAAGTGTTAATGACCACTTTAAGTTGGAAAAAAGAAGCCGAACAAAACAATCGTAAAAAAGCGATGGAAGAGCTAAACAGTCAATTTCAAGCAAAAGCTTCTATGGTTGCAAGTATTGAAGCACAATATTTAAAACGTCAGCAAAATTTTAGTCGAACTCAAAAAGTAAAAACTTTAGATGGTATTCAGGCGAAAAAAGATGTTTCGGCTGCTTATATGGATAAGTTCCGTGAAAAAGTTGAATTTTACGGTAACCGTTATTATCCAGATCAAGCGAAACAAATGCGTTTATCTGGCGAAGTTCGTTTAATGGTGATTCTAAATGCAAACGGTGGTATTCGAGCAATTCGTTTAATTGATAGTTCTGGTCATATGGTTTTAGATGAAGCTGCAAAAGCATCGGTACGTAAAGCAGCGCCATTCGGGGCTTTCGACTCTAAAATGAAAGATATATCCGAACTTCGAATTATTCGTACATGGCGTTTTGATCCTGCTGAAGCAGAAATTGAAGTGCATTAAGTTATTTAACTGTATATGAAAACCCTTCCTCTCAAAGGGAGGGGGCTTTTAATTATAATTTGTTAATAATTAAAGTTCCCTCTCCTTGTAGGAGAGGGTTAGGGAGGGGTCCTCATAAAACCTCTAATAAAAAAGCGAGCCGTAGCTCGCTTTTTTATTGATGAAATTAATTTTGTTCCAAATAAGGATTTTCAAATCCTAACTTGGCTAAAATTTCAATTTCTAATGCTTCCATTTCTTCTGCATCTTCATCAGAAGTTTCATGGTCATAGCCCATTAAATGTAAAGTTCCATGTACAAGCATATGTGTGAAATGAGTCAATGGAAGTTTGTCTTGCTCCCGAGCTTCACCTAATACAACAGGAATGCAAATGACTAAATCGCCAATAGGAAATGAATCTAAAATTTCAGCCATTTCATCGGGAAGGTCACTTGGGAAAGATAAAACATTGGTCGGTTTATCTTTGCCACGATATTCCAAGTTGAGCTTGTGACTTTCATCGTTATCTACACAAGCAATACCAATTTCACAATCGCTTTTTGTGTCGATATGACGTAAAGCTGTTTCTACAACTTTCTTAATATGTGCACGTTTCAAAACCAATTCAGGGGATTGAAAGTCCTGTTGTAGGGAAAGACTCAGTTTCAAAACAAATCCTTAAATCATGTTTAAATTAGTCTTGTGCATCGGCTGCTGTATCGTTTTCAGCAATTAATGCCGCTTGGAGTGCTTTACGTTCCGCACGAGCTTCTGCGCTAAGACGTTGTTGATCGCTGTCCCATCCTTCGTATGCTTCTACAATTTTTTGAACTAATTGGTGACGCACAACATCGCGAGAATGGAAGCGGGTAATATGAATTTCTTTGACATTTTCAATGACACGTAAAGCATGTGATAAACCTGATTGTTGTCCTCGAGGTAAATCGACTTGCGTTACATCGCCAGTAATGACGGCACGTGAACCAAAACCTAAACGCGTTAAGAACATCTTCATTTGTTCAGGTGTGGTGTTTTGTGCTTCATCTAAAATGACGAAAGAATGGTTTAGTGTGCGACCACGCATATAAGCAAGTGGTGCAACTTCAATGACTTGGCGTTCAATGAGTTTTGCAACCTTCTCAAAGCCAAGCATTTCGTACAATGCATCATAAAGTGGACGAAGGTAAGGGTCGATTTTTTGGCTTAAATCACCAGGTAAAAACCCTAGTTTTTCACCTGCTTCAACAGCAGGGCGCACAAGTAAAATACGTTGAATTTCATTACGTTCAAGCATATCTACTGCGGCTGCAACTGCAAGATAAGTTTTACCTGTACCTGCAGGGCCAATACCAAAAGAAATATCACTTTGTAAGATGCGTTGTACATAACGCTTTTGGTTCGCACCACGCGGGTTGATGCGACCTTTTCGAGTTTGTAAATAAACATCTTCTAGGCCAGTATGTTCTTGGTCTAAATCTGTTTGTAGTTCATGGTCTGTTTGGCTACCTTGAATCATAAGATGCAAGGTGTCTGAGGAAATTTGCTGAGATGTTTCAGCTTCATTGTGCAGACGTTGGAGCAAACTTTCGGCTCTCTCGACTGCTTCTGTATTTCCATCGACAAAGAATTCTTCGCCACGATGGGAAATTTGGACATTTAAACGTTGTTCGATTTGTTTTAAGTGACCGTTATAAGCACCTAACATACTTTTTAAACGGTCTACTGAAACACCAGGAAAAGCTACTGTACGTCGAATCGTTGCAGTCAAGAGAGTTCCTTAAAAGTAATCTTGTTATAACCCTACATTACGCCACGTCAGGTTCAAGATTCAAGAGCTCACCGTAAACTAAATTTAAAGTTTTTATTTCAGTAATTTCAATTTCTGCAAAGCGACCTACCCAAGATGCATCACCAATAAATGTGACATAACGAGTGTTGTCTGCTGTGCCGACTAAAAGGTTAGGATCTTTGTCTGAAATTTTTTCAATAAGAACGCGTTGAATTGTGCCAAGCATCGCATCAGTTTTATCGATACTTGAACGTTTAATCCATTTTTGAACTTTGCCTAAACGTTCTTTTTTCACATCTTCAGGAATGGTATCTTCCAATTCTGCGGCAGGCGTACCCGGACGTTTTGAGTAAACAAAGCTATAAGAATGGTCAAAATCCATATCTTTAATAAACTGATATGTTTCTTCAAAGTTTTCATCTGTTTCACCAGGGAAACCAATAATGAAATCTGAAGATAAATGCATATCTGGACGGACTTTACGTAACTTGGCAATTTTTTCGATGTAAACGTCGATGGTATGGTTACGTTTCATTGCTTGAAGTACATCGTTTGAACCACTTTGTACAGGCAGGTGAAGATGAGAAACCATTTGTGGTAAATCTCGGTAGCATTGAATTAAGTCATCGTTAAATTCAAGCGGGTGAGATGTGGTATAGCGTAAACGACCAATTCCCGGGATTTCTGCAACTAAACGAAGTAAGTCTGCAAATGTGCAAATTTCACCTTCGAAAGTTTCACCACGGTAGCCATTTACGTTTTGACCTAAAAGAGAAATTTCACGAACGCCTTTTTCTGCCAAAGTTGCAATTTCAGCAAGTACATCATCAAGTGGACGAGAAACTTCTTCACCGCGTGTATAAGGTACAACGCAGAATGAACAGTATTTAGAACATCCTTCCATAATTGAAACAAATGCTTTATGACCTTCAACACGTGGTTCAGGTAAAAAGTCGAATTTCTCAATGTCTGGGAAAGAAATATCAACCAACTTGATTTTATCTTTCTTTGGTTTTTCTATTTGCTCAAAGTGCTGGTCAAGCATTTGTGGCAAACGGTGTAATGTTTGTGGGCCAAAAATCATATCGACATAATTGGCACGTTTTTGAATGTTGTCACCTTCTTGAGATGCAACACAGCCACCTACACCAATAATCAGGTCAGGATTTTTTTCTTTCAGCTTGCGCCAGCGACCCAGTTCAGAGAATACTTTCTCTTGTGCTTTTTCACGAATAGAACAGGTATTCATGAGAAGAATATCTGCATCTTTCGGGTCTTTGGTTAGCACATAACCGTGTGAGTCGCCTAAAAGGTCTGCCATACGGTGACTGTCATACTCATTCATCTGACACCCTTGCGTTTCGATGAACAGTTTTTTGACTGAACCGTTGGCTGGGGTGTGCTGTGGCTGGGTAACAGTGTTTTCTGAGGCAGCTTGGGCACTATTGGGAATGAAGGTTTGAACCGTCATGTAGGCTCCTAAAGGATAAATCTTTATGAAACATGCTCTTATGTCAGAATTTTAGACCTAGTGTATGTACACGTGGGTTCCATCTGCATCATAAATACTGAGCAAAATTCAAGGAATGTAAGAAGGCGCATAGTTTAGCAGGAAAATGTTAGAAACTTATAATTTAAAATAAACACGTATTTGTATTGATTTATGGACTAAAATTGTTTGAAAATTAATATTGTTGAATCATGAGGTTACACAACAGAACAGTAGAGTTGTTTTAGAATAACTAAACTACATTTGCTGTTGGTTAATTTCTATATATAAAAGGCACAGTAATGAGAGAAAGCATAAATATGCTCACAAAGATTAAAAAAGAAAAAAAACGCTATAAAAGTCTTGTGTTGGGTATGGGTTCTTTGTGTATGTTTTCTTTTGCTTATGCAGGAGATGAGCAGTTTAATGATGCCTTGAAAGCTGCAAATTCAGGAAATACACAAGCCTTACAACAATATCAAAACTCTATGCAAAATGATGTTTTGGGCTATTACCCAGAATATTGGAATTTAAATAACAATTTGGCTTTTCAGCCATCAAGTGCAATTATAAGTTTTGCTCAGCGCTATCCTCAGTCTGCAATGGCTGAAAAGCTGGCAGCAGATTATGTCGAAGAAAAAGTAAAACAATCGGATTTTTCGAGTCCTATACCTGTACTACAGTATGTTTCGAATCCTGATAAAGCTGAAAGCTGTGCAATGGCTCAAGTACGTGCGCATTCAGGTGATCCTTTAGTTTTTGCAGAATTTAAAGATGTTTGGCTCACAACAGATTCACAATCTGATTTTTGTCATGGCTTGGCACGTATGATGTCATCAAGTCCTTTAATGACCAAAGAAGATAAAGAACAGCGTCTTTGGGGGCAATTGCGTTCAGGAAAAAGTGGTTTGGCTGTAGCAACGGCACAAAGCTTGGGACTCAATTTAACGCTTGCACAATTTAATTCTATTCAAGCAAATCCTTTAAATTATATTTGGTCTGCGCCAAAAGCTTCAGATGCTGACTATGCATATTTAATTTATGCGATAGGACGTGTGGCGGATAGCGATTTAAACTCAGCATTATCTTCCATGAATCGTAGTGCGGAAGGTACTCCAGATAAAATCCAAAAAGCGATATATCGCACTGTTGGCTATATTGGTGGCACAACGGTGATGAAAAATAATTTCAATCAAGATGTATTGAAAGCACTAGATGCAAGTTACGGACTGCCATTTAGCCCAGAAGAAGCTGAAATTTATGCAAGACAAGCCATTCGTTTTAGTGCGTGGGAAAGCTTAATTCGTGCCATTGATTCAATGTCTGTTACTCAACGTCAAGAAGAGCGTTGGCAGTATTGGTTGGCACGTGCATATGAGCAGCGTTCAGATTCTGCATCTAAACGTACATCTAAAGAAATATTTAAAAAACTTGCAGAAGGAACTGGATATCACAATCTATTGGCTAAAGATCATGTAGGACAAACCTATAATCTTGCATCAAGTTACGAGCCTTCTAGTAAAGATATTCAGCGTTTAAGCCAAGATATTCATTTTAATCGAGCATTTGCTTTAAGAGATGTGGGCGCACCTGCGACTTATATTAACCGTGAGTGGAACTGGGCAGTTCGACAAGCATATTTAAAACAAGATGATGAACTGATTCTTGCTGCTGCGAAACGTGCAACAGATATGGGGTGGTATGATCGCGCGATTTATGCGGCAGATCGTACAGTGAATAAACACAATTATGTTTATGGCTATGCAACGCCACATCGAGATTATGTTGTAAATCATAGTCAAAATGCAGGAATCGATCCTGCTTGGGCCTATGGTTTAATGCGTCAGGAAAGTCGTTTTAATACCACGGCTCGCTCACATGTTGGGGCAGGTGGTCTTATGCAAATTATGCCTGAAACAGCGAAATTGGTTGCTCGTAAAATGGGTGAAACTTATAATCCTGCTGCATTAAGTGATATGAATGTAAACATTAGATATGGTACATATTACTTATCGACTATTCAGAATCAACTCAGTAATAGCCCTGTTTTAGCAACTGCAGGATATAACGCAGGACCTAATCGTGCACGCCGTTGGCAACCTGAATATCAGAGCATTGCTGCTGATCAATATGCAGAAACCATTCCTTTGAGTGAAACACGTGATTATGTAAAACATGTCATGACCAATGCGGTTCACTATGGTTTATTGCTAGGTCAAGGTTCACAATCTATTGGTAAGCGTATGCAAGACATTCCTTTGCGTAGTACTGGGCAATAGACGACTTAGACTTGGTCTAGTAAAAGTCATGACTTTGATGAGTATTTAAAAGATGAAAAAAGGTGTTCAACAGAAGATGATGAAACTGGGTATGCTTATTCTCAGCATGTTTGGTTTAAGCATTGTTACACCTCATCTTTTTGCAAATACACCTGCAGGCTATGTTTTAGAAATTCAAATGACACCTGCTATATGTCTTCTAGATACATCTAAAGTCAAAAAACGGAAATGTTTGGAAGGTTATACTTTAAACATTCAAGGTTTGTACCCTGAAACTTCTCGTAGAGATTGTAGTACTAATTCATCTGCAACTTTAACGCCTTTACAAGCAAAAGTGGTTGCTCGTGTTATGCCAGATGAGGCCGCGCGTCGACAATTGTGGGGCGCTGTTGGTGGATGTACATCTATGAGTGCGAGTCAGTATTTTAGAACCATTATTAATTATGCAGATCACTTGAAAATTCCATCGGTCATGACAGGGCAGCAAACAACGGAAATTCATACACTTGCACTTCAAACAATGTTAACGAGATTAAATAAAGGCTTGCCTGTAAGTTCGTTGCGCTTTCAATGTGCAAAAAATCGTAATACAAGTTATTTAACTGAATTAAATATTTGCTACGCGACAAATGGACAGTATAAATCGTGTTCAAGCAATGTCGTTTCTAATTGTCCAAGTACATTTACAATTAAAGGTTCTTACTAAGCTTTTTAGGCTTTTAATTTATATTTTCTATGAGACTTTTGTTCAATTAGATTCTGTTTTACATGCATCAAGCGAATGATTGGAGTACAATCTTTGCCGTTTATGATGATTAAGATTAAATAGAACAGCTATTTAATTGCATTGACTATCCTCTCAATTGGAGATAATTACATGAAGCAAGCAGTTCGTGTTGCCATTACTGGCGCAGCTGGTCAAATTGGTTATAGCTTATTATTCCGTATCGCAAGCGGTGAAATGTTGGGTAAAGACCAACCAGTTATTCTTCAGCTATTAGAAGTTCCTTTTGAGAAAGCTCAACAAGCGCTTAAAGGCGTAATGATGGAGCTTCAGGACTGTGCATTCCCACTTCTAGAAGACATGATCGGTACTGATGATCCTAAAGTTGCATTTAAAGATGCTGACTATGCATTATTAGTTGGTTCACGTCCTCGTGGTCCTGGTATGGAACGTGCTGACTTATTAAAAGTAAACGGTGAAATTTTCATCGGTCAAGGTCAAGCACTTAATGAAGTTGCTAGCCGTGACGTTAAAGTTCTTGTTGTAGGTAACCCTGCTAACACGAATGCTTACATCGCTATGAACTCTGCTCCAGATCTTCCTGCGAAAAACTTCACAGCAATGTTGCGTCTTGACCACAACCGTGCGGCATCTCAAATTGCTGCTAAAACTGGTAAAGCAGTTAAAGACATTAAAAACCTTACTGTTTGGGGTAACCACTCTCCAACAATGTATGCTGACTACCGTTTTGCAACAATCAACGGTGAAAGCGTTAAAGATATGATCAACGATCAAGAATGGAATGCAAACACATTCCTTCCTACAGTTGGTAAACGTGGCGCTGCAATCATTGAAGCTCGTGGTTTATCTTCTGCTGCTTCTGCTGCTAACGCTGCAATCGACCATATGCGCGATTGGGCTCTTGGCACAAATGGCGAATGGGTAACTATGGGTATTCCTTCAGACGGTTCTTACGGTATCCCTGAAGGTGTAATGTTCGGTTTCCCTGTAACAACTGAAAACGGTGAATACAAAATCGTTCAAGGTCTTGAAATCGACGAATTCAGCCGTGAACGTATCAACTTCACGTTGAACGAACTTGAAGAAGAGCGCGCAGCAATTGCTGACATGCTTAAATAATTTAATCTTTCAAGATTAAGTTAAAAAAGCACTCCATTTGGAGTGCTTTTTTTATACAAAATTAATGAAATAATAGACTTCCGTCATAAATC
>NZ_LWRV01000094.1 GCF_009372215.1 Acinetobacter portensis | reverse complement strand
AAATGTCAACAGACCCTAATAGAATAACGAATCTTTTCAGCAAGAATTAATACATCTTTAAAGTTTGTATTATCTACAATAATTAGAAACTCATCGCCACCATAACGAACAACCAATTCCGATGAAGTTAGATGCTCTTTCAAATTATCGGCAATAAATTTAATGACCTGATCACCAATAATATGCCCCAAATGATCATTCACAATTTTAAAATCATCAATATCAATAATAATTAAACCCGTTTGAGTCAAACGCTCAGGTCTTAGCTCCAACAAACGAATATATTCATTCAAAGCAAGACGGTTTGAAACACCCGTTAAAACATCTGTATTTGCGATATTACGTAATTGAAATTCCAAAATATCTCGTTGTTGCAACATATTTTGAAGTTTTTGAATCGATTCAAATAAAGAAACTTCCTTATCCGCCTTTTCCAAAGGAAAAGCCAAACTTTGTTTAGACTCAGAAAGTTCTAGGATTTTTTGTCTTGCTTCAATAAGAGGAACAAATACTTTCCTACGTGCATAAATCAATGTAAACAAAGCAGAGAACAATGAAACAACAGAAACTAATAGTGTAAATATAAATCCTCTAAACTCTCGTTTATAAGCTCTTTCAACTGAAGATAAACTACTTTTTAGAATATACCCCTGCAAATCAACAACGGTTACAAACTTATCCACCATTACCTTCGTTAATTCTGTTCCTTTAAGTGAATAAGG
This sequence comes from Acinetobacter portensis, assembly GCF_009372215.1. GTDB lineage: Bacteria > Pseudomonadota > Gammaproteobacteria > Pseudomonadales > Moraxellaceae > Acinetobacter > Acinetobacter portensis. Next base: position 49,506 of record NZ_LWRV01000094.1, on the reverse strand, counting down.
CTTGTTTTGTCGACTTTCTTGAATTAAACCAGCAACAACAGGTATACCTTTATTAATAAACTCTCTTTGAACTTTTTTATGTAATTCTAAATATTCAACAGTGCGTTGCTCAGAAGGCTGTAAGGTATTAATTAAATCCCATAAATAATCGACTTGATACTGCGTTTGTAAAGAATGTGAAATATTCTCTTCAGAAATTGGCTGCCCATAAGTAACAGATGCCATAATTGTTGATGCGACTCGACCTGCTTGATCTCTTAAATCTGCTAATAGAAGTACTAAAGTATAATTATCTGAAATATTTGATGTTCTACCAACCGAATGATAAACAATTCTTTTTAATACATCATGTGTAGAATCCCAAGCAACGAACATTTTCTTAATAGCTTGATCAAGTTGCTCAGCGTCTCTTTGTGAAACTGGCGTAGCAATATATTCATCTACTGCATTACGTCCATTTTCAAGATTTTTAATTAAATTGACATACAACCATTCTGCTTGCTTTGTAAAACCATGACTATTTAATACATAAATCGTTTTTCCTATTTGTTGATCAACCTTATTTCTATATTGTTTGAGCTCTTTTAAGTTTTCTCCAAGTTCTTCTGGAGAACTTGACATAGCTTTATTCGCAGGTGCACGCTCTTTCGAAATATTATTTGCCAATTCAGCAATATCTTGTAAAACCAAAATTTCAGACAGTGCAAGTTCTGATTTTTTATAATTTAAATAACTATTTACAGTTAATGGGACAGAAATAATTAGCAAGGATGAAATAATAATGCTCATCGACCAAAAAAGTTTATGCCGAATATGCTCGGAACGTAATTTTTGATTCATATGAGCCTATCCCCAGTACATAAAGGTCAAACATTTCGACCATAGAATTTCATGCATATATAATATACAGATGTATGCAAGAAACATATATTAATTAACCCTAAAATTTCGATGCTAAAACTTATAAATTACATTTAAACTTTCAACGACAATAAATACAGCCCATATATTTACTACAGTACCAACTTCCACATAAACTCATAAAAAGACGATATTTTTAACAAATAATATAAAAAATATATTCACATCATTTACACATGCATCAAATGGGTGCATAATGCACCTCATTAGGGCAAGTTAATAAATTCCTCAGCAGATTTATGAATTTACCCGCAATTTTTGGCGATAAAGAAACCGGTTTTCATTGAAAACTGGTTTTTTTATGTCTTTTTTTTCTTAAATATATTTTTTTATATCAATTTATGCACCATATTGACGCATATTAATTGGAGATAAAAAAAAGCCCAACCTTGGGGAAAGCTGGGCAGATAAAATAAAACTGGTGGAGAATTAACTTAATTAATCACAATAAATTTCATGTATTTATTGAAAATAAATCCGACTAAAGAAGTTGGACTTACCTCATGATTATTAAATATAATATATGATATGTAAAGTTTATTCTGACTATTTTGTACTATTTTTAAACAAATGAAATTTCATTTTTAAAATTTATTTCCCCAATTTCAAACAAGGCAATTAATTGATATTTTAATTATTATTTGATATTTAATCTAATATTTCAATAATTAAAAACATGACAACTATTTCTTTCTGCTCTTAATTATCAATTAGCTCTTTGTTATGCTGAATGTTTTTAGGTTGACAACAAAATAACCAAATGCTTATTTTTCAAACAAAGAAATTATAGTGCAATTGCTCAAACCAATTATGATGCTTAACTTGATTGACATCATAAATTGTTACAATATAATGCAAACCGCTTATCCCTTTTTTAATAAAACTGGTAACTATCATGAAAAAACTCGGTTTAGCCACTGCATTATTATTAGCAATGACCGGTGCTCAAGCGTACCAATTCGAAGTTCAAGGTCAATCAGAGTTCATCGACAACACTGCTAACCACAACGACTTTACTGGCGCTGTTCAAGGTACTTACTACTTAAACAATGTTGACTCTTCTAAAGGTCCTTTAGCTGAAGCTGCATTTTTAAACCAAGTTTCTAACGTTTCTGTAGCTTATAACTACGGCGAAAACAAACAAGCTGGCGAACGTACAGTTAACCATACTTACGGCGTTAAAGCTGAAGCTTACATTCCTACTAAATTAGTTCCTGCTTATGCAAGCGCTTCTTACAACCACACTATCTCTGATAGCAAAACTGGTGGTGTTGACGACAATGGCGACCGCTATGCATTAGAATTTGGTGCTTTAGTTGCGCCTAATTTCTTAGTTGCTGTTGGTTATACAAGCGTTGCTGACCAAGTTTCTTATGACGCTTTCAACATCCTTTCAAATGGTGTTGCTAAAGCTGCTATCGAATCAAAAACAATTGCTGAAGATCAAGATGCAATTACTGCACGTACTAAATACGTAGGTGCAATCGATGGTACTAACATGTCTATCGGTTTTGATGCTGGCTTAGTTTATGGCGAAGATTCTGCTTATAACTTAGGCACTACGCTTTACCTTAACAACAAATTAAGCGTTGGCGTTTCTTACATGGAATCTAGCTACGATTTCTCTCCAAGCAACGCTTGGGGTGCTAACGTAAACTACTTCGTTACTCCTGCTGTATCTGTAGGCGCAAGCTATGTAAATGCTAACTTCAAAGCTAAAGATGCTAACAAAGAGCAAACTCTTGATTTAGACACTCAAACTGTTGGCTTAAATGCTAAATTCCGTTTCTAAGTTAAATTAGATTCTGAATAAAAAAAAGGACGCTTATGCGTCCTTTTTTTTATGGTTGATCGGTTCGTACTAAACTTAAAAAATGCAAGTGTCGTTCATACTGATCAATAATATCCTGAATTAAATCTTCAACCGTCCAATCCATAACATCATAGTTTTGCCCACCTTCTCTTAGAAAAACTTCTGCTTGATAGTTTTGGCTATCTTCAGCTTTCGGTTCCGCCATAAAGCTTGGTGTAGATGTTTCACGCGAAATTACTTGGTAAACAAAATTGATTTCATCATGATGGTTAACACGTAACTGTAATCCATCTTCTACATCTTTGATGCTGATATCTAATTTACGGCGCTTAAGTTCTTTTTGAACACTCAAAAAGGCTTTTTTCACAACGTCTTCAATATAGCTTTGTACTTCTTGCTGTGTATGCGGATAATGCATAATAAGACCTAGTCGTTGTTGCCAACTTCGCGGGTTTTGAATAGCTCTTGGGGTAATTCGAGCAGCTTGTAAAGCTTGCATCTTGGTCGCATCTAAACGCAAAGCTTTGACCAAGCCCCAACAAATAAACAGCATAATAAAAGTGAATGGTAATGCACTTAACATGGTTGCAGATTGCAATGCACCTAAACCACCATTTAACAGCAATACAATTGCTAAGAAAGCCATGAGTACTGTCCAAAATAGCCGTTGCCATGTTGGGGAGTTTTCAGATTTTGCAGTTAAATAATCGGTGACTAATGCACCTGAATCTGCTGAAGTCACAAAAAATAGCATCACCAAGAACGTTGCAACTAAACTCATTACGCCTGAAAAAGGTAATGTATTTAAAAATTCAAATAAGGCAACTGATGAATCTTGCTGAACAGCACTTACAAGCGTTGTATTGGCTTCATTTAAAATGCTATTAAGTGCAGCATTTCCCATGAATCCCATCCAAATTAAAGTAAAACCTGTAGGAATAAAAAGCACCCCTACAATAAATTCACGAATAGTGCGCCCTTTTGAAACACGGGCAATAAACATCCCTACAAATGGTGACCATGAAATCCACCACGCCCAATACATAATGGTCCAACCGCCAATCCATCCATTAGATTGATATGCATAAAGATTGAAAGTCATTGTAAAAAGATTGGAGACGTATTGTCCTGCATTTTGAATGGTCGTTTGCAGTAAATAAATACTTGAGCTTGCAAAGAAAACAAAGAGTAAAAGTACTAAAGCTAAAACGAGATTTAATTCAGAAAGTCTTTTTATTCCTTTATCTAAGCCTAAAAAAACCGATAAAGATGCCATGATACTAACCACGATAATCAAAATTACTTGTGTGGTAGAAGATTGCTCTATACCAAATAAATAATTAAGACCTGAGTTAATTTGTGTAACACCAAAACCCAAAGTTGTCGCTACACCAAAAACTGTACCAATAGTGGCAAAGGTATCTACAGCATCGCCCAATGGTCCATAAATTCTTTTGCCAATGAGTGGATATAAAGCAGAACGTATTTTTAGGGGTAAATTATGTCGATAAGCAAAATATGCAAGAGATAAACCAACAATGGTATAAATTGCCCAAGCATGTAAGCCCCAATGGAAAAAAGTGACTTGCATTGCTTGTTGTGCCGCTTCAATGGTTTTTGCATCTCCTGTTGGCGGTGACACATAATGCATAACAGGTTCTGCGACACCAAAGAACATCAAGCCAATACCCATACCTGCTGTAAATAACATCGCAAACCATGAACGATTGCTATATGCAGGCTGACTATGTTCTAAACCAAGCTTGATTTTGCCCATGTCTGATATTGCAATATAAACCAGTAATATCAAAAAAATGGCAACAGATAGTACGTAAAACCAGCTAAAAGAATCTGTTACCCATTGATTCAAATACTTTGTCACTAAACCAAATGAGCTTGGTGCAAGCAAAACAACCATTAAAAATAGACCAATGATTGTCACCGTACTCACAAATACATTTGGATTTATATTGGAATACCATGCTAATTTCTTGGAAGGCATATTTCCCCCATATTAATTATTAATGTAAACAGACAGACCTCACGGTCAAAGAGACATCTACGTGATGTAGATAAAATGCGTGCTTCAATAAATAAAGCAGAACCCAAGAATAAATTAATGTTTAAAATAAATCTGTTAGACAACTGTTCCTTTATTGTTAACACATTTTTTATACATATAAAAAATTATGAATATTAATTTGTAGACAATAAAAAACCCCTTTCGGGGCTTTTTATTTTGGCAATGTCATCTTAATGATCAGATGCGCCAGAGATACCTACACCCGTCTGTGAACGTACAAACTGTGCATCGAAAGCTTTACGCTCAGCTTGCGCTTGTGCTGAGTTATCAGTCACAGAGAATAACCAACAGCAGAAGAAGGCTAATGGCATTGCAAAAATTGCAGGACCATTGAATGGGTTTATTGGTGTTTCAGAAATACCCAATGTATCTACCCAAACTGCTTTAGATAAGATAATGAGCGTTACTGCTAATACTAGACCAACTACGCCACCCATAACGGCACCACGTGTAGTTAAACCTTTCCAGTACATTGAAAGCACAAGAACTGGGAAGTTTGCACATGCGGCTACAGAGAATGCTAAACCAACCATGAATGCTACGTTTTGCTTTTCAAACACAATACCTAAAATCATTGCGAAAATTGCTAAACCTAAAGTCGCAATTTTTGACATACGAAGTTCAGATTCAGGTGTTGTTTGACCTTTTTTGAATACGTTTGCATATAAGTCATGTGAAATTGCAGATGCACCTGACAAAGTCAAACCAGCCACAACCGCAAGAATTGTTGCGAATGCTACTGCTGAAATGAAGCCCATGAACAAGTCACCGCCTAATGCATCAGACAAATGAACCGCAGCCATGTTGTTACCACCAACAAGTTCTAACTTGCCAGTAACAGCCATTTTAGCCACATCAAGGAATTGCGGGTTATTCGATACATAAAGAATCGCACCGAAACCAATGATGAATGTTAAAAGGTAGAAGTAACCAATAAAGCCTGTTGCAACCACAACCGATTTACGAGCTTCTTTTGCATCTTTCACTGTGAAGAAACGCATAAGAATGTGTGGAAGACCTGCTGTACCAAACATCAATGCAAGACCTAAAGAAATTGCGTCAATTGGGTTAGATGCTAACTTACCAGGTCCCATGATTGCACCCGCTTGTTCAAGCGTAACATCATGTACTTTAGAATAAACTTGGATCGATTGTGAGAACATTTCAGTGAAGCTAAAACCAACACCTTTCATTACCATAAATGCCATGAAAGTCGCACCTGAAAGCAACATCACCGCTTTAATGATTTGCACCCAAGTTGTTGCCAACATACCACCAAAAATCACGTATGCCATCATGAGTAAACCCACAATTACAACGGCAATGTTATAGTTCAAACCGAATAATAGTTTGATCAGCTGACCTGCACCTACCATCTGCGCGATTAAGTAGAATGCAACAACAACCAATGAGCTAATTGCAGCTAAAGTACGAACTGGTTTTTCTGCTAAACGGAAAGACACAACATCAGATAAGTTAAACTTACCTAAGTTACGTAAACGTTCTGCAACTAAGAATAGTACAATTGGCCAACCGACCATGAAACCAAGCGAGTAAAGTAAACCATCAAAACCTGACATGAACACCATGGCAGAAATACCAAGGAATGATGCCGCAGACATGTAGTCACCAGCAATTGCCAAACCATTTTGGAAGCCTGAAATACCACCGCCTGCTGTATAGAAGTCATTGGTATTTGTTGTTTGCTTCGCAGCCCACTTGGTAATAAATAATGTTGCACCTACAAAAATCACAAACATGATAATTGCATGCCAGTTTGTCGCTTGCTGTTCAGCTGCACCTAAATCTGGGCCTGCAAATGCCATTCCTGACATAAGAGCCGTAGATGCGACAAGTGCTTTAAGTGAATTCCATTTCATCTTAATTTTGTCCTTTCTCATGAGCAATTGCTTCAACTTCACGAATTGCATCTTCGTTTAATTTATCTAACTTATTGTTGGCGATATATGAATAAACGCCGCACAATAAAAAAGACAGAACAATAATACTTAAACCTAGAGGCATCCCCCAAGTGGTTACACCACCAGAGATTGAACTTAGAAGAAATTCTTTGTTATAACCAACTAAAAGCATGAAACCAACATAAACAAAAAGCATAATGGCTGTTAAAGTCCAACTTAATGTACTTTTTTTACTGACCATTTCCTTGAATTTTGGATTTTGTAGAATACGTTCTACCTGTTTATCATCCATTAAACTAACTCCTTTAAATGCCCGACCTTGGACACAACATTTTTAATTCGAATTTTCACTATTCACGGTATCAATGTTAATACTTCTTGTAATTTAGACTTTGGTCGCTAAAAAATGAGCAATTTAAACTGACAAGTTCATCTATAGAGTATGATTAGCTTATAGATTTTTTGCTGTGGGCAATATGAATAGCTGGCTAATTATTGGGGTGCTTGCCCTTTATATCGCATTACTTTTTATTTGTGCATTTTTCGGTGAAAAACATGCAAGCCGCCTCAGTACGCGTGGTCGCATGTTCTTATTCAGTCTCACTTTAGGTGTTTATTGTTCATCTTGGACATTCTATGGCGCAACAGGTGCAGCCGTCCGTGAAGGTATTCTTTTCCTTCCTATTTACTTGGGTCCCTTACTTTTTGTTGCTTTAGGCTATGACATTTGGCGACGTTTAGGACGAGTCAGACAGCACCATGCTATTTCATCTATTGCCGATTTTATTGCAGCCCGTTATGGCAAAACAGGCGCACTTGCATCCTTAGTCACCATTCTTGCCGTCATTGCAATTATTCCCTATTTAGCCTTACAGCTTCGCGCTATTGCATTGAGTGCAGCCGTCATTTTAGAACCCGCAGCAGGTATTGCGAGCACAACCAATAGTGTACTTTTCCTGACCAGCATTCTTGCTATTTTGGCGATGATTTTTGGTACGCGACAAATTGCCAACACAGAACAACATGGCGGTCTCATGCTTGCTGTGGCGTTTGAATCCTTTGTGAAATTATTTGCCTTACTTGCTGTTGCCTGTTTTTTTATTTTCGATTCGCCTGAAAATATTCATCAAATTTCTAGTGATGTTTCAAGTACCTTTAATGAAGTAAAAATGTATGGTGTTCCAGACACTTTCTGGGTTCAAACTTTATTGGCAGGCTTGGCAATTATTTGTTTACCTCGCCAATTTCACGTTGCTGTTGTTGAACTTCGAGATGAGCAACATATTCGAGGTGCAAGACGCTGGTTTGCGGTTTATTTAATTTTAACAACTATTGCCATTGTTCCTATTGCAAGTTGGGCAATGCATGCAGCACCTAATTATTTAGCTATTCCAGATATTGCTGTTTTATCTTTACCTTTAAGTTACAACCAAGATTGGCTCACTCTACTCGCATTTTTAGGTGGTTTTTCTGCCTCTACAGGCATGTTACTAGTTTCTTCTGTTGCATTATCAATCATGCTCAGTAATGACTTAATCATGCCTGCATTGTGGCGGTTCAATATCTTTTCTCGCCATGATAAACGTCTACCATTAGTCCTAAAATTTACCCGTCGAGTTTGCATTTTAGTGGTAATGCTTCTTGGCTTTTTATTCTTCCATTTCTTTAATGATATTGACCAACTTTCAGTATTTGGTTTATTAGCATTTAGTGCTGTTGCACAATTTGCACCTGCGCTGATTGGTGGTCTTTATTGGCGTGGTGGCAGTAAACAAGGGGTTTATGCAGGATTAATTACTGGCTTTGTTGTATGGGCATATACATTATTATTGCCTACAATTTTAAAGAGCCTCCCAGAAAATTATCTTGATTTTTCTCACTATTTCTTAAATTTAGGTCCTGCAGGAATTCATTGGTTACGCCCTGAAGCACTTTTAGGTTTTCAATCTTTAGCACCACTTACACATGGCGTATTTTGGTCTTTAGGCTTAAATATCATTTTATATATTTGGGTTTCGCGAATTTTTCGACCTAGTGTTGCAGAGCAAATTCAAGCCGAGAGTTTCTTTTACTATGAAACCAAACCACTTCCCTCTCAAAATACAAATAACGAAACAAGTTTCTCTTATCAAGACGTTGCTCGTTTAAAAGTTCGGGACTTAATTACTTTAGCAAAACGCATTACAGGTGAAGAACCAACCATTAAAGCATTTGAGCAATTCTGCATACTCAACAATGTGGAATTAAATGAAAATAGTAGTGCCAATGGTATGTGGTGGCGCTTCACTGAACAGTATTTGGCAGGAACGATTGGCGCAGCATCTGCACGTACATTGCTTACAACAGCAATGGTGAATAATGGTTTAGCTTTAGGCCAAGTTGCCAATATTCTAGACCAAGCATCGCAGTGGCAGCGTTTTAATCAAAACCTGATTATGACGATGATCGATCACATGACCCAAGGTGTAAGTGTGGTCGATGCCAACATGTGCTTAGTTGCATGGAATAATCAATATTTAAAACTCTTCGATTATCCAAGAGATATTGTTTATGTCGGTTGTCCAATTTCAGACTTAATTCGATATAACGCAGAACGTGGAGAATGTGGTCCAGGTTCTGTTGAAGAGCACGTTCGTAAGCGAATGCATTGGATGCGTGTAGGTAGCGCACATGAATTTGAACGCATCCGTAAAGATGGTCGCGTTATTCAAATGCGTGGTAACCCGATTGAAGGTGGTGGTTTCGTTACAACCTTTGCCGATATTACCGCTTTCCGTGAAAATGAAGCCGTTTTGGAAGGTCGCGTTAAAGATCGTACGCAACAATTGGCGAATGCACTTACGGAACAACAACTTGCCCGTGAACAAGCAGACAAAGCCAATATGTCGAAAAGTCGATTTATTGCTGCTGCAAGTCATGATTTATTACAGCCAATGCATGCTGCTCGTTTATTTAGTACTGCTTTAGAACAAAGCGTTCAGTGTGATGATGATCGACAAACACTACAACAGCTTGATCGTGCCTTACATGGTGCAGAAAGCATGCTCTCTGCTTTACTGGATATTGCTCGTTTAGAAGGTGGATCTATTCAACCAAAACGTCAATCTTACCCATTACATGATTTATTAAGCGATTTAAAACTTCAATTCAAATCGATTGCAGCACAACGAAATATCAAACTAAGTGTCCATGATGCACAATTTTGGATTGATACCGATCCACAATGGATTCGACGTATTATTCAAAACTTTGTCAGCAATGCTCTACGTTATACGGCTAAAGGTCGTGTTGTTGTTGGTATTCTGCGCTCGGCTGAAAAACCAAATCATATTCGTATTGGTGTTTGGGATACAGGCCCCGGCATTGCAGAAGAACAACGCATTAAACTTTTCCAAGAGTTCGAGCGATGTGGTCACACCTCCCCTTGGGGCGAACAAGGTTTAGGTTTAGGGCTTGCCATTGTTCAACGTATGACGGGGCTGCTAAATTACCCTGTGCATGTCTATTCAACGTATGGGAAAGGCTCATGTTTTATAATTGAAGTGCCTATTGTTGAGGCACCTAAAGTTATCGCAACTCCTGCGCAAGCCATTCCTTTAAAATCTAAAGCTTACAAAATTTTGTGCTTAGATAATGATGAAACTATTTTAGAAGGTATGAATACTTTACTGACTAAATGGGGCTATCAAGTTTTTAAAGCGACTGAGCCTGAGCAAGCAGCAGAAATTATTCAGCGTGAAAACATTCAAGTTTGGTTGGTCGATCAACATCTAAACAATAACAAACTTGGCTTAGATTTTATTTTGAAACATCGCCCAGAAAATACACCTGTTGCGCTGATTACAGCAGATTCAGACCCTGAACTTCCACAAAGACTAAAAGAGTTAAATGTTATTTTACTCAAGAAACCATTGAAACCTGCATCATTACGTTCATGGTTATCTGGCTTAAAAATTAGTAGCTCTTAAAATCAGAGCATAAAAAAGACCTCTTCATGAGGTCTTTTTTATATATCTTAGATAAGCATCTGAAAGACTATTAGATATTTTTTTCTTCAATATTTAACGCATTAATTGCCAATACCGCCTGTGTTCGGTTTTGTACACCTAACTTACGGAAAATAGCCGTTACATGCGCTTTAATTGTTGCTTCAGAAACATCTAGCTCATAAGCAATTTGCTTATTCAGTAAGCCTTCAGCAACCATCATTAACACACGGAATTGTTGCGGAGTTAATGATTGAATACGTTCTGCTAATGCAGTTTCATCTGCCGCACGAGGGTCGAAACTTAAATTTGCAGGTAAGTTTGCAGGCAACCAAATTTCGCCTTCTAATACCTGACGAATCGCCTCACCAATATTACTTGGGTGTGCCGACTTAGGAATATAGCCCATTGCGCCATGTGCGATTGCACGTTGGATAATAGATACATCTTCGTGTGCAGATACCACAATAATTGGAAGCGATGGATATTGCGCGCGAACATGAACCAATGCAGAAAAACCTGAAGCACCAGGTAAGTTTAAATCGAGTAAAACAAGATCTGGTTCAGGACCTTTTTCCAAGCGCTCATAAAGTTCATTAACAGCAGCTGTTTCATGAATTTGAGCTTGCGGTAAACTATAACGAACAGCTTGAATTAAAGCATGACGAAATAATGGGTGATCATCAACGATTAAAATATTCATAAGTCACGAGAGAGATCTTGTGCGCGGTAAGTCTATTCTAACCACACATCGATATATATGGATATGCAAAAAAGCTATATTTTGCATTTAATTATTCAATTTTTAGGGGATTTTTAACTTTTTTTATCATTTTCTTGTTTTTGACTTAATAAATCTATTTTTCATATAAATTTTATCAAAACTAATAAATAGCTTATCAACATTAAATATAATTTTATTTTTCATGCATTTATTTAATCTTTTATAAAAGAATATAAATACCATTCGCCATATATAAAAATCAGATAACTTATCTTTATTTGTTTATTTTACAGGAATAAGCACTTGTTGATTAATAGAGCTATTCAAAGATATATAGATTTTTAGGTTTCCCCCATGTCAAATGTTAATCAACAAAAACCACTGAATATCGTTGCTGTTTCTGGCGGCTTAAACAATCCATCTAAAACTGAAGCTTTGGTTCAAGCCATTTTAAATGAGCTTGGTGAAGCAACTCCTATTAATGTACATTTCATCAAATTCAGTGAAATTGGTCCTCTTTTAGGTGGTGCAATTTACCGTAATCAACTTCCTCAACGTATTCAAGATGATTTAGCTGCTGTCGAAGCGGCCGATGCGCTCATTGTAGGTACACCCGTTTACCGTGCATCTTTCACAGGTTTATTTAAACATTTCTTTGACTTTGTTGAACAAACTGCACTTGTAGATGTTCCTGTATTACTTGCTGCTTCTGGCGGTAGTGATCGTCATGCTTTAGTCCTTGAGCATCAATTACGTCCTTTATTTAGCTTCTTCCAAGCACAAACTTTACCTATTGGCGTGTACGCAACTGATCGTGATTTCACACCTGAATACACCATTCACAGTGAATTCCTGATTGACCGTATTACGCTTGCTGTTGCTCGTGCATTGCCAATTCTTGAATGGGCGCCTGCAAAAGGTCAACGTGCCGAAGTGGTGAAAGAGAAAACGCAATTAGCAAACCAAAACCTTGGTATTAACAAACAAATTGAACAAGAAGAAGTCCTTCCATCTGCGGCAGTTCCTAGCTTAGATGCAGCTGAGTCACGCTTACATGCGAAAACGCCTAAAACTCAGGTTGCATAAAATAAATACACTGGAGAAGAACCATGACACAGTTAAAAAATGAAGCAATCAAATTTGCCTATTGGGTTCCAAATGTAAGTGGCGGTTTAGTTGTAAGCAACATTAAACAACGTACCGATTGGAGCTATGACTACAATGTCAAACTTGCTCAAACAGCGGAAAAAAGCGGTTTTGAATATGCATTAACTCAAATTCGTTTTACAGCTGGCTACAATGCAGAACATCAACATGAATCTGTGAGCTTCAGTCATGGCATCTTAGCTAAAACAGAAAAACTAAAAGTGATTGCGGCTATTTTGCCAGGTCCTTGGAAACCTGCCCTTGCCGCAAAACAATTAGCAACCATCGATCATTTAACCAATGGCCGTATTGCCATTAATGTCGTGAGTGGTTGGTTCCGTGGTGAGTTCGATGCGATTGGTGAAGAATGGCCTGAACATGATCAACGTTATGCCCGCTCGGAAGAATTTATTCGCGCTTTAAAAGGTGTTTGGACGCAAAATAACTTTAGTTTTGATGGTAAGTTTTATCAATTTAAAGATTACACACTTTCTCCAAAACCTGTTCAAAAACCGCATATTGAAATTTTCCAAGGAGGTAGTTCTCGTGCAGCACGTGATATGGCATCTCGCGTATCTGACTGGTACTTCACTAACGGAAATACACCCGAAGAACTGAAAAAACAAATTGATGATATTCGTGAAAAAGCTAAGGCGAATAATCATGAAGTTAAAGTCGGTGTAAATGCGTTCATTATTGCACGTGATACTGAAGAAGAAGCGAAAGCTGTGCTTCAAGAAATTATTGATGGTGCAAATGTAGAAGCAGTCAAAGCCTTTGGTGATGCAACCAAAGAAGCTGGGGCGGCAACAACTGAAGGTGAAGGCAACTGGGCAAAATCTACTTTTGAAGATTTAGTTCAATATAACGATGGTTTCCGTACAAATTTAATTGGTACACCTCAACAAATTGCTGAACGTATTGTTGAATTGAAATCTGTGGGTGTCGATTTAGTTCTTTCAGGCTTCTTACATTTCATTGAAGAAGTTGAATACTTTGGCGAAAAAGTTCTGCCTTTGGTACGTGAACTTGAAGAAGCACAAAAGAATCAAATTACAGCAAAATCTGCGTAATTTTGAGATAACAATTAAATAGAATTCTAATGTTCCAAATTTCCCTCAAGACTCGGCTTGGGGGATTTTTTTTAACGAATAAGCATAGTTTGCCCATTCAATCGGCTTTACAATATTTAAGATTGGCAAATAAGAAGATGTAAATATGTACACAGGTATTGTTCAAGGTTTAGAAAAGGTTCTTGACGTTCGTCAAGGTGGCGGTTTTACAACCATTATTATTTCAAATACAAATAACTTTTTCCAAGATGTTTTTATTGGTGCAAGTGTCGCAATTAATGGTGTTTGCCTCACAGCAACACACATCGACTTAGACAAAAATACGGTTCATTTTGATATTTCAAACTTAACCAATCAGCTCACAACATTAAAGTTTCTTGAAGCCGGTGCAGAAGTAAATATTGAACGCTCTGCCAAAGTGGGTACAGAAAATGGTGGTCATAATTTATATGGTCATATTGAAGGTACAGCTACAATCGTGAATTTAATTCGTACAGGTGAAACCTTACATTTAGATATTGAAATTCCTGAAGCTAATATCAAATATTTCTTCTTAAAAGGTTTTATTGGATTAAATGGATGTAGCTTAACAGTGAACCGTGTAGATCGAGATACACAACAAATCTCTGTCGATTTAATTCCTGAAACTTTACGTTTAACCACATGGAAAGATGTAAAAATTGGCGATCACGTGAATTATGAAATTGATCAAATGACACGAACACTTGTCGATACATTAGAAAATATTCATCGACGTTAAAAAATAAAGGCTACTTCATTTGAAGTAGCCTTTATTTATGAATTGGATGTTACTTTAAATTAGAATGAATACAATCCAAAAGCATAACCAACAGCCAATAAGAACCAGCTAAATAACCACAACCATCCAAATGAGTAACGTAAATGCCTACCCATTTCAGTACCTGCTAGTCCCATTGCTAGCCACGTTGCAGGTGAAAATGGACTAACAAACGTGCCCACATTGTTGCCAATTGCCATGGCATAGACCACTGAATTAGGTGCAACACCTGAAGTTGCTGTCACCTCTTGTACAATAGGCAATAGAGCAAAGTAATAGGCATCGGTACTTGTGAAAATATCCATTGGCACACCAAGAATACCCACAAAAATGTGTAACCCACCCACCCATGCAGATGGTAAAACTTGAATTAAATCGACAGCAATTGATTTCAACATGCCCGATTCAGTCATAATACCCAAGAACGCCCCTGCCGAAAAAATAATGGCAATCATAGTTAAAGCTTGCGGTGCATGACGACTAATGGCCTGCATACGTTCTTTAGGATTTGGAAAGTTAATAAACAATACCAAAGACAGCGCTATCATAAAAACATAAGGTGCTGAAAATAAGCCAAATGCTAAACAGATAATTGCAGATACAATCAACCCAATATTTAACCAAAAGTTTTTTGGCTTAATAATTTCATGTGCATTATCTTCAAAATCACTTATTGTACAGTCTTGTTCAAATGGTGTTGTTCCCATTAAGTGTGCAGCAGCAATTCGACGTTTTTCACGTAAACCCATAATCACAGCAACACCAACCATGGCAAGAATACCAATGACTTGCACAGGAATAATACTTTGCCACAACAGTGATGCATCAACACCTGTAACCGCCGAAGCACGACCTAATGGACCACCCCAAGGCACCATGTTCATAACACCCATACTACCTGCCATCAGCAATAGCATTAAATATGGACTCATTCCTAATTTACGATACAACGGTAATAGTGCAGGAATAATAATTAAGAATGTTGCAGCACCTGAACCATCTAAATGCACAACAGCAGCAATTAAAGTCGTGACAATTGCAACAACAATGACATTACCTCGAGTTAATGCCACCATTTTTTTAATGAGTGGATCAAACACATGCAGTTCTTTTAAAACGCTAAAGAACAAAATAGCAAAGAGGAACATCACCGCAACTTTGGTGACTTTGGTAATACCAGATTCAAAGAATGTTGAAACTTCTGAGGGTGTAAATCCTGCGATAAAAGCACCAATTAATGGAATAATTGACATCGCTAAAATAGGATTCACTTTGCCTGTTAAAAGCAGGGCAACAATAGTAATAATAATTAAAACGCCAATTAACGTTAGCATTTAACACTCCTTCTGATACGCTTTTTGGCATAAAAACGCTAAGACGATTCCTGTCTTAAATTGACTCTTTACACGATTTTTGGAATTAAAATTCAAATCATGAGGATCGCAAAAATTTGTTTTTGAATATTGATTCAAAACTGAACCCAAAATTCTTGTTGATAATCTATATGTTAATAAATCTAAAAAATATAATGTATTTATGATGTTCTCGTTGCATTTTTGAAACCAAAATCAACGATTTAATTTTTTATTGATTAGTCTTACTTATAAAAACTCACTTTTATAAAATTAGGGTTAAAAATTTAACAATAGATAAAACACATGAATAACGTATTTCTTATTTTTCTCATTTAAAACATGATTAAGACAAATAAGTCATGATTACCACCAGTAAATCCTTTTTAAATAGATGTAATAGTTATCTAAAAAGCTGAGCTAAAACCATAAAATAAGCCCCCAAAAGGAGGCTTAACTTTTTAAGAATAAAAACTTGGATCTGGCACTTTTCCTGTGAGTACCCACTCCCCAATTTCTTGGTATTTATAATCAACAGGATCATGCAACGTTTGCGTACGTACATTACGCCAAAAACGATCTAAATTGAGTTTCGCTGTTGTTGCTCTTGCACCCATCACTTGGAAAATATTTTGTGTGATATATAACGAAGTATTGGTTGTAGCAATTTTTGCTGTAGCTATAGCAATTGAAACTTCACCGCGCTGTTCAGCCGTTAGTTTTTCGCCAACATCCCAAGCCTGTTGAAGCGTTTCAATGGCTTTATTCGCAAGTAAACGTATACCTTCAAGTTGCACATAAAACTCAGCAAAATGCTTTTGCGTAAATGGATCATTCACCGCATTTTCAGCTAAAGATTTTGACCATGCTTTTTGACTTTGCACCGTTTGTTTTGCTGTTTCGAAAGCACCTTCCGCCACACCTAAAAACATATGCACAAAAATAAGCTGAGCAATAAGCGGTCTTAAACTTGAATATGGCGTACTTAAAGGTCCAGGATTTAAAAGCAATTCATCTTCGTGAATTTTCACTTGTTCAAAATGGCTTGTTCCGCTGTCCGTTTGGCGTTGTCCCATATTATTCCAATCACCTAAGAAGCTCACGCCTTCACGTGCCGTTGGAATAACGCCTATCAATAATTTCCCATCTTCGTTATAACCCGAACAAAGCAAGATATCTGAATCTATAGAGCCTGAGCAGAAGCTTTTATCACCCTGAAATAGATATTCTTTTTCTGATGTTTTTGTTGCTGTAGTTCGTCGATCTAAAGGGTTTAATGTATTTCCCCAGAATAGATTATTTTTCGCTGTTTGTTTGAACCATTTTCCATATTGTTCAGGTTGAGAAAACAACTGTACCGTCGCAATAAGTAAATGATGAAAACCATACACATGAGCCAATGAGCTATCAACTTGCGCAAGTGTTTGAATGGTTTTAAATATAGTTTTCCAGTCTGCTCCACGCCCACCCGATTCATTTGGAATAGATAATCCTAAAAGACCACTTTGACGAATTAAATCGCGTTCAGTTTTAGGATTTCCCCCTTTCTTATCTCGCTCTGCTGCTGTTTCTGCAAAAGTTTTTGCGAGTTGTTGTGCAATTTTTAAAGGTTCAAATTGAATAGGAGATGAAGCATTCATAATATTGTCAGCATTTTTCATAACTTTTTTAGCTTAACAGACCTTCAGTTTTTGCTTTATCTCAATGCATGAAGACCTTATCTATAAAACAAAAATACCGCTAGAATTTCTAACGGTATTTGCATATAAACAACAAATTACGAATGTTGCGATTTCACTTCAATAATTAACTGATCCACCACTTGCGGATCTGCCAAAGTTGAAGTATCACCTAATGAATCAAGCTCATTTGCTGCAATTTTTCTTAGAATACGGCGCATAATTTTCCCCGAACGTGTTTTAGGTAAAGCGGGTGCCCAGTAAATTGCGTCAGGTGTTGCAACAGGTCCAAGAACTTTACGCACCCATAAAACAAGTTCTTTTCGTAAATCTTCCGACTCAGGCGTATCTGCTTGTAATGTTACATACGCTGCAATTCCTTGCCCTTTAATGTCATGTGGCATGCCCACAACAGCAGCTTCTGCAACATGTTCATGCGCAACCAAGGCACTTTCAATTTCTGCTGTTCCTAAACGATGCCCTGATACATTCAGTACATCATCTACACGACCTGTAATCCAGTAATAACCGTCTTTGTCACGACGTGCGCCATCTCCTGTGAAATATGCTCCCGGATAAGTAGAAAAATAAGCTTCGATAAAGCGTTCAGGATCTCCCCAAATGGTTCGCATTTGTCCTGGCCAAGAATCTTGAATCACCAAGTTACCTTCTGCTTCTCCTGAAAGTTCGATACCTTCAGCATCTACAATGGCCGGTTTTACCCCAAAGAATGGTCGTGTCGCAGAACCCGGTTTTAAATCTGTTGCGCCCGGTAATGGCGTAATCATGAAACCACCTGTTTCTGTTTGCCACCACGTATCTACAATTGGGCAACGACTTTCACCCACTACGCTGTAGTACCAATTCCACGCTTCAGGATTAATTGGCTCACCCACCGAACCCAATAAACGTAAACTACTACGGTCACTTTCTCGTACAAATGCATCTCCCTCACGCATCATGGCGCGAATAGCAGTGGGCGCTGTATAAAGAATCGTGACATTGTGTTTATCGACAATATGACCTGTTCGTGCCCATGTCGGATATTGAGGAATACCCTCAAACATGACGGTGGTTGTACCATTGGAAAGTGGCCCATAAAGTACGTATGAATGTCCCGTAATCCAACCAACATCTGCTGTACACCAAAATACATCATCTTGTTTTAGGTCAAAAACTTCACGGAAGGTACAGTTTACATAAGTTAAATATCCACCCGTGGTATGAAGTACGCCTTTGGGTTTGCCTGTCGAACCCGATGTATAAAGAATAAAAAGTGGATCTTCTGCATTCATCGGTTCAGGTGGACAAACTTCATTGACCGTCATAATTTCTGCGTGATACCACAAATCACGACCATCCCTCATCTCAATTGGGTTACCTGTTCGATGTACCACAATCACATTTTGAACCGATTCTGTACCTGCAATATTAAGCGCCGCATCAACATTTTCTTTTAGTGGGATGGGTTTACCACCACGCATACCTGAATCTGCGGTAATCACCACTTTTGCTTGGCTATCTTCAATGCGGCTTGCCAGTGAATCTGGTGAAAAGCCACCAAATACCACACAATGCACTGCACCAATACGCGCGCAAGCCAACATCGCAATGGCAGCTTCAGACACCATTGGCATATACAACACCACACGATCACCTTTTTTCACGCCATGCTTCTTCAATACATTGGCAAAACGACAGGTTTCATCATGCAATTCTGCAAAAGAAATAATTTTATGACGTGATGGATGATCACCTTCCCAAATAATGGCAGGCTTGTAAGGATGTTCTTTTAAATGACGATCTAAACAGTTTGCGCTCAGGTTTAATTGACCATCTGCAAACCATTCAATTTTAAAATTATCTGGGGAAAAACTTGTATCTTTCACTTTGGTAAAAGGCTTAATCCAGTCTAATTTTTTCGCTTGCTCTGCCCAAAATTCTTCTGGATGATCAATAGATTTTTGATAGCGTTCAAAATATTCCGCCTCATTTGTACGCGCAGTTTTTTTAAATCCTTCTGTTACAGGATACAATTCTTTCATTTTCTACTTCCTTGATATTTTTACATTTCATCTCGAAATGTTATGCCCGTTATTCAATTTTTATTTCTGCATACCGTCAGTATTACGGTTATTTTTCAAACAACTCAATGATGCTTTGGTCGTATAATATTTCTACAACTCTCTTGATCAAATTACAATTTAAATGAATTGAGTTTTGTATTTTTCTATCTGATCTGTTTAATTCACTTTATAATTCACGCAGATATTCAGATGATCAATGATCTAAATATTGCCTCTTCTTTATGACTTGGGTAAATCCATGAATCCAAACCAATCATCCAACTTCTTTTCACGCCAACAAACGCAAGCTCAACCACCAGACAATCCTCTGTCTTTAAGCGGTCGTTTTGGACGTTTAAGTTATATCGCTTGGTACGGGTTTCTAAATTTAATTGCATTTTTTGCAGTAATTGCACTAAGCCTAACTTTAGGCATTTTCAATTTAAGTACGCAATCTTTAGATTCACACTTTATTGATACCTTAACAGGACTAGGTGGATTAGGCTTTCTCATCATTTCGATTTTATATATTTATTTTAATATTGTGATTCAAATACGTCGCTTCCATGACATGAATCATTCAGGTTGGTTAATATTGTTATTGATCTTGCCACTGGTGAATCTCTTTGTATTTTTCTATTTACTGTTAGGTTCAGGTACACAAGGTCCGAATCAATACGGTCCTCAACGCATAAGTGCTGTTTGGGAAAAGATTTTAGCGTGGCTCATGATTATTGTGACTATTTTGTCTGTATTGGGAACAGGGAGTATCGTGTCTTACATGATGGGTTCAGGGCAATTAGAAACACCAACTGAAATCCTTGAAAAAAGTACGGATTATTTTTAAACAAATGCTCTAACTTTTTGACAAAACAATACATGCAGTAAAAATTTAGTTATTAAATATTATATAAATTTAAGGCAAAATAGAGCCAATTTGAATCAATTGGAAAGCCTGTGCCTGGACAACAAACCACCTTGAGCGAAGTCACTCAAGGTACAACGGATCTTTTGCACGAAGCAACAGAAAAAACTGCTCAAACTGTCATTGCACATACTGCTAAATATAATGATGCCTACTCAACCATCGATAAGTTTATGGATGGTTTTTGGGAACGCCTACCTTATATTTGTATCGCTTTAATTGTTTTTAGCATTTTCTATTTGTTGTCCAAAGTATTTAAATTTTTTGTACGTAAAGCCCTTTCAGATCGTTCATACACAAAACAAAATTTAGTCCTAGTTTTAAACCGTGTTGGTAGTTCAGCTATTATTTTCATTGGTTTCTTGATTGCAATGGTCATTGCCATTCCTGGCTTTACGCCTGGACAGCTCATGAGTGCCTTAGGGGTTGGTTCTGTTGCAATCGGTTTTGCATTCAAAGACATCTTCCAGAACTTATTGTCAGGTATTCTTATTTTACTTGGCGAACCGTTTAAAATTGGCGATGACATTATTGTTTCAGGTATGGAAGGTACGGTTGAAGATATTCAAATTCGTGCAACTTTCTTACGCTCACCAGATGGTCGTCGAATCGTTATTCCGAACGCAACGGTTTATACCAGTGCAGTTACTGTAAATACAGCTTATACACGTCGTCGTTGTGAATTTATTGTTGGCATTGGCTATGAGGACGATATTCAAAAAGCACGTGAAATTATTTTAAATATATTAGACCGTGATACGTCTATTTTAAGCCAACCAGGCTTCAGTGTGAATGTCTCTTCACTTGCAGACTTCTCAATTAACTTAACTGTTCGTTGGTGGGTAAATACCACGGAAACAACAATTGCAAACTCAATTAGTCATGTTCAAGAACATATTATTGATGGTTTTGCTCAACATGACATCAACATTCCATACCCTATTCAGGAAGTGAAAGTGCATCGTGGTGCATCTGTAATCCCTGAATAAGCTTATGAACTAAACAGTCTACCTAAAACATAAGGAATTACTGTTTCAGTTCGAATAATTCGGTTGCCTAAGCTTACTGCTTGGCAGCCGTTTTTTATGAGTAAATCAATCTCATAAGGAATAAAACCACCCTCGGGACCAATCACAATCGTACATCGTTGTGAAATAGCCGATGGCATTTTATCTTCCACATAAGGATGTGCCACAAATGCAGGACATTCATCTGAAATAAGTGTAGGTAAAATATCTTCCACAAAAGGTTTAAAACGCTTATAGATTTCTATTTTTGGTGCAATGGTATCGCCTGCTTGTTCTAATCCTAAAGCAATATAATGATCAAGCTGTTGTAAAAATGGCGTTTGCCAATAACTTTTATCTACACGATAACTATGCAATAAAATGATTTTTTCAACACCTAAAGTCACACTATCCATAATTAAACGTCGTAAAACTTTTGGACGTGGCATTGCAACAATTAAGGTGACAGCTAATTTTTCCGGAACCGTTTCTTCATGTAATGGTTTAATCGAAATTGAATTTTCAGAGATCTCTACAATTTCAGTGAGGTAACGCTTTCCTTGAAGAATACCAACTTTTAAGGTATCTCCAATTTTCACTTCCAAATGCGTATGAAGATGCTCAAGCTGACGTTTTGATGTAATTTTCCAAACATCTGCTTGCGTTTGTCGCTCATCGACTAAAACTATATTCATAAAATCTTAAAACTAAAATAGGAGATATAAGTGGGCAACATTTATAAATATTGATCGATGGCTTGAATATGCTTTTCTAATGAACCCTTATTCTTTTGCATAATCTGTTCAGCATTTAAATTCAGTTGTTCAACCAATGCAGAATCGAAAGTCAATTGCACCAAATCTTGAGCTGCTTCTTCAGCCGTTGTCGCAATTTTAATGGCCGATGCTTCAATGAATTCATCGACAATGCTTTGAAAATTAAAATAGTTTTTACCTAAAACTGTCGGAACATTCAAAGCAAGAGGTTCTAAAATATTGTGACCACCACCCGGTTCATTCAAAGAGCCACCCACAAAACAAGCTTGACTCATGGCATACCAAAGCCACATTTCACCCATGCTATCTGCTAAATATACTTGCGTATCTGCTTGGATGCTTTCACCTAAACTACGACGCTGTGTGTTTAATCCTAAACTTTGACTTGCCTCAAATACTTCATCGAAACGTTCAGGGTGGCGTGGCACAACAATGCATAAAAGTTCAGGATATTGCGCTAAAAATGGTTTTAAAGCCGCTAAAATATTGGTTTCTTCAGGCGCATGTGTACTTGCAATGGTGATAATTCTACGTGAATCTAATTGCCAATCTTGTTTTAAGTTTGCAGCCTTTTCAATAAAAGAAATAGGCGCAGTAATATCAAATTTAATACTACCTACAACCTGACTATGTTCAGTATTTGCACCCAAAGCAATAAATCGATCTAAAGATGCTTGATCTTGCGCTAATAACTGATTTAAACCACTTAACATTGGCTTGGTTAAGCTTGGAACTTTTCCATAACCTTTAGCCGATTTTTCTGAAAGACGTGCATTAATTAAAATACATGGCACATTAAATTCATGTGCTTGATCCATTAAATTTGGCCATAATTCAGTTTCAACCAAAGCCAATAATTTAGGTTGATACAACTGAAAAAACTCTTCAATTAAATATTTTTGATCGGCAGGTAAATACACCGCCTGAAATAAATCTAAATAAGGTGCTTTTAAAAATAATGATTTTGCACGTGCCTGACCTGTTTTCGTGGTGTTGGTCACCAATACAGGATGACCCTTTTTAAGATAATGCTCAATGAGTGGCTGTGCTGCATTGGTTTCACCAACGGATACCACATGAAACCAAATGGCATCTAAATTTTTAGGATTTTGAAAAGGACCAAAACGCTCTAGCAACTCCTGTTGTAATTGTTCAGTACTATCTGCACGCTTTTTAATTTTCCATTTATAGACTGGTTTTAAAAGTGAAAGTGCTGCGTTATACCAAAATGGAGTAGCCAAATGTATCGCCTTAAAAGAGGGTTAACTTAAAATATAACAGAGCCACATTCACTTGTTAATCAATGTGGCTCTTTAGAATTACTTTATTATGTAAAGACTTATGCTTTATTTAATGCAGGATAATCAATATACCCTTCTGCCACATTTGTCCCAATCATATTTTCGAACTTCAATTCATTTAAAGGTGAATTATCAACTAAACGTTCAAATAAATCTGGGTTTGCAATATAAGCTTTACCAAATGAAACTGCATCCGCTTTACCCGATGCCAATAGCTCAATTGCATCTTCACGACTTAAACGCATATTTGCAATATATGGAACATTGCCTGAACGCTGTTTCATATATTCAGAAATACTGTCTTCTGCTAAATATTCGCGGGTGAAGAAGAAAGCAATATGACGTTTGCCAAGTTCTTCCATTGCATAGCCGAAAGTTTCACGTGGAGCATCATCGCCCATATCGTGCTCATCACCACGCGGAGCCAAATGCACACCCACTCGGCCTGCGCCCCAAACTTCAATTAAAACATCGACAACTTCTAATAAGAAACGTGCACGATTTTCAACTGAACCACCGTATTCATCATCACGTTTATTGGTTTTAGTTTGTAGAAATTGATCGATTAAATAACCATTTGCAGCATGTAATTCAACACCGTCAAATCCTGCTTCTTTAGCACGAATTGCCGCTTGCTTGAATTGTTCTGTAATTGAATGAATTTCTGAAATTTCGAGTGGACGAGGCACAACATAATCACGTTTTGGACGCAATAAACTTACCTGACCTGCTTGCTGAACATTACTTGCAGAAACAGGTGTTTGACCATTCAATAATTCAGGGTCAGATACACGACCCACATGCCATAATTGAGCAACAATTAAGCCATCTTTTTCATGAACAGCTGAAGTAACCTGCTTCCAACCTTCAACTTGAGCATCTGTGAAAAGCCCCGGTGTATTTAAATAACCATTAGCATCTTCAGCAATTACTGTTGCTTCAGAAATGATTAAACCTGCACTCGCGCGTTGTGCGTAGTACTCCGCCATCATTGCCGTTGGTACACGATCATCTGTTGCACGGCTTCGTGTTAAAGGCGCCATTACGACACGATTTTTAAGTTTTAAATTACCAAATTGTACAGGAGAGCCTAAGTCAGCCATATTCGCCTCATTATTCACGTTATTAAAGTGAATGCTTTAATTGTTCGATATATTGCTGAATTAATTCTTCATTACGTGAAAAATAAGACCATTGCCCATATTTTTCAGCTTTAATTAAACCTGCCTGTTGCAATATAGATAAGTGGTTCGACATGGTCGATTGAGAAACTTGACCTAAGTTTTCAATTTGACCCGCACATACGCCACGTTTAAAACCACCACATTCATCACTCGACAAAAATTTCTCAGGTGTTTTTAACCATTCTAAAATTTGACGACGTGTAGGATTGGCAAGGGCCTTAAAAATTAAATCTATATCCATAATTCAGACACTTTAAATGAATAAAGCTCAATTCAGCATCTTTGCATATAATATATCGTATTTTTACGATATTAATATCGATTTTTTACGATTTAATGAAAAATACTCAATTGAGCTTTGTTTTAACGAATAAAATTTATAAGCCTTGCTTTAAGCTCGCTTCAATAAATTTATCTAAATCACCATCAAGCACAGCACCTGTGTTAGAACTTTCAACACTTGTACGTAAGTCTTTAATACGCGAATCATCTAAAACGTATGAACGAATTTGACTGCCCCAGCCAATATCAGACTTAGTATCTTCAAGCGCTTGAGCGGCATCATTACGTTTTTTCATTTCCAATTCATATAATTTTGCACGTAACTGTTTCCAAGCATGGTCACGGTTAGCATGTTGAGAACGTTGGTTCTGACAAGCCACCACAATACCTGTTGGTGCATGCGTTAAACGTACTGCAGAATCGGTTTTGTTAATGTGCTGACCACCCGCGCCCGATGCACGGTAAGTATCTGTACGAACATCCGCAGGGTTGATTTCAATTTCAATGTTGTCATCAATTTCAGGCGATACGAATACTGCCGAGAAAGATGTATGACGACGGTTACCCGAGTCAAATGGTGATTTACGAACTAAACGATGAACACCTGACTCTGTACGTAACCAACCGTATGCATACTCGCCTTCTACGCGAATGGTCGCAGATTTAATACCTGCAACATCACCATCAGACTCTTCCATCAATTCTGCTTTAAAGCCATGACGTTCAATCCAACGCATATACATACGAAGTAGCATAGATGCCCAATCTTGAGCCTCTGTACCACCTGAACCCGCTTGAATTTCCACATAACATGGGTTCGGATCCATTGGGTTGCTGAACATACGACGGAATTCTAACTTAGCAAGTTCTGCTTCAGAAACATCTAATTCTGCTTGTACAT
Source organism: Acinetobacter portensis (assembly GCF_009372215.1). Classification (GTDB taxonomy): domain Bacteria; phylum Pseudomonadota; class Gammaproteobacteria; order Pseudomonadales; family Moraxellaceae; genus Acinetobacter; species Acinetobacter portensis. Next base: position 23,566 of record NZ_LWRV01000094.1, on the reverse strand, counting down.
CTACAAGTAAGCTCTCATCATCTGCTTCAACAGCTAAATCGAGTAATGCTTGCGCATCTTCTAATTGTGTAGATAGACCTTCGAGGACATTTAATACGTTTTCAAGCTCACCTTTTTCTTTGGCCATTGCTTGAGCACGACTTTGATCATTCCAAATTGTTGGATCTTCTAATTCACGGAGAACTTCTTCTAAACGCTCTTTTTTCAGATCGTAGTCAAAGATACCCCCGTAGTGTTTGACCACGTTCGCCTAAGTCTTTTAATTGGTTTAGATAAGGATTAATTTCCACGTGAAGTACTCGCAATTTAAAACATTCAAAATAGCGTCAAATTATATCACATACCCAATACTCCGTTTTGAACTTAAATGTTTTACCCGACTTGAGCTTATTCTTTAAAAGAAAAATGCATTTATAAATGATTTAAAATTGGTTTTTTCAAACAAAATTTTCATTGATGACTCAAAATATCATGTTTATTTTTTAATCAGACTAGTGATTTCTATATTTATATTCAAATATTAGGTAAAAAAATCAATAATAATTTCACTATATTATTCAAGTAATTATAATTTTAAAATTACACAACATTACGAGACTTACATTGCTGTAACTTTCTCTTCATTGACCACTCTACATTTTTCTCTAGACTAAAACTTGTAACAAAAAATGTATAAATTCAAGTTAACAAGATAGGGGTACAATCCATGAAAAAATTAGCAATTGCCTCAGCATTACTATCTACTTTAGCCATTACAGGCACTGCAAATGCATACCAAGCTGAAGTAGGCGCTTCTGCCGGTGTTATCGATCCAGATCACGGCAGCACAAGCGGTTCATATGGTGTAGATGGTACTTTCTACTTTAACCCTGTTCAAACACGTAATGCTCCACTTGCAGAAGCTGCATATTTAGACCGTGCAAGCAACGTAAATGCTCAGTATCAATACAGTAAGTTAGATGATGCAAAAATCCATAACTACGGTGTTGGTGTTGAATATTTTGTACCAAATTCAGATTTCTATTTAAGTGGTAATGTTGGTCGTCAAGATGTAAAAATCAAACATGGCGCTAAAGATGACACAACACTATATAGCGCTGAAGTTGGTTACATGCCTGCACCTGGTTTCTTAGTTGCTGTTGGTGCTAAAGGTTATGACAACGATCGTAAAGACGGTGTAGATCCAACTATTCGCGCTAAATACGTAACAACACTAAGCAATGGTAAAGACATTAACTTAGAAGCTGGTGCAGCATTTGGTGACTTAGATGAATTCAATCTTGCTGCCGATTACTACATCGACAAATCATTCAGTATTGGTGCAGATTATTACAGCAATGACTTAACAGATAACAAAGAATTTGGTATCAATGCACGTAAATTCTTTACACCACAAGTAAGTTTAGAAGGTCGTGTTGGTTTCGGTGATGTTGCTGACAATGACTACAAATCTTTTGGTTTAGCGGGTAAATACCGTTTCTAAGACTTTAAAGATTTACTTCCCCCCAAAAAAGCCACTCTGATGAGTGGCTTTTTTTATTGCTCTAAATGAATAATTCGAAGCTGTAAATTCACATTACCATTAAACGCATTTCGGTCTAACTCATACACCAATCGTACTGAATCAAGCATTGGATCAAATTCAAACTTATCCTTTGCGCCAAATGCAATGGCATCGACCACTTGCCCATTATCTAAAGCTAAACGAAGTTTTAAATGTTTTTCTTTCAGCCAACGATAATCTAATAATTTAAAAACACCTTCAAAAATTGGCAATGGAAACTTTTGCCCCCACGGCGCTAAATTTTGAATTAAATCGACGGTATTTAATTGAATCGCTTCAGCAGGTAATGCCCCATCTGTCCATAACACCGCTTGAAATAATTCATCATCCATAGCGGCAATAAGCTGTTCAAATACAGCTTTAAATTCAGAAAAATGTTCTTTTTTTACCGTTAAGCCTGCTGCTGCTGCATGTCCACCAAAATGACTAATTAAATGTGGATGTTGTTCAGCAACCAATTCAATTGCATCGCGAATGTGAATACCGTCAATTGAACGTGCTGAGCCTTTAACATGAATGCCATCTTCATCGGAAGCAAAGACAATCGCAGGTCTATGAAATTGCTCTTTCAATCTACCTGCAACAATACCAATCACACCTTGATGCCAATGTTCTTCATACATCACCAAAGCTGAAGGTAAATTTTTCTGATCAAGTTCTAATTTTTCAAGTTCGAGCAACGCATCTTGTTTGATCTGCCCTTCAACTTGACGACGTTCTAAATTCAAATCATTGAGTTGTTGTGCCAATTGGTAAGCAGTTTGCATATCAGATGCAAGTAAGCATTCAATACCAATATCCATGGTTTCCATGCGTCCTGCCGCATTAATGCGTGGACCAATGACAAAACCAAGATCTTGTGCTTTTAAAGATGCAGGATCTCGTCCTGCAATATCTAATAAGGCGCTAATTCCATGTCGACATAAATTTTGCTGAATACGTTTAACGCCAGCATCGACTAATATTCGATTGTTATAGTCTAAACTTGCTACATCTGCATAAGTTCCAAGCGCAACAAGGTCTAAATACTGAGACATTTTTGCAGATGATTTTGCTTGCTTAGCACGGAAACTTGAAAGATGCGCCAATAAATAAAATGCAACGCCAACACCTGCCAAGGCTTTACTTGGGAACTCACAACCCAATTGATTGGGATTGACCACAGCCTCTGCTTTTGGCGTTTCTTTGGTGGTTAAATGATGATCTGTAATCACCACTTTCATGCCATGTGCTTGAGCTTGCTCGACCCCTGCATGGCTTGAAATGCCGTTATCTACAGTTATTAATAGATCTGGCGTATAACTTGTAAATGCTAAATCTGCTATGGCAGGCGTTAAACCATAGCCATATTTAAAACGGTCGGGCACCAAGTAATGAACATCTGCATTCATTTCTTTAAGGGCTAAAATCATTAATGCTGTGCTTGTTGCACCATCGGCATCATAATCGCCCACAATTACAATTTTTTGTTGTTGATCAATGGCTTCATCAATAATTTGAATGGCTTGATCTAAACCCTTCATGGTTGGAGCAAGTAAATTTTTGAGTTTTAATTCAAGCTCTTGTTCAGATTCAACACCACGTCGCGCCAAAATTTCAGCGACAAATGGAAGCACGCCCTGAATATTTTCAGGGCGCGTAAGTAATGGTCTTTGTTTAATTAGAGTTTTAGACATTTAAGGCATCAATCGCTGAATTTTCCATACACCATCAATTCTTTCATAAGTAATACGATCATGTAAACGATTTGGACGACCTTGCCAAAACTCGTAATATTCAGGCTCTAAGCGGTAACCACCCCAAAAAATGGGTTTCGATAATTCAGATTTGTCCTGAACATCATCATGAAGTTTTTGAAAGCGATTTTGCAACTCTTCACGATTGGCAATCACACCACTTTGTGGCGTACTAATATGCGCTGCAATTTGGCTATCACGAGGTCGTTTGTGATAATAATCAGTCGACTCGATTTCAGAGATTTTCACAACTCGACCTGAAACACGAATTTGACGTTCTTGCTCTTGCCAATAAAACAATAATTCAGCATACGGATTTTCTGCTAAATCGATGCCTTTTTGGCTATCATAATTGGTATAAAAATCATAACCTGCTTCAGTTGCACCACGTAGCAAAACCGTACGAACATGCGGACGACCTTGCGAATTTGCTGTCGCCAAAGACATTGCATACGGTTCATGAAGCTGTGCTTCTAAAGCATGATTAAACCAATTTAGGAATTGTTCATGCGGATGTTGCTCAATTTGATCTTCATGTAACTCACCTTTTTGATAACTTAAACGAAGCTCACTCAAATCTTTAATAACATCATTCATAATGAATTACCTAAGCTGCATTAGCACGTACAGCATCAGCCAAATGATTTGCCAATGCGGTTACTTCTTCTAAATCGTTCCCTTCGACCATAACACGAATTACGGGCTCAGTTCCGGATTTACGAATTAAGAGACGACCTCGACCTTTAAGTTGTTCTTCTGCTTTATTAAATTCAGCAACTAAAGCAGGCACAGCATACGGGTCAAACATTGCAGCCAAACGAACATTCACCAAGACATTTGGTAATAGTGTAAAGCCCTCGACCAATTCATGAAGCGCTTTTTTCTGTTCTACCATTACGGTTAAAACTTGAAGTGCTGCAATAATTGCATCGCCTGTTGTGCTCTTATCTAAGGTAAGAATATGACCTGATGGTTCACCACCAATCGCCCACTTATTATCTTCTAAACCTTGAAGTACATAACGATCGCCTACTTTGGCACGATGTAATTTCACTTGTGCTTGATCAAGTGCAATTTCCAAAGCCATATTACTCATAACCGTACCCACAATACCTGCAGGTTTGTTTTTCGCTTGAGTCGCTAAAATATATAAAATATGGTCGCCTGTTATTTGCTCGCCATTTTTATCGACTAAAATGACACGGTCAGCATCACCATCAAAAGCAATACCTAAATCTGCTTTGTTCTCTATAACTGCCTTTTGTAAGCTTTCAGGATGCGTTGAACCACAATTTTCATTGATATTTAAACCATTTGGCTCATTGTGAATAGCAACAACTTTTGCACCAAGCTCACGGAATACAGCAGGGCCCACGTTATAAGCAGCACCATTTGCACAATCGACAACAATGGTTAAGTCGTTCAAGTCTAAATGATATGGGAAAGTCGATTTACAAAATTCAATATAGCGACCATTCGCATCTTTAACACGTACGCTTTTACCTAAGTTTGCAGTGTCTTCAATGTAAATATCGTTTTCTAATTCTTTGTTAATGGCTTCTTGAATTTCATCAGGGAGTTTTTTGCCTTCGCCGGAGAAAAACTTAATACCGTTGTCGAAATACGGATTATGTGAAGCTGAAATTACAATACCTAAACTTGCATGTAATGCACGTGTTAAGTGAGCAATAGCAGGTGTTGGTAATGGTCCAAGTAAATGAACATAAACTCCTGCGGCATTTAAGCCTGCTTGTAACGCTGCTTCTAAAATATAACCTGAAAGGCGTGTATCTTTCCCAAGAACAACAATAGGCTTACTTTTTTTACTATAATTTTTTAATACTTTACCTGCGGCAAACCCTAATTTCAAAGCAAATTCAGGTGTAATTGGCAACTCACCAAATTTGCCTCGAATTCCGTCGGTACCAAAATAACTCATGTTCTACTCACTTCTTGATGGTGATCTTCATCATCACATTTATATTAATTACTTTACACCAAAAACAAAAAAGCCGTCATAACTCTGACGGCTTTTTCGAGTAAAAACTACGAAAAATCAACCAACGCGATAGTTTGGTGCTTCTTTCGTAATAGTTACATCATGTACGTGTGATTCAGACATACCTGCTGAAGTGATTTTCACAAATTTTGCATTTTCACGAAGATCATTAATTGTTGCAGAGCCTGTATAACCCATAGATGAGCGTAAACCACCCATCATCTGATGCACGATATTGCCCATTGGACCTTTGTAAGGTACACGACCTTCAATGCCTTCTGGTACAAGTTTCTCTGCACCTGCTTTAGAGTCTTGGAAATAACGGTCAGCAGAACCTGTTGCACCCGCCATTGCACCCAATGAACCCATACCGCGGTAAGCTTTGTAGTAACGACCTTGGAAGAATTCAACTTCGCCAGGTGCTTCTTCAGTACCTGCCATAAGTGAACCAACCATGATTGTGCTTGCACCAGCACCAATCGCTTTTGCCATATCGCCAGAGAAGCGAATACCGCCATCTGCGATTAATGGAATTTGATCTTTTAGTGCGTTCGCAACGCTATCAACCGCAGAGATTTGTGGCATACCAATACCAGCAACAATACGAGTTGTACAAATTGAACCAGGGCCAATACCCACTTTAACAGCATCTGCACCTGCATCTAAAAGTGCAAGAGCAGCATCACCAGTTGCGATGTTACCGCCAATCACTTGTACTTGTGGGTAGTTTGCTTTCACCCAACGTACACGTTCAATTACACCCGCAGAGTGACCATGTGCTGTATCTACAACAATCGCATCTACACCAGCTTCAACCAATGCTTCAACACGGCTTGGAGTGTCTAAACCAGTACCAACTGCAGCACCAACACGTAAGCGACCCAAGTCATCTTTACAGCTATTTGGATAAAGTTCAGCTTTACGGAAATCTGTAACCGTAATTAAGCCTTTTAATTCGTTGTTTTCACCAACAACTATCACTTTTTCAATACGATTTTTTTGAAGAAGAGATTGAATAATTTCTTTAGATGCATTTTCACGAACAGTCACCAAACGATCTTGACCAGTCATGATATTACTTACTGGTTGTTCAAGGTTGGTTTCAAAACGTGTATCACGACCTGTCACAATACCAACAACTTTACCGTCTTTTACAACTGGTACACCGCTGATGTTATTCGCTTGAGTAATTGCAATAAGTTCACGCACTGTTGTTTCAGGAGACACGGTAATAGGATCTTTCACCATACCGGCTTCGAATTTCTTAACACGGCGCACTTCTGCAGCTTGCTGCGCAATATCCATGTTTTTATGCAAAAAACCAATACCACCACTTTGTGCCATGGCAATAGCCATACGTGATTCAGTCACTGTATCCATTGCAGCAGAAACGAGAGGGATATTAAGATTAATTCCGCGTGTTAAACGTGTCTTTAATGAGACATCTTTTGGGAGGACCGTTGAGTAGGCAGGGAGTAATAGGACATCATCGAAGGTTAGGGCTTCTTGAACGATGGTCAACATAACAGTCTCACTGGTAATTTCCGTGCGCCATTATAAACAAATTTACATGTAAATTTCATTGATTATTATCAAATATTTATTTTTACTCTTGCTTTTCATTTTAACTTAATAAAACTCAGGTACTTAAATAATATATTTTTTCGTAACAATAACATCTAGAAAATTTAAATCAAAAAAACGACAATTAGTACAACAAGCCCAACCCAAATTTAATATTCAAAATTAAAGCAATATTTCCATCCTTCACTCATCAGCCAAACATCATTTTTAACTGAAATTTTTTAGAAATATTGCCTTTTAGGTTCAATTCTTATGCTTTTATTTATGTTGGAAACGTAAATACACGCTCATCCATTAAGTCTGTGCCACACTCAAGCGTTTCAATCCAATCTAAGAATTGATTCACCTGTTCTTTGCCAATAAATGGTGTCCCATGTTGAGGAACAATACTCTCTACATCCATGGTACGTACCATTTTTACCCAAAGACGGATGATTTTGTTATTACACATATATCGTTGATGAAAGCCTTTCATTTTTGGAATGTGGTCTTCAAAATTTTCAAGTGGTATACCTGCATCTTCAACCATAGATGCGCCCATATCCCCTGAAAATAAAATTTTTGAGATTGGATCGTAGAATTGAAAATTACCCACAGAATGTAAAAAATGTGCAGGCACAGCAATAATTGAAGAGTTTCCTAATTGAATACTTTGACCTTGGTCAGGTAATTCAACCAAACGTTCTAACCAACTCCCCTTCATTCGGTCACTCATAAATGCCGAATTTAAATGGGGTAAGAAACGTGCCCATAATTTTGAAGCCACGACTTTTGCTTCTGTGTAGACCAACCAACGCGGCATTGAAGTAATAATATCGGGGTCTTGATGTGAAGCCATTACATAATCAAGATTGGCAAGACGCGTATATTTATTCAATTCCATCGTCAGTGGAACATAAGTTAAGTCACCACCTGGGTCGAGGACTGCTGCTCGCTCATTATCAATAATTAAAAATTGGTTAGCCTGCACACCCTCGCCTTTTACCAAACTGGTAAAGCTAATACATTTATGTGACCCATTATCAAATAATACTTGCGATGTAGTGCGGTCAAATGCCATGCCAAATCCCCAAATTTTTAATTTTAAAAAACATATTTCTATATGGGGATAACATATATTTAATTACAAAAACTTACAACGAATATGGTTTAAATATTTTTAATAATATCAAACATTTGAGATTTAAATCACAAAAAAACCCAAGCTTAAAACTCGGGTTTTTTTAATTTTCAGTCTATTTTAAAAGAAATAATGTTGTGCCAATGCAGCAATACCAATCACTAAGAAAACTAAAGCACCAATTTTATGAATAAGTGAAATAGGAAGTTTTTCAGCAAGCTTATTACCAATGAAAACAGCAGGTGCGTTCACTAACATAATACCAAGAGTTGTACCTAATGTTACCCAACCAATGCTGTCAAATCGGGCTGCCAATGCAACTGTCGCAATTTGAGTTTTATCGCCAATTTCAGCTAAAAAGAACAAAACAAATGTTGCACCAAATACACCATATTTTTGCCATTTATTAATACTTTCAGACTCATCGCCTAATTCATCTGGAATAAGCATCCAAATTGCCATACCAATAAAGCCTAAAGATACAATCCATAATAAAATTGTTGGGCTAAGTACAGTTGTAATCCATTGACCAAGTACAGCAGAAACACCATGATTGACAACGGTCGCTAGAAAAATAGCACAAAGAATAGGAACAGGTTTACGGAATCGTGCGGCAAGAAGCAATGCAAGTAGTTGTGTTTTATCACCCATTTCAGAAAGAGCAACAACAACTAAAGAAATGAAAAAAGCTGAAAGCATGATGTGTTTCTCTGGCTAGCAATAACATATACCAATGACTCACCCCTCCTGCTAGCCAATGTGCAGAGTGGTAAATCAAAGGTCTTGCCAACAAAAGAAAGCTTTAGGAAAAGCTCATTTGGTTATTTGCTATGATGACCATGTTCTTGTTTAGAACAAATATGTTGATCATCACCCTTTCGCTTTGCGCAAAAGGCGGCTACTCCCCAATGAAGTGTAGCCATTATAAACAATTTCAGTTGAATTTTCAAACCAAAAAAAACCTGCCGAAGCAGGTTTTCCCTTTTTCACCCTCTTTATACTTCCTCTAAAAAAAAGAGAAAAAACAAAAGAATCATGCGAAATATTAGATTAACAAAGTACGAATATCTTTTAAAAGTTTCGTTAATTTATTGGTAAAGCGTGCTGCATCTGCACCATTAATCACACGGTGATCGTATGACAATGACAATGGAAGCATTAACTTCGGATCAAAACCTTGACCATTCCAAACAGGTTGCATTGTTGCAGGTGAAATACCCAAAATTGCAACTTGAGGCCAGTTTACAAGTGGGGTAAATGCTGTACCGCCAATTGCACCTAGGCTTGAAATAGTGAAGTTCGCACCTTGAAGATCTTTCGGAGAAAGTTTCTTATCACGTGCTTTTTGACCCAACACACCCAACTCAACAGCAATATCTTTAATAGATTTTTGATCTGGATTACGTAATACAGGAACTGTTAAGCCATCTGGCGTTGCAACAGCAATACCCATATGGATTTCATTACGTAATAGAACAGATTTACCATCATCAGCTAAGTGACCTGCAAACTCACGTTCTTCTTTAAGAAGATGAGCTACCGCTTTAATGATGAAGGCCATAATCGTTAAGCTAATGCCTTCTTTCTTAAAGTTGCCTTTAAGATCATTACGCCACGCTTCAAGCTCAGTAATATCAGCCGAATCAAACTGAGTCACTTGCGGAATGTAGTTATTCAAAGAAAGTTGTGGAATCGACACTTGTTGTAAACGTGTCAATACTTTCTCTTCCACACCGCCAAAGGCATCAAAACTTGGAAGCTTGGGCAAGCCTGCAGATACCGCTGTTTGTGCAACAGGAGCAGCTTGAGGTGTCGTTAAACGTGTTTTCACATAAGCGAATAAGTCTTCTTTCATTAAACGTGCATGTGGACCAGATGCTTTAACATCTGCCAATACAACGCCTAATTCACGTGCAAGTTTACGAACAGCAGGACCTGCATAAACTTTCGAATTTGCAGCATTTTGCTCTTTCGTAAGTTTATCTACACCACCTGTAGCAACAGGAGCAGTCGTTTGTACTTTAACTTCTGCAACAGGAGCAGTAGCTTTAGGTGCTTCAGTTTTTACCGCAGGTGCTGGAGTAGAAACTACTTGTCCTTCAGCTTCGATTGTCACTAAGGCAATACCTTCAGAAACATTTTGACCCAATGTCACGTGAATTGCTTTAATTACGCCTGCTGTTGTACTTGGTACTTCAACAGTTGCTTTATCCGACTCAACAACAATAATGCTTTGGTCTTTTTCAACTTTATCGCCTACAGCAACTAAAATTTCAGCCACAGCTGCTTTATCAACACCTAAATCAGGTACAGCAACTTCTACAGGACCTGCAGCAGTTGTCGTTACTGTTGGCGCTGATGCAACGGGTGCTTGAGCTACAGGAGCTGTTTCAGTTTTTGCTGGTGTAGCAGGTGTTGTAGATGAAGATCCTTCAGTTTTCACTTTAAGAATCACTACACCCTCTTTTACGCTGTCGCCCACTTGAATACTAATTGATTCAACCACACCTGCAACAGTACTTGGAACTTCAACAGTTGCTTTGTCAGATTCAACAACGACAATACTGTCATCAATTGCAATGGTATCGCCCACTGCAACCAAAACCTCGCCTACAATTGCTTTTTCAACACCAATATCTGGCACTTGAACATCAACGACTTGCGAAGTTGCTGCTGTTACTTGAGGAGTTGCTTCAACTTTAGCTTCTACAACAGGAGCAGGCTTTTCTTCAGCTTTCGGTGCTTCAGCAACTGGAGCTTCCATTTGACCTGAACCTTCAAGCTCAATCAGTACAGCACCTTCAGCAACACTGTCGCCTAAGTTAATTAAGATGCTTTTTACTACGCCTGCTGAAGTGCTAGGCACTTCAACAGAGGCTTTATCAGACTCAAGTAAAACAACACTGTCATCAACTGCAATGGTATCGCCAACTTTTACCAAAATTTCAGCAACAGTTGCTTTGTCTACACCAATATCAGGAGTTGTAATTTGCATACTTATTTCTCCTCTTTGTAGTCTGCTACAGCTTGTACAGATGGAGTTGCTTGAGGAGCCCAAGCCACAGGACGATCTGTATCTAATTCAAATGTAGAGATTGCGTCTTTAACTAAGCGCGCATCTACTTCACCTTCATCTGCTAATTTTTTCAATGTCGCAACAACAATGTGCGCGGCATCTACACCAAAGTAGCTACGTAATTTAGCGCGTGAATCTGAACGACCATAACCATCTGTACCTAATGCTACGAATGGACGGCTGTCTGGAAGATACGCACGAATTTGTTCGCTATATGCACGCATATGGTCTGTTGCAGAAACAACAATACCTTTAGTGCCACGAAGCTGTTCAGATACCCATGCTTCTTTTGCAACATCAGCCATTGGATGTAGGCGGTTATATTCTTCACACGCCATACCATCACGTGCAAGCTCGTTAAAGCTTGTTACGCTGAAGACATTTGAATGAATTTGGTATTCATCACGTAGAATTTGTGCTGCTTTAATGACTTCACGAAGAATTACACCTGAACCCATCAATTGAACAGTGGCTTTTTCATCTTCTTGTAGTAAGTACATACCACGTTTAATGCCTTCCTCAACACCTTGTGGCATTTCTGGATGCTCGTAGTTTTCGTTCATTACAGTTAAGTAATAGAAAATACGCTCTTGATTCACATACATACGCTGTAAACCATCATGCACAATTACTGCTAATTCGTAACCAAAACAAGGGTCATAAGACACGCAGTTTGGAATGGTATTTGCAAGAATGTGTGAATGACCATCTTGGTGTTGTAAACCTTCACCATTTAGCGTTGTACGACCTGCTGTTGCACCTAACAAGAAGCCTTGTGCTTGTGCATCGCCTGCAGCCCATGCAATGTCACCAATACGTTGGAAACCAAACATAGAGTAGTACATGTACATTGGAATCATTGGTAAGTTATTGGTTGAATAACTTGTTGCCAACGCCGCCCAAGCACTCATCGCACCTGCTTCGTTAATCCCTTCTTGAAGCATATGACCATCTTTTGCTTCACGATAATGCATTAACTGTTCTTGGTCTTCAGGTGTGTATTGCTGACCATTCGCTGCGTAAATACCCAACTGACGGAACATGCCTTCCAAACCAAATGTACGTGCTTCATCAGGTACGATTGGTACTACACGATCTTTAATTGCTTTTTCTTTAAGAAGTGCAGCAATTAAACGAACCATCACCATCGTAGTCGATTGCTCTTTACCATTTGAACCTTTCAGCACTGCATCGAATACAGATAATTCAGGGATAGCAAGTTGTTCACTTTCTTTACGACGTGCAGGTAAATAACCGCCTAAAGCTTCACGACGTGCTTTCATATATTTCAATTCAGGCGAGTTTTCGCTTGGACGATAGAAAGGCACTTCTTCTAATTGCTCATCATTAAATGGCAAGTTGAAACGATCACGTACATATTTTAAAGATTCGATTTGCATCTTTTTGATTTGATGCGTTTTGTTAACCGCTTCAATTTCTTCAGATAAACCGTAACCTTTTACTGTTTTCGCAAGAATTACTGTTGGTTGACCTTTCGCAGTACATGCCTCTGCATAAGCTGCAAATACTTTGTACGGGTCATGACCACCACGATTTAAATTATCGATATCTTCATCGCTTAAATCTTTTACGAGTTCAGCCGCTTCAGGGTATTTGCCGAAGAATTTCTCACGTGTATATGCGCCACCTTTTACTTGGTAACGTTGATATTCACCATCAACTGTTTCTTCCATTACCGCTTTAAGTGCGCCAGTTTCATCTTTTGCCAGTAGTGGATCCCAATGACGTCCCCAAACTACCTTAATCACACGCCAACCTGCACCACGGAATAATGATTCAAGTTCTTGAATGATTTTACCGTTACCACGTACAGGACCATCTAAGCGCTGTAGGTTACAGTTTACAACCCAAATCAGGTTATCTAGCTTTTCACGACCTGCAAGTGAAATAGCACCAGTACTTTCTGGCTCATCCATTTCACCATCACCAAGGTAAGCCCACACCTTACGGTTTTCTTCTTTAATTAAACCGCGGTTCATTAAGTATTTTTGAATATGTGCTTGGTAAATCGACATGATTGGACCAAGACCCATAGATACTGTTGGGAACTGCCAGTAGTCAGGCATTAAATATGGATGCGGATAGCTTGGGATACCAACACCGTCCACTTCACGACGGAAATTATTTAAATGCTCTTCAGTCAAACGACCTTCAAGGAATGAACGTGCATAAATACCAGGAGCACAATGCCCTTGGTAATAAATCATATCACCACCGAAGTTTTCATTATTCGCACGGAAGAAGTGGTTAAAACCAACATCATATAAAGTTGCAGATGATGCAAAACTTGCTAAGTGACCACCTAAATCATCACCTGTTTTATTCGCACGAAGAACCATTGCAAGCGCGTTCCAACGAATAAGTGCGCGAATACGACGCTCCATATCTTGGTCGCCAGGCATTGCAGGCTGTTCTTCTACTGAAATTGTATTTAAGTAAGGCGTATTTATTCGCTGAATGGGAACATGTTTAGCAATCGCACGTTGATATAGTTTTTCGAGCAAGAAAGCACCACGTTCTGTACCCATGTGTTGAATTACAGAGTCAAACGCATCTTGCCATTCTTGGGTTTCTTGCGCATCTGTATCGCCATAAAACGCCATATTTCACCTATTCTGTATGCCTAATTATATATACATATATGTATCACACTTTTGACTAGCGCAGATATCGTTCCAGATGAATACGGTTTTGGTCTAATATTTAATAAATAAATACCCATTGACTTTTATTTACTCAAAACAACAAAAAACCGCCAATATTGACGGTTTTTTAAACATAACTATCAAAATTTAATGATAGCCTAAATATATTCAGTTTATAGATGAGCTTTATGCGGACTCATCAATGCTGTCATTTCCCTTCTTATGGCAACATCGCTAAATAAGATGATGGATTTTTACGTTGACCATCTTTTACTACTTCGTAATGCAAATGTGGACCAGTACAACGACCAGTACAACCTACATTTGCAATATGTTCGCCAGCGTCAACACGGTCACCAACACGAGCAACCAAACGTGATGCATGCGCATAGCGTGTTAAATAACCATTTCCATGATTAATTTCCACATATTGACCGTAGCCTGTGCCCCAACCAGATTTCGTTACAATACCAGGACCTGTTGCGTAAATAGGTGTTCCCGAAGGTGCAGATAAATCTAAACCTGAATGATTTTCAGCACGACCACCCATTGTACGACCACCAAAATCTGAACTTACACGTTTCATATCTGGTAAAGGATGTGTCACCAACCATGAATAAGGACTTGATGAAGAATATGATGCTTTTGAACCGTATTTTTTCGCAATTGAGTCATTATTTAATTCAACAGATTTTTCGCGAAGCTTAACAGTCATTTGCGTGTTTGCAGGAAGATCAATATCTTGAGATTCTGCATAGCTACCTTGAGCTAAAGTGCGAGTAAGTTGTTCTAAACGATCTGGTGAATTATTTTGTGTAGCGTTCACTTGAACTAAATCTGCAAATGCTAAAGAAGCCGCAGAAATTGCGACCGAAAAAGCGATTAGAATACGTCTTACTTGCATAAAAAACCTCATAAACTGTTTTTACTAAAGTTTCTTGGTGATCTCATCCTTGATATCTACTGAAAAATGGGCATAACATAAGACACAATTATGAAGGGACAAAATATGTCTGAACCCATTAATGTTTTTCAGCAAACAAGAAAACACTCAAAAACAGGAAACTTAACGTTTCTCTCTCAACAAGTTGCTGCATGGCAGAAACTTACAAAATTAGTTCAACCCTTATTACCCCAACCAGAACAATGGCATGTCGCTTGTTATCAACATGGCATTTTAACAATTACTGGCTTAAATCAAGCAATGATTAGTCAGCTCGCATATTTACAAAAACAATATATTGCACAGCTTTCACAACTTGATGGACTTCATGATTTACAAAAAATCTATGTCCGATTAAGAGTAGAACCCCACATACCTCAAAAAAATGAAGCATCACCCAAATCTCTTAGTGCTGACACTCAAGAAATGCTCAAAAGTGCAGCTGAATTTGTGGCTGACCCCAAGCTTAGCCAAGCTTTGTTACGTTTGGCAAGTAATAAAAAATAATCAATCTACATATTTCTTAACAATACAGCATTAAATAGTGCGACATACGTCACAATAGATACATTACACTATAACATTAACACTTAAAGACAATGAGTTATATCACACTAACGTAACGAATCGGACATTGACTCTCGTCATCAAATGTTACAATTTCGTAGCTTGTTGGATCTTTTTGAACATTGCGCAAAAGTTGATTATTTAAAGCATGACCAGATTTATAGCCATCAAACTTGGCAATAATCTGATGCCCTAACAAATATAAATCGCCCACTGCATCTAAAATTTTATGGCGAACAAACTCATCTGAGAAACGTAGACCTTCCTCGTTCACAACACCTGAATCATCAACACCAATTGCATTTTCAAGACTTGCACCTAAAGCAAGATTATTTGCTTTTAGATAATCTAAATCTTTCATAAAGCCAAAAGTTCGAGCACCACTTACTTCATACACAAAAGTTTCAGTAGAAAAATCGATCGTTGCAGATTGGTATTCTTTCTTAAATGCAGGATGATCAAAATCAATGGTGAAGTTTAATTGAAAACCTTCATGCGGATTAAAGATCGCACGTTTATCATCAATTAAGGCTTCTACAGGTTTTAGAATTCTAATGAATTTTTTCGGTAAATCTTGTTCTTTTAAGCCGCCTTGCATAAGCAAGTAAATAAAAGGCCCTGCACTACCGTCCATAATTGGGACTTCAGATGCAGATAACTCAATAATTAGGTTATCAATTCCCAAACCAGCAATCGCACTCATCACATGTTCAATTGTACCTACTTTGGCATTTTCTTGTACCAAATTAGAACACATGAAAGCTTCTTGAATCAGCATAGCATCTGCAGGAATATCAATAGGTGGATTTAAATCTGAACGACGAAAAACAATACCTCCATCGGCATGGTGAGGCACGAAATTCATAAATACTTTTTGCCCACTATGTAAACCAATACCGCTCGCTTTCACGACACGCTGTAAGGTACGTTGTTTCAACATGTTTCTCTAATCATCTGTTTATCAAACAGCTATACGTTAGCATATTTAGTCATTTTAAAAAAACAAAAGGTAGCATTTTAGCTACCTTTTTGTTTATCTCAAATCTACAATAAAAGCAAAGAAATCACTTATGTTGTTGGTTTTTAAGATATTCTTGAATACTCATAGGTGTCGGACGAGCAGAACCCGTTGAACCTGATGTATTGGCAGAAGTTGACGAATCGTTGTGCTGACGTTGAATTGCAGGCACATCATCTTCGTCTGTCGAACCAACATTTACCGAAGAAACTTGTGATTGAGCAACTGAACGTTTTACAGGTTCTACTGTAGCAGCTGCATTACGCGTTAAGCCTGTTGCAATCACAGTTACGCTAATTTCATCACGTGCATCTGGATCAAATACTGTTCCGTAGAAAACTTGACCTTCATCCAAATCGGCAATTTGGTTGACTACATCGGTAATTTCTTCAATTTCACCAAATGTTACGTCATCGCCACCCGTTACGTTAATTAAAATACCTTTGGCATTCATAATTGTCACGTTATCGAGTAATGGACTACGAATTGCTTGTTCTGCAGCTTGGCGCGCACGTGTTTCACCACGACCAGAACCCACACCCATCATTGCATAACCGCGCGTACTCATTGCAGTTTTCAAATCGGCAAAGTCAAGGTTGATGTGACCTGGACGAACCACAAGATCAAAGATACTGCGTACCGCATTTAACAATACGTCATCTGCTTTCTTGTAAGCATCTTTCATTGAGATATCACGGAACACTTTCAATAAGCGTTGGTTCGGGATAATAATCAATGAATCAACATGCGCTTCTAAAGCTTCAATGCCTTTTTCCGCAGATTGCAAACGACGCTTGCCTTCGAAATTGAATGGCGTTGTTACTACACCAACAGTCAAAATACCCATTTCTTTTGCAATTTCAGCAACAACTGGCGCAGCACCTGTACCTGTACCACCGCCCATACCTGCAGTTACGAAAACCATGTCCGTACCTTCAAGTTGTTGACGAATAAGCTCTCGGCTTTCTTCTGCTGCAGCTTGACCCACTTGTGGATTTGCACCTGCACCTAAACCGCGTGTACTTTGCTCACCCAGCTGAATTTTAAATTGCGAATTCATACGATCCAGAGCTTGTTTGTCTGTATTTGCACAAACAAATTTTACGCCCTGAATATCCGATTCAAGCATATGCTGTACAGCATTCCCGCCAGCACCACCCACTCCAAAAACAGTGAAGCGGGCTTGACCGTTATTATCAGCTTGATCATCTTCAAAAAATTCAAATGATGCCATGGTCTTTAGATATCCTAATTCATAATTGGCAGTCACTTAAGCCCGTATACTGCCTTGATCTTAATAAAAATTGTTTTCAGGATGCTGTTCAATGCATAACTTGTCAAGTATCAGCTATTTTATATACAACTTCCTAACAATATTCCCTAAAAATACAACTAAAAAATTGATTTTAACTTCTCATTTAAGCCCGACCAAGCACGTCCAACACGTCCCCATACAGAAAGTTCATCTGTATCTTCAGGTTCAACAATTGTATCTTGCGCATAAGTTTGGCTATACATAAGCAGACCTGCTGCCGTGATGTATTGTGAACGTCTTAAAGAGGCTTGATGCTGATCATCTGCTGCAACTTCAACAGGTGGATTACCTAAATGAGCAGAAACACCCAATGTTCTACGAGCAAAGCTCACCATACCTTCAATTTGGCAGGCATCACCAGCTAACACCACACCATGATAAAGCCCGTGTATTGCGCCACTTTTTTCTAATTCATCGCGAATTTGCGCAAATATCTCTTCATACCGTGCAATGATGATTTCAGCCAATTCAATACGACTAATGGTTTGTGGTCCATCAATGCCTTGTATTTGAATCATATGGTCTGGCTTCACCACACTTAAATCTACACAACCGTATAGAAGCTTAATACGTTCGGCTTCTTCTGTTGATGTTTGCAAAACCGCTGCAATATCGCGTGTTACGTTTTCACCACCACGTTGTAATGTATGTGCCAACGCCAAACGACCATCTAAATAAACAGCCAAATTTGTTGTGCCAGCACCAATATCAACTAAGCATACACCATATTCTTTTTCATCTTTTAGTAGGGTTGCTTCTGCCGTTGCAAGGTTTGAAATAACCATTTTTTCTACGAAAATGTTAGCACCTTTCAAAGCACGATCTAGGTTTTGCATAATGCTAATTGGCATCATCATCAGTTGATAATGCGCAGTCATACTATGTGCCGACATACGAATAGGATTTTGTACCCACTCGCCAGAATCATCTAAATCGAAACCTAAAGGAACAGCACTCACCAAGTAATGATCTGATGTGAGATGGCTTGCTTTTGCTAAATCTAAAGCACGTACCACTTCACTGGTTGTAATTGTGTGATCATGATTATCAATTGGCGTACGACCAGAAGCATAGTAGCTTTTTAGCTCTGCGCTTGGAATAGAAATCCAAGCCGAATGAATACGACATTCAGCCATATCTTCAGCTTCTTGTACGGCATTTTTAATAGCCGTAACAACCTTATCAAGACTTACAATTTTCCCTTTATTCATGCCTCGGTTACGAGCGGTCGCCATCCCAATGACTTGGATGTTATCCGGCGCATGCACCTTACCAATCAAAACTGAAACTTTGTGTGTCCCAATGTCTATCGCAACAACCGAGGGAACAGCTTCATTCATTATTTATTACTACCATTACTTGTATATGTTTAATTTTTGGCAAAAAGCCTATATTTAAAAGCCTATTATTATGGCTTCGCTGCTACTTCGCCCGCAATGTTTGTTGTGTCACTAATCGTTACAACAAAATGCCCATTTGCAATTTGAGGTGCAACTGAGTTTTTCCATTGAATCGCCAGCCCATTTCTATATCTTAAATCGATTGCAGAAATTCGCCCCCATGCTGGTTTTAAATCATTCTTTGCAAGATAACTCAGTCTTTGCAACTTGCTCATCATTTGATCTTGATCAACAATAACACGTAAACCTGAATCAAACTGCATAAACCATGTCATACGATCTGTTAAATATAATTCTTTTAATCGCATATTCGCAGGCAGAAATAATTGATTAATTTCATTATATCGACGCATCATCATTTTAGACTGATGTGTTGGCCCATGTAAAAGTGGTAAATTTTGATGATTTTTTACAACAACTTCTGTAAATACATCACCACTATCACTGAGTAGTCGACCTGTTCCCCAACGCGCAATCGCTTGTTTCGGCATAACACGAACTCGAATTGAATTGGGCCATAATCGAGATACTACAACTCGATCTACCCAAGACAACTCGAGTGTTTTATCTCGAATTTCTCTTAAATCTGATGTGAAATAATTGTTTTTCACAGCAGGTGATACGTGTGTATAAATTTGTTTCTGTTCTGACTCCGACGAAGCGCCCGCAACATTAAGTTGTGCAACTTGCCCATCGGTCATCACCTTATATAGCCCAAATATTCCAACCAACAAAACAGCAATAGCAACACATAACATCAACCAACCACCAAAGTTCGAAAGCTTTTCCTTTCGCGTCATTGGCTTTTCATGTATCGATGTAATTGCCGCTTTTTTACGGCGCAACGAGGCTGGTAATTGAGCCATAATTTAGTGTGTCGCTTCCGTCAGTGTTTGTTCAAGAATAACAACGCATAACTCATCGAAGCTGTAACCAATTGCATTTGCAGCTTTTGGCACCAATGAATGACTTGTCATACCCGGAACAGTATTCACTTCTAATAGCCAGAAGTTACCATGTTCATCTTGCATGGCATCGATACGCCCCCAACCACTTGCACCAACGGCTTGGAAAGCACGTAAGCATAATGCTTGTAGTTGCTTTTCTTCAGACTCTGTTAAGCCACAAGGAATACCGTATTGAACATCATTACGGTTGTATTTTGCTTCGTAGTCATAGAATGCAACGTCTTTTGGTGGTTCTAAACGAATCACCGGAAGTGCCTGACCATTTAAAATGACAATGGTAAATTCACGACCTGTAATCCATTTTTCAGCCATCACCACAGCATCGTGCTGCGTTGCTTTTGCAATTGCTTCTGCAAAGTCTTCCATTTTTTCGACTTTGCTCATGCCAATACTTGAACCTTCATGCACAGGCTTAATAATGAATGGCAAGCCAATTGAATCTACAATTTCTTGTAAGTCCGAATCTTTAGTCACAATACGATATGGTGCTGTTGGAAGTTCTGAACCTTGCCAAACTTGCTTGGTTTTTACTTTGTCCATACCAATTGCTGAACCTTGAACACCTGTACCCGTATAAGGTAAACCAAGCCATTCAAGCGCACCTTGGATTTGACCATCTTCGCCACCACGACCATGTAACACAATAAATGCACGATCGTAATTTACTAATTCAGTCACACTTCGTTCTTGTGGATCGAAGCCTTCTGCATTCACACCTGAGCGAAGTAAAGCTTCTAATACAGCATTACCACTGTCTAAAGAAACTTCACGTTCGGCAGATTTCCCACCTAATAAAACGGCAACTTTGCCGAACTTCAAAGCATTTGACACGTTTATATCCTTAAACTTTATAAATCACTTAATTGAATTTAAATCTCAATCCGAGATTATTTTAAATATAAGTTATTTTGTACAAGTTCGATTGAAATTGCACCAACATTACCCGCACCTTGCGTTAATAACAAGTCGCCTGCTTTGAGTACATTTTTCATCACATTTTGAATATTGCCTTCTACAGGATCGATGAGCGTTGGCTCAACCTCACCGCGCAAACGAATACTGCGCGCAAGTGAACGACTATCTGCGCCCACAATTGGTTTTTCACCTGCTGAATAAACTTCTAACAATAAAAGTTGATCGACTTGTGAAAGTACATCTACAAAGTCATCAAAACAGTCACGTGTACGACTAAAACGGTGCGGCTGGAACATCATCACTAAACGACGATCTGGATGACTTGCACGCGCAGCTTTAATGGTCGCTTCAACTTCTTTTGGATGATGACCGTAATCATCTACCAATTTCACGTTACCACCGTCTAGCTCAAATTCACCTTGAACTTGGAAACGACGACCAACACCGCTAAATCCTTCCAATGCACGACAAATGGCACCATCAGATACACCTTCATCTGTTGCAATACCAATTGCAGCCAATGAATTTAGGATGTTATGTGCACCCGGCATATTAATGGTGACACGTAAAGGCTCACGATCTTTACGAAGCACCGTAAAGTGCGATTGCATACCAATTTGTTCAACATCTACTGCACGAATGTCATTATCTTCGTTGAAACCATAGGTTAATAACGGACGACCAATACGTGGCATGATTTCACGAATATTCGCATCATCACCACACACAACAGCTAAACCGTAGAATGGAAGCTTTTGTAAGAATTGAACAAATGTATCTTTTAGTACATCGAAACTACCGCCATAGGTGTCCATGTGGTCAGCATCAATGTTTGTTACGATGGTTGCCATTGGCTGTAAATGCAAGAATGATGCATCTGATTCATCTGCTTCCGCCACGATGTAACGACTCGCACCTAGCGCAGCATTTACACCTGTACGATTCAACAAACCGCCAATCACATAGGTTGGATCTAAGTTTTCTTCTGCCAACATACATGTTACTAAACTTGTTGTTGTGGTTTTACCATGTGTACCTGCAACTGCAATACCATGACGGTAACGCATAAGCTCACCGAGCATTTCAGCACGACGAACTAAAGGAATACGAGATTCAATTGCTGCTTTAATTTCAGGGTTTTCCTGATCAATTGCAGTTGAAACAACAATAACATTCGCATTTTGAATATTTTCAGCCGCATGACCGATATAAACTTTAATACCGTTTTCTTCAAGTTGTGCTGTCGTTTTCGATGCTTTGATATCTGAACCCGAAACTTTGTAGCCTTGGTTCTTTAATACTTCCGCAATGCCACACATCCCTGCACCACCAATACCCACAAAATGAATGTGTTTAATACGGCGCATTTCAGGCACTTTAATTAACTTTTTAGCTTGATCAGCTGGTGTTGATGGAGACATATTTTTCTCGGATTACAATTCTTGAATTAAACGAACCACGTGTTGGGTTGCATCTGGTTGAGCTTGTTGACGCGCTTTTGCTGCCATTTCAGACAACAATTGACGGTTCATCAACGGTGCTAAAATTTCTTTTAAACTTTCTGACGTTAAGCTTGCTTGTGGGCAAATTTTTGCTGCACCACTATTTGCTAAAAATTTTGCATTTGCAGTCTGATGATCATCCACAGCAGAAGGTAAAGGAACAAAAATAGCAGCAACACCTGCGGTTGCAATTTCAGTTACAGTTAACGCACCTGCACGGCAAATAATTAAATCTGCTGTTGAATAGGCTTCTGCCATATTTTCAATAAATGGCTGAACATCTACATTCAAATGTTCCGACTTACCTTCATAACGTGCAAGCGTTGTTTCCGCATGGTTTTGACCACATTGATGGTAAACATTAAGCGGAACATCTAACTGTTTTAAGGCTTCAGGGACACGTTCATTTAAAGCCTGCGCACCTAAAGAACCACCCACGATTAAAATACGTAATGGTTCGCCTGCTTTTTCACGCTCTTGATAACGCCAAGTCGGGTTTAAAATTTCAGTAATTTCTTTACGAACAGGATTGCCTGTTGTTTTTATTTTTTCACTTACAGGAAATGTATTTGGAAATGCCTGACATACCGTTTTTGCAACACGTGATAATTGTGTATTAGTAAAACCTGCAACCGCATTTTGCTCATGGATAATGACAGGAATACCTAAAGCACGTGCAGCCAAACCACCAGGACCTGCAACATAACCACCAAAACCTGCAACAGCGTCAACATTGAGCTGTTTCATATAGCGCATTGCGCTTAAAGTTGCTTTTAGAATTTTAAAAGGTGCGGTTAACTTACGGACTAAGCCATTACCACGCACACCTTGAATATCAATTTGATAAATTGGAATATTATGATTTTTTAATAGACGATTTTCCATGCCTGACGGTGTTGCCAACCAAGAGACATCAATGCCTTGTTGCTGAAGTTCTTTCGCAACGGCAAGTGCAGGGAAAACATGTCCACCCGTACCTGCTGCCATCATCATGACATGTTTAGGCTGTTTTTTCTGAGCGTCGGTCACGGTCTAATTCTTCAACTTAATAAGGGCTAATGAAATTTCGTTATAAGCTAACAATTGTAATCACAAACGTATAGTACGTGAAAGTTAATTTACTTTTTTTCACTCAGCATTTTATCGTTTTTTTCTACAGTTATTAAAGTTTAAACTAGGGTCTGTTGACATTT
>NZ_LWRV01000093.1 GCF_009372215.1 Acinetobacter portensis | reverse complement strand
ATTTATGACGGAAGTCTATTGTTATAGACGTAGCGATTATTATCATAAGATGAGCTACTATAATTTTGGTTGCTATTATAACGATCATCTCTGATTTCAGTATAAGTGCGTGTCTCATCATCATAGATGAACTTTTTTGCTATAGAAGATTGCGCTGATATTAAAGTCGTTAAAGATAAAAGCATTATAGATAAAAATTTATTCATATTTTATACACCTCTTGTTATATGAGGTGATAAGAAATTAAAATATATCAGATATGTTAATAAAAGTTACTTTTTGAAAATAAAAAATATTATATTTCAATGATTAATAGCAAAAATGCTTTAACTTTTATGAGAATGTTTATATGAATAAATCTTAATTTTATGCACTAACTTACTACAAAAGTATTTGGTCAATGGAGACCAAACACTTTCACAAAAAAATGATTATATGATTTGAGCAATAGTGTTTTTATTTGAATTTACTAAAACATAATCACCATTAATTTTAAACCATTCCTGATGGCGTTTAGGCTTACTTAAACGCTTTACATCGCTATAGTCGATTTTATAACGAGAAGAATTATATGCGCGGGGAAATGGTTGCCCTACACGCCAATCTCGGCTTGGATTGACATGATGATTGTTATATTTATTGCCATTATTCCAATGTGATTGACTAGGATGTTTTTCGTTTGAATTCCAATGTGTCGGTGCAGGCGGTTGATGATTGAATCGTGGATCATGTTGTGGAGCAGCCATTGCTGAAGTCGCAATAAGGGCACTTAAAGAGAGAGTAATCATTGTTAGATTTTTTTTCATTTCGTCCACCTTTATTCGTTTGGAATGTGTTCTGTATAGCTTTAAATTAACGAAGAAGTAGCGAGAAAAAATGAGAGAAATATAGTGGAATTGTGAAGTAAATGAAGAAATTAAGAAGAATCAATGATTATGTAAAAAAAGCCCAAACATCTGTTGGGCTTTGGAAATTTAAGATTAATCTACGATACTTGTAATCGTGTTGCTGTCAGTATTGACTAGAATGTAGCTATTATTAATTTTATACCACTGCTCATTTCGAGACGGTTTTTCTAAATTATTATCTTTATAATCAACTTTATAGCTATTTCCGCGATAATGTTGTGGCATGACATAACCTTCTTGCCATTTTAACTGTTGTAAGCGTTGAACGCCACGCTCTTCACGCATTCGTCTTTTTTCAAAGCGTTTGTCATTATTTTCTGAATCGCGATATTCACGTTTAGTTTGCATATCGCGTGGTCCATTATAACCACGATCATCATCATGATGAGGTGCAGCAGCAGTGAGACTACTTGCCATCAAAGCACTGAAAGAAATTGCGAGAATAGACAAAATCTTTTTCATGTTTAACCCTCGTAAATTATTTTCACTATGATGTTACTCTACTGAAAAAATGCAGAGAAACTGTGAAGAAAGATGAACTTTTTATTTTAAAGCCATATATATATTAAGGTATTATGATACATTTCGGAAATTTATAAAATTTGAATTACATATCAGAACAATTATAAAAATAAATTTTCAGTTGGATATTTTTAATGAAAATAGTCCAGCATAGGACTATTTTTTTACTCAAATTAATTCCATTGTTGTTCTAGTTTTTGTAAGGAGTTTATGGCTTCGACAACGTATTCAGCTTGTTGAGCATCATCTAAAGCGGTAATTAAATCTTTAGAAAGCTGTAATTTGTTAATTGAACGAATCATTTCAACTTTACGTTTTAAATCAGTCACAAATGGCTCCTTATCTCGTGTTTTCTATGGAGAATATTGTAAAGAATTTAACTTGATTATAAAAACCGAATAATATAATGATATTTATATAAAAAAACGATTCAATGGGGCGTTGTTCTTTTTGATCTTTAGATTAAAAAAGGCAGTTGAGCTGCCTTTTATTTTGGATTTTAAAAGATATTAATAGGCATATTTCATGTCTGTATAATCTGTTAAAGATTTTTGAACATGCGCATTAATGAATTCACGGACATCTTCAGGGCTTAATGGTTCGCCTTGTTTAGTGATGACATGTTCAAAAGGTGCTTGTTCAGGAGCGACAATTTTGTAGACGAAATTGGTCACAATACGGTAAGTATCATCTTCTTTAATAACGCTTGTAACGTAATGATAAGAATGCTCAAAGTTTAAATCTGTATGTGAAAAAACAAATTGATCGAACAGCTTAATATTTTTGCCGTTTTCTAATGCTTGAAGTTCTTGAATAATTGTTGCTTCAAATTTCATGCCGTATTTTTCAGAAATTGGTTTTCCATCTACAAGTAAAGAAACCATTCCATCTTCAAGGTGTGTAACGCCAATATTGCTAAAATCAGACATGTGAAATCTCAGAATGTTTAAGTGATATGTGTTTAGTATGAGTAAAATACAGTTAAAAACAATGCTAGAAAATTTAGCTGTATATAGAATAATCAAAATAAAAAAAGGGAGCATATGCTCCCTTAAATATTATATTTGATTCGTTGAAAAACTAGTCTTGTGCATCAATGCTTTGACCATTCAAAGCAAGACTATCATCACCCATTAAATATAAGTATGCAGGCATAATCATTTCAGGTGTTGCGAGTGTTTTAGGGTCTTCATTGGGGAATGCTTTTGCGCGCATTGCTGTGCGTGTTGCCCCAGGATTAATACAATTAAAACGTAAATTTGGATGTGTATTTTCTTTAGCAAATAATTCGCTAACGGCTTCAATTGCAATTTTTGAAACCGAATATGCACCCCAACGTTCGCGAGTTTCACGTCCTACACCTGAACTTGCAAAGACAACAGATGCATTTTCAGATTTTTTTAATAAGGGAAGTAACTCTTGAGTTAGAACAAAAGGAGCACGTAAATTCACAGCCATGACATCATCCCAAACATCGGCAGGATAATTTTCAAGTTCTGTGCGCTCACCCAAAATGCCTGCATTATGCAAAATTCCGTCTAAGCGACCAAATTGCTTTTGCAGAGTATCGACAAGAAGCTCGTAATCTCTAGGCGATGCGCTTGAAAGTTGTAAGGGTAAAATAGCAGGTTGAGGTGCACCTAAACTTTCAATTTCATCATAAATGACTTCAAGTTTATTTAAGGTTCGTCCATGTAACACTACAGTCGCGCCATGTAATGCATAGCTGAGCGCTGCTGCACGACCAATACCATCACCTGCGCCTGTCACAAGAATGACACGATCTTTCAGTAGGTCTGGGCGAGGCTTATATTCTGAATATTTCATGTTCGAACCTCCTCAATTTTATATAGTTATGAAGTGCATTTTTATTAAGACTTAATCACCATTTTACGAATGACTTGATGTAATTCATCTACATTGTTCACTATACAATCTGCTTGCCACGCTGTTAAGTCATCTTTGTGTTCGATTGGTAAATAACCGTATGCAGCTAAAATAGTGTACATGTTGGCATGACGTCCTGCATCAATATCTCGTGGATGATCACCGACATAAATGCAGTCTTTGACATCTGTATTAATTTGCTTTGCCGCAAGATACATTGGCTCAGGATCGGGCTTAGTATTAGTCACATCTTCAGGGCAAACCAAAACAGCACATCGTGATGTTAAGTTAAGCGCTTTAAGTAATTCTTCACTTAACCAACGAGGCTTGTTCGTCACAATTCCCCAAGGAATATTGTGGCTTTCCAACTCTTCAAGCAGAGGATACATGCCATCGAAAAGATCTGTATCTACGGCAATATCTGCACCGTATAAATCTAAAAAGCGCTGACGATGCGCAAGGAAAATAGGGTCTGTCACTTCAAGTTCAGGATAAACCAGTTTCACCATCGCACGTGCGCCTTCAGACACTTGAGTGCGAATCAAATCGGCTTCAACAACATCTTTGCCTTCTTCACGGCACATGTCTTGAATAATGCGAATAAAATCCGCTGCGGTATCAATTAAGGTGCCATCTAAATCAAATAATACAGCTTTCATTACACGCCTTCTTTTTGTGTATACACCATGTAGTTCACATCTACATTTGGCGCTAACCAATAGCGTTTTGTGATTGGATTGTAATGTAAGCCAGTCATGTCTTTGAGTTTTAAGTTTGCACTACGAATGTCGTTTGCAAGTTCAGATGGTTTAATAAATTTACTGTAATCGTGTGTGCCTTTTGCAAGCATACGGAGCACATATTCGGCACCAATAATGGCAAATAAGTAGGCTTTTGGATTACGGTTAATGGTCGAGAAAAATACGTGACCACCTGGTTTTACAAGCTTTTGACAAGCAAGAATAATAGATGCAGGATCTGGAACGTGTTCAAGCATTTCCATGCAAGTGACAACGTCGTATTGTCCTGCTTGTTCATCAGCAAGTTGTTCTACAGGAATTTGGCGATATTCAATATTTTGAACGCCTTCTTGTTCTGCATGAAGACGAGCAACATTTAGTGGTGCTGCTCCCATGTCGATCCCTAAAACATTTGCACCACGACGCGCCATACTTTCAGCCAAAATACCGCCACCGCATCCTACATCGAGTACTTTTTTGCCTGTAATGCCACCTGAATGCTCATCAATCCAATTTAAACGTAATGGGTTGATCATGTGTAAAGGGCGGAATTCAGAATGCTGATCCCACCAAATGGCTGCGAATGCTTCAAATTTGGCAATTTCTTGTGGATCAACATTTAGTTGCGACATCGGGTTCACCTCAAGCAAGTCGTTATAATTCAAAAAACTTAGTATCTTCTTAGTGTAGCGTTTATTATAAAAAAAGCGATAAAAGCCTTAAAAAAGTTCACAGAATGAAAACGAAAAAGGCTAAATTGATTTATAGTATTTGCATAAGCTAATCATAATATTTTTGAGGCAAATAAGTTCAATGAAAAAAATTCTTTTAGGTAGCCTCGCTACTGCGATGATGGCAATTTCAAGTGGTGTGATGGCAGCAGATTTTGTTGCGGGTAAAGATTACACTGTTCTTGCAAATCCGGGGAAAGTAGAAGTTCCTGGAAAAATTGAAGTGCGTGAATTCTTTTGGTATGGCTGTGGTCATTGCCATAACTTAGAGCCACATATGCAGGCTTGGATTAAAAAAATGCCCAAAGGTGTTCACTTTGTTCGTACGCCTGCGGCAATGAACCCGACTTGGGAACAAGGTGCTCGTGGATACTATGTATCTGAAGCCTTACAAATTCGTAAAAAAACACATTTGCCATTGTTCCATGCCATTCATGAAGAAGGTAAGCAAATTTTCGATCAGCAATCACAAGCGAAATTCTTTGTGAAATATGGTGTGCCTGAAGCGAAATTCAATAGCATGTTTAATTCCTTCCCAATTTCAGCAAAAATTGCTCAGTCCAACCAACTTGCAAGACAATACCAATTATCAGGTGTGCCTGCGGTTGTGGTGAATGGTAAATATGTGGTTCAAGGGGAAGATGCTAAAGTGCCTCAAGTTGTGAATTACTTAATTGAAAAAGAGCGTAAAGCAAAATAATTTGTATTGAATTTTTGAAAAAGCCACTTCAAAGAAGTGGCTTTTTTTTTGATTTTTAGCTTTTTATATTTTTTTCCCAGTTTGAAATTCCATGGAAGAGTAAACGAACTTGAGTGACAGCTTGTGCTTTAAAAATTTGTTGCTGTTGTTCTAAAAGCGGTTGTTTAAATTGACGAGAAAGATCAATCCACGTCATAACCCAGTTAAAGGCTAAATTAATGAGCAATTGTGCTAATACTTTTAAATCATCTATTTGTTGAAAATGTTGAATACTCGGTAAGCGATGAAGATCGATTGCAAAGTCTTCAACAAGATATTCGATTTCTCGTTTTATTGCTTTACGGATGGGCTGTGATCCACCCCAACGTTCAGAAATAATGAAAATCCACTCTTCAGTATGCTGATCGATAGTTTGAAAAAATAGCGCTAAGCTCTTTTGTATTTTTGCTTCAGGTTGATATAAATAGGTTTGTCCTAGCTGATGTAAAGTACTTTTTAAATCTAAGGCAATTTTATCTACCAGCTCTAAGCCTAATGTATCCATATCTTTAAAATGTCGATAAAAAGCTGTAGGTACTAATCCAATTTCACGGCTGATTTCTCTTAAACTGATACTGCTGAAAGAGCGTCCTGAAGTGCTTAAGCGAAGTACGGCATCTATAATAGCTTGGCGACTTTGTCGTTTTCCTTCCTCTCGAATAGACATGCCAAATGTATCCCTACAATTCTTGTATAGCTAAATACTAAATAAA
>NZ_LWRV01000092.1 GCF_009372215.1 Acinetobacter portensis | reverse complement strand
GATTTATGACGGAAGTCTATTTATATCAATGTTTAATTTCAATCTTTTGATAAAACAACATGAATAAATTTCCAAAACTGCCACCCTTAGTTCCTCATAGAAACTCGAGTATTTACACTCAAAGTTTTTTTAAACGTATTTTTCTCGCACAAGGTTGGGAAATGCATGGGGAATTTCCCAATTTACCTAAAGCAGTTGCAATTATTTCGCCACATACATCAAATATAGATGCATGGCATGGCTTTTTAGCTTTACTTGGATTAGATATTAAAATTACCATTTTCGGTAAACATACCTTGTTTAAGACACCACTCAAACCAATTTTGCAATGGATTGGTGTTATTCCTGTTGTACGGAATTCACAGCAAGGTCATACGCAACAAATTGCAGATATTATTGCCTCAAAAGATGATATTTGGGTAGGCATGGCGCCTGAAGGTACACGCAAAGAAGCTGAAAAAATTCGTAGTGGTTTTTATCACATTGCGCATGTAGCTCAAATTCCTATTGTCATGTTTGCCTTTGATTATAAAAACAAAGTTATTCGAATTTTAGGTACATTTGAAACTACAGGCGATTATGAAAAAGATTTAAATAACATATTAAAAACTTATGAAGGCAACTTTTCACCTAAACATGAAAAATGGTTAGCAAAGCCGTTACAAAAGCATTGGAAAAAAGACTAGCAAAATAGTCTACTTTTTGGTGAGATGTGCTCATTATTTGTTTAATTTATTTTATGTTTAGTTTATGAAATTATTACATCTTCCTCTTCTCGCTATTCTTGGCCTGAGCCTATTTGGTTGTGACAAAGCGACCAAAACAACAACACAAACCACCTCAATTAAAGCACGTGAACCTGTCATTGCCATTGCACTGGGTGGCGGTGGTGCCAAAGGTTTTGCTCATATTGGCGTGATTAAAGTTTTAGAATCGCATGGTATTAAAGCCAAAATTGTGACAGGTACAAGCGCAGGCAGTTTTGTAGGAAGCTTATACGCCAGTGGCAAATCGCCATATCAATTGCAACAAATTGCCTTAAACTTTCAAGAATCTGATATCCGAGATTTAACACTAAACCGCCAAGGTTTTTTATTAGGTCAAAAGCTACAAGATTATGTAAATAAAAATGTGGCAAACAAGCCTATGGATAAATTTCCTATTCGGTTCGCTGCCGTTGCTACACGTTTAGATAACGGTAAAAAAGTTGAGTTTATTAAAGGTAATGCAGGTCAGGCAGTTCGCGCATCTTGCAGTATTCCAAACGTATTTGTTCCTGCAACCATTGGTGGCGTAGCATATGTCGATGGTGGATTAGTCAGCCCTATTCCTGTCAAAACTGCACGTGACATGGGTGCCGATATTGTAATTGCTGTTGATATTTCTGCACGTCCGGATGGCGGAAAAGCCACAAGCATGTTTGGTTTACTTGATCAGACCATTAATATTATGGGTCAACAAAGTATTAATGAAGAACTTAAACAAGCCAATATTGTGATTCAACCTAAAGTTGGACATATTGGAACATTAGACCTAAAAGCCAGCAACGAAACCATTTTAGCAGGCGAAAAAGCCACTCAACTTAAAATTACAGCCATTAATAAAGTCATTTCAGATTTCAAAAAATCGCCAGCTGCATTAAAACCTGCACCTAAAGCGAAGTTCTAAAATCAAGAAATTTGCTATATCCACATAGGGTTTCATCTGTTAAATTGATATAGACGTTTTTCGTCTATATCAAACATTTCCTTATTCAGTACTAATACAAAGAGAAAATGTATGGAATTTATTTTGGAACCGTGGCATTGGTTTGTATTGGGTGTCGTTTTAATTCTTTCTGAATTATTACTTCCAGCATTTGCGGCACTTTGGTTTGGCGTTGGTGCCATCTTTGTGGGAATTTTATATTGGTTATTTCCATCTATGGGGCTAACGACTCAGCTCATTGTTTGGATTATCCTCTCTGTTCTATGCACCATCGCTTGGTTTAAATTCATCAAACCACTTTCTACAGATAAAACAAAAGCAGGCTTATCTCGTGAAGCGACCATTGGTCAAATTGGCATGGTCATTCAAAACAATTTAGAACACGACCAAATTAAAGTTCGCTTTCCTATGCCTGTTTTAGGATCAGATGAATGGAACTGCCGCACACAATCTTATGTACAAGTGGGCGATCGCGTTCGTGTTATCGATATTTTGGGCAACGATTTAGTTGTGCAAGCACACACCACCAATTACGAAAATGAAAAAGTGAGTAAATAAAATGACTGCTGGTTCTATCATTGTTTTGGCATTTTTAGCCTTTGTCGCTATCACAATTTTTAAAGGCGTACGTATTGTTCCACAAGGTTATAAATGGATTGTTCAACGTTTAGGTAAATACCATACAACGCTTGGACCTGGTTTAAACTTTGTAATTCCTTATATTGATGAAGTTGCTTATAAAGTAACAACAAAAGACATCGTACTTGATATTCCATCACAAGAAGTAATTTCACGCGATAACGCTGTTTTATTAATGAATGCCGTTGCTTACATTAACTTAACAACGCCAGAAAAAGCAGTGTATGGTATTGAAAACTACACTTGGGCAATTCAAAACATGGTTCAAACTTCACTACGGTCAATTGTTGGTGAAATGGATTTGGACGATGCTTTGTCTTCACGCGACCATATTAAAGCAAAACTTAAAGCTGCTATTTCAGATGATATTGCAGACTGGGGTATTACGCTTAAAACTGTAGAAATTCAAGATATTAAACCATCTCACACTATGCAAACTGCCATGGAAGAACAAGCTGCTGCTGAACGTCAACGTCGTGCAACAGTTACTAAAGCAGATGGTGAAAAACAAGCGGCAATTCTTGAAGCAGATGGTCGTTTAGAAGCATCTCGTCGTGATGCAGAAGCACAAATTGTTTTAGCCGAATCTTCACAACGTGCGATTGAGCTAGTCACCTCTGCCGTAGGTGATAAAGAAATTCCAGTTGCCTACTTACTTGGTGAGCAATATGTTAAAGCAATGCAAGATATGGCTAAATCGAACAATGCTAAAACTGTCGTTTTACCTGCAGATATTATGCAAACCATTCGCGGTGTGATGGGACGCGGCTAATAAAATAATAGAAAAATCACAAAATATGGGTAGCAAATTTGCTACCCATATTTTTTTTACTTACGATAAAACAGCAATTATTAATAAATTATGTATAAAATGACTCTTTATTTTTGACTTTATATATGATTAGCAAACAAGTTTTAAGTGAACCTAATTAAAAGCCTGACAAAATTCACCTTAAAACAACGTTTCTATTTATCCTGACATGGACATAGTTATGAATTTGAATCCGACACTAATAACCTTTTTATTCTACATTGTCGCCATGATCTTCATTGGTTTAATGGCATACCGAGCTACCACTAACTTTTCGGACTACATTCTTGGTGGTCGTCGTTTAGGTAGTTTTGTTACAGCACTTTCTGCAGGTGCATCCGACATGAGTGGTTGGTTACTCATGGGTTTACCGGGCGCAATTTATTTATCTGGGCTTTCAGAATCTTGGATTGCCATTGGTTTAATTATTGGCGCATGGATAAACTGGTACTTAGTTGCAGGTCGCTTACGTGTACATACAGAAGTACAAAACAACGCCCTGACACTACCCGACTATTTTGCTAACCGCTTTAATGACAATAAGAAAATTTTACGTATTGCTTCTGCAGTTATCATTCTAATTTTCTTTGCAATTTACTGTGCTTCTGGCATGGTTGCAGGTGCACGTTTATTCGAAAGCATGTTTGATATGTCTTACAGTACAGCTTTATGGATTAGTGCTATTGCAACAATCAGTTATGTATTTATTGGTGGCTTCTTAGCAGTAAGTTGGACCGATACCATTCAAGCTGGATTAATGATTTTCGCTTTATTATTAACCCCAGTTGTTGCAATCCTAACTTTCTCCGATCTATCTCAAGTGACATTGGCACTTGAAGCAGCTCGCCCACAAGCCATGAATATTATGGGCGATTTAAGCTTTGTAGCGATTATCTCTCTACTTGCTTGGGGCTTAGGTTATTTTGGTCAACCACATATTCTCGTACGCTTTATGGCGGCAGATTCTGTTAAATCTATTCCAAATGCACGTCGTATTGGTATGGCATGGATGATTTTATGTTTGGGTGGCGCAGTCGCTGCTGGCTTCATTGGTATTGCTTATTTCCAACAACATCCTGAACTTGCTGCTGTTGTAAATGCAAATCCCGAAACCGTATTCATGGAACTCACTAAAATTTTATTTAACCCATGGATTGCAGGTATTGTTTTAGCCGCAATTTTAGCTGCTGTAATGAGTACTTTAAGTTGCCAATTACTTGTATGCTCTAGTACTTTAACTGAAGACTTTTACAAAACGTTTATTCGTAAAACAGCAACTCAAAAAGAGCTGGTTTGGATTGGTCGTCTTATGGTTCTTCTTATTGCAATTCTTGCAATTTGGTTGGCAGGCAACCCAGAATCTAAAGTACTCGGTCTTGTTGCTTATGCTTGGGCAGGTTTTGGTGCTGCATTTGGTCCACTGATCATCTTATCGTTATTCTGGAAACGAATGACATTAAATGGTGCTTTAGTGGGTATGATTCTAGGTGCTGTTATTGTTATTCTTTGGAAAAACTTCTTTGCTGATACAGGTCTTTACGAAATCGTTCCTGGCTTTATCTGCTCATTCATTGCAATTATTGTGGTGAGTTTAATGGACAAAGAGCCAAGCCAAGATATTCAAGATCGTTTTAACGAAGCAGATACACTTTACAATGATGCAATGAAATAATCACCTACTGTTCTAAAGTTTTAAATGAGAACAAGAGATATTAATAAAAAAAGCCAGTTTTCTAACTGGCTTTTTTTATTTCAAATCTAATAATGTTTCACTGTTCAGAACTACTTTCAATTATGCCTTTCAAGTAGTTTTTCTTCTGTTTTTTAAATCGTTTAGCAGGCCAAGTCATAATAAATCGTGCACCACCCAATGTTGGGCTTTCATCCACAGCTATGCTACCACCAAACCAGTATGCAATACGGCTTACAATAGAAAGCCCTAAACCATAACCACCCGATGCTCGAGTACGGCTATCATCTAAACGAGAAAATGCCTCAAAAACACGAGAACGATCTTCTTTTGGAATACCCGCACCATCATCTTCAACACAAATATAAGCTTCGCCTTGATAATTTATCCCACCACTAATCACAACCTTATGGTTGCAATAGCGAACAGCATTACCCACTAAATTTTGAACAACACGATGCAAATAACGATATTCGGCATCTACTACTAAATTTTCAGGAGGTACTTGTAATACAATTTCTTTTTGTGTTTTTAGTGCTTCTGTTTCAGTGACAACTTGTTCTAAAACTTCAAGTAATATTACTTTCTCAAAATCAAATGATGGTGTACCTTGCTCTAATTTAGCATAGGTCATAATTTCATCAATTAAGTTATTCAGAGCTTCAATATCTTTATCAATCATGTCGACTTGCTGAAGACGGCTATCGTAATCGTCATCTTCCGCTAGCATTTCCATACCAAAACGAATTCGCGCAACAGGTGTTCTTAACTCATGCGAAACTGCACGCATTAATTCACGCTGTGCTTCTATCAGACGCTGAATATGGTCTGACATACTGTTATAACTAGAAGCCAAACTTGCCATTTCATCTGAGCCTTCTACAGGTAAACGAAGGCTTAAATCCCCTGTTTTCATCCCATTTAAAGCTAAATTCACTTGGCTAATTTTACGCTGCATAGGCACCAATAAGCCGTATACGCCCAAACTTAGAACAAATAAACTGAGTAACGTAATTCCTGCAGCAAGTTGATAAGGCATCCAATTGAATAGTGGAATTGGGCCTAAAACCAAAACTTGTGTATGTGAATTCGACATTGGAGAAACAATCGAAACATTGGTACCGCGTGTGCTTGCATTGTCTCTATACAAAACGATGCTGTGATCTAGACGTAAACGACTAATTTGATCGGAATCGAGTGGAAGTTTTTGAATACTTTCAATACTGACAGGATATGAAAATCTAGATTGAATTTTCTGTAAATATTCTTTTTCTTGCCCTGGGAAATAAACCAAATAATCCATAATGAAAATTGGCAAAGCTTTCATTTGCCGTTCATTAAAGTTATCTACCCGAATGTATACATAATGATTAGGATCTTCTTTTACACCCAAAATGACATAAGTAATGGTATTGCTTGCATCATAACGAACAACTGCTTTTTGCTCATCTATTCGTTTTTTTTCAGTCCGCGTTAAACTTACTTTCGTAGAATCGACATAATATATTGGCAATTCTAATAAATCAGATGCGTCTGAAATCCAATCTAACTTTTGTTGCTGATTGGGCTGCCTAGCAATACCTTCACTAATGATATATGAAATACCATCTGTCAGTGATTCTCTATATTCTTGCGCACGTTGGTAGTTAATGATCTGCACAAGTAGATAACCAAAAAGTGCAACCAAAACCACCAATATGACTAAACCGCCATATATGCGCAAAAATATACTGTGTTTAAACACGAGAATGTCCTGTTTTAGACCAAAGAACGATAACTAAAATTACAGACCATTTGTTTCTTTAACAAATAAATAACCTTTACTGCGTACAGTTTTAATACGCTTAGGATTCTCAGGATCATCACCAATTTTTGGACGAATACGCGAAATACGTACGTCAATTGAACGGTCTTGACCATCGTATTCAATACCACGAAGACGCTCAAAAATATCTTCACGAGATAAAATGCGACCCGCATTTGAAGCAAGCAACCACAACAAGTCATATTCAGCACTTGTGAAATCTACTAATTCGCCATGTAAAGTCACTGAACGACCACCATTGTCGATAACTAAATCATCAAATTCGATACGTTGTGCAACTTCATCTTCTGGCGCTTTGTCTGTACGACGAAGCAATGCGCGAATACGAGCTAAAAGAACACGAGGCTGAACTGGTTTAGCAACATAGTCATCTGCACCCATTTCTAGACCAAGAACTTGATCCATATCTTCAGTACGTGCTGTAAGCATTAAAATAGGTTGATGGTAATGCGGACGAACTTCGCGACAAATAGTTAAGCCATCTGCGCCAGGTAACATAACATCTAGTACAACCATATCTGGTTGTTCTGCAATAATTCGACGAATGGCACGGTTGCCATCTGGTTCTACCCCAACTTCTAATCCATTACGAATTAAGTATTCTTGAGTCAAACGTGCAAGGCGCTCATCATCTTCAACAATTAAAATTTTAGGTAACTTTTCTTCTTGGCTCATTAGGTGCCCCTTTATTAGTCATTGCGTATTCTTTATAAATCCAAAGAGATACATCCAAATCTATAATTGCAATATACACACGTTTACATTGTAAACAAGATTCTGTTCACCAAACTGATACATCAAAGTAGCATTTTGTTATATTTTTTTACATGTTGAATTAATTAAAGTTTTCAAATTATCGTGATAATTCACCATTCAAATATAAATATAAAGTTACAATTAGTATTTTATTTGATCCATTTTGTTTTTTGTTCAAAAACTGTTTGCTTGTTCCAGACTTTTTCACTTATCCACAAGTTTATCTATAAGCACTTAATCGTAGCTTTGTTATGCTATCTCCTTGTGTAATAAGACTTCGATAAAAAATACAAAAAATGGGAATTTTTTTGTAAATAAAAACTGAGATTCTACGAAAAAAAAATTAGCGAAATGTCAATATTGATCTAACCTCTTTTTTCCCGTATCTTGTGTGTAAATCAATTTCAAACCACTAAGTCTTGTGTTTATCCCTCATACACTGTGGCCTAATATTCGCCCAGTTCAAATGGTCCATAAACATAAAAATAGATGACATATGGAGCTATGCTGACAATGAGCGTAATCACATCAACACCCGGCCAAATTCAGGTGATTAAACGCACCGGTGATGTTGCTGCTTTTGATGCAGAAAAAATTGCTGTTGCAATTGGTAAAGCATTTTTAGCAGTTGAAGGTCAACAGAGCACAGACTCTAGCCGAATTCATGATCGTATTTCTCAGCTTACAGAAATGGTATTAAATACTTTTACACGTCGTTTACCTTCTGGTGGCACAATTCATATTGAAGAAATTCAAGATCAAGTTGAACTTGCACTTATGCGTACTGGGGAACAAAAAGTTGCACGTTCTTATGTAATTTATCGTGAACAGCGTTCTGAAGCACGTAAGCAAATGAATGAGCATCACCACCCTACGCTACAAATTACAGGGACAAATGGTCAGCTTGCTCCTCTAGATTTAAGCCGTCTTCAAGCAACAATTGAAAAAGCGAGCGAAGGTTTAGAAGGTATTAATGTTCAAGCGATCATCGATGAAACAGTTAAAAACCTTTATAACGGTGTAAAAGCGACTGACATCTCTACAACAATGATGATGGCAACGCGTACTCGTATTGAACAAGAGCCTAACTACACGTATGTAACTGCACGTTTACTTCGTGACAATTTGGTTGCAACAGGTCTTGAGTTCTTAGGTCTTTCTACAGACACTTCAGAAGCAGATGCTTTAGAAACATTCTTGAAAAAAGGTGTTGAGCTAGAACTTCTTTCACCAGAATTATTAAATTTTGACCTTGCTAAATTGGCTGCT
The DNA here is from genome assembly GCF_009372215.1 of Acinetobacter portensis. Lineage (GTDB taxonomy): Bacteria > Pseudomonadota > Gammaproteobacteria > Pseudomonadales > Moraxellaceae > Acinetobacter > Acinetobacter portensis. Next base: position 17,249 of record NZ_LWRV01000092.1, on the reverse strand, counting down.
GCGATTCAACCAGAACGCTCTAACCAATTTACATATTTAGGTCTTCAAACTTTATTTGACCGTTACTTCATCCACTCAGATGACGTTCGTTTCGAATTACCGCAATTATTCTTCATGCGTGTTTCAATGGGCTTATCATTGAATGAAGCAAACCGTGAAGACAGCGCAATTGAGTTCTATAACTTACTATCTCGTTTTGACTATATGGCTTCTACGCCTACATTGTTCAACTCGGGTACTTTACGTCCACAGTTGTCTAGCTGCTACTTAACAACAATTTCAGATGACCTATATAACATTTATGGTTCTATGCGTGATAACGCCCTTCTTTCTAAATGGGCGGGTGGTTTAGGTAATGACTGGACGCCTGTTCGTGCATTGAACTCTTATATCAAAGGCACAAACGGTAAATCTCAAGGTGTTGTTCCATTCCTTAAAGTAGCAAACGATACAGCCGTTGCGGTAAACCAAGGTGGTAAGCGTAAAGGTGCAGTTTGTGCATATTTAGAAACTTGGCACTTGGACATTGAAGAATTCCTAGAGCTTCGTAAGAACACAGGCGATGACCGTCGTCGTACTCATGACATGAATACAGCGAACTGGGTTCCTGATTTATTCATGCAACGTGTATTTGAAGATGCTGAATGGACACTGTTCACACCATCTGAAACACCAGATTTGCATGATTTAACAGGTGCTGAATTTGCTGAACGTTATGCTTACTATGAAGGCATTGCGAAAGAAACAAATATGTTGCACAAGAAAATTCGTGCAAAAGATTTGTGGCGCAAAATGCTTTCTATGTTGTTTGAAACAGGTCACCCGTGGATAACATTCAAAGACGTTTGTAACTTACGTTCACCACAACAACATGTGGGCGTAGTTCACTCATCTAACTTATGTACAGAAATTACATTAAACACAAACCAAGATGAAATTGCCGTTTGTAACTTAGGTTCGATTAACCTTGTACAACACGTTCAAGGTGGTGTTTTAGACCGTGAAAAACTTGCTCGCACAGTAAAAACTGCTGTTCGTATGCTCGATAACGTCATCGACATCAACTATTACGCAGTACCACAAGCACGTACTTCTAACATGAAGCATCGTCCTGTTGGTATGGGCATCATGGGCTTCCAAGATGCGTTATACGAAATGCAAATTGCTTACGGTTCAGATGCTGCTGTTGATTTTGCCGATGAGTCGATGGAAGTGATTTCGTACTACGCAATTGCAACATCTAGCGACTTAGCTGTTGAACGTGGTGCTTACGAAACATTTAAAGGTTCATTGTGGGATCAAGGTATTTTACCAATTGACTCTTTAGATTTAGTTGCGAAATCACGCCCAGAACGCATGTTCGAAGTTGACCGTACAACTCGTTTGGATTGGGACACTTTACGTGCCAAAGTTCAAAAAGATGGTATGCGTAACTCTAACGTGATGGCAATTGCGCCTACAGCGACAATTTCTAACATTTGTGGTGTTTCTCAGTCTATCGAGCCTACTTTCCAGAACCTTTATGTGAAATCTAACCTTTCTGGTGAATTCACAGTGATCAACCCGTACCTAGTACGTGCGTTAAAAGATCGCGGTCTTTGGGATTCTGTAATGGTGAATGACCTGAAACATTTTGAAGGTTCTGTTCAAAAGATTTCTCGTATTCCTGACGAATTAAAAGCAATCTTCGCAACTGCGTTCGAAGTTGAGCCACGTTGGATTGTTGATGCTGCATCTCGTCGTCAAAAATGGATCGATCAAGCTCAGTCTCTTAACCTTTACATCTCTGGTGCAAATGGTAAGAAATTGGATATGACGTACAAAATGGCGTGGTTACGTGGTCTTAAGACAACTTATTACCTTCGTGCATTGGGTGCGACTTCTGCAGAGAAATCTACAATTAATACGGGTGCGTTGAATGCAGTTAAAAACACAACTGCCACTGCTGCTCCTGTTGTTGCAGCGCCTGTAGTAGAAGCAAAAAAACCTGAAGCTGTTGAAGAAGATGGTTTTGCTCAAGCAGCACCAGTACCAATGGCATGTTCAATTGACAACCCAGATTGTGAGGCTTGTCAGTAAGCTGACAAAACCTCCCCTAGCCCCTCCTAAAAGGAGGGGGATTTCTCGAAGCAAATAGCAGAAAGAAAGTCCCTCTTTTTAAAAGAGGGATTTAGGGAGATTAAAAATACAAATAAAAGGAAATGCACATGGAACATATGACTCACAACTACATGTTAGGACTTGTTGTTCTGGTCATTTCCTTTCTTGTTTTGTTTTACATCCCACTTGGTTACATTTGGGTAAAAGCAAGAGAACAAAAGCGTAATCAAAATAAGTAGTGTGGAACTTTGATTTTTTCGAACAAGATTAAAACAAAGCTTGGTAAAACTTAATTTTGCTTACTCGAATTAAGCGTATAGTATGGACATCTCAACTTCGTAAGTTGGATGTCTTCATAAAAGATATAAAGCAACGAAGAGAGAATTTAATATGTCTATCCTAAGTTGGGACGATTTCGAAGATGATTCGCAAAAACCGGCTGCACCTGAACACAAGTCTGCGCCCGTCGAACCGCAAAAAACGACTAATTCGCAGATGGTATCTGATGCAAGCAACGAACCGTCGAGTGTGGCAGCTCCACAACCCGCTCGAACCAGTTCAAACAGAACAACAGATCCAACCGATCCGTTGGCAAGAGCATCTAACGCCTTAGAAACACTTGATGTTGCTCCAGGCTTAGAAGAGCTTGAAATGGGCGCTCAGCGTGTACAAGTTGACGACAAAGCAATGATTAACTGTCGTGCTGACTTGAACCAACTTGTGCCGTTCAAATACGAGTGGGCTTGGCAAAAATATCTAGACGGTTGTGCAAACCACTGGATGCCACAAGAAGTTAACATGAACCACGATATCGCGCTTTGGAAGTCTGAAAATGGCTTAACTGAAGACGAACGTACTATTGTTATGCGTTCTTTAGGTTTCTTCTCGACAGCCGATTCATTGGTTGCAAACAACTTAGTTCTTGCAATTTATCGTCATATTACGAACCCTGAATGCCGTCAATACATCTTGCGTCAAGCGTTTGAAGAAGCAATTCATACGCATGCTTACCAATACTGTATCGAATCTTTAGGTATGGATGAAGGCGAAGTCTTCAACATGTACCGTGAAGTACCATCAGTAGCACGTAAAGCAGCTTGGGGCTTGAAGTACACTCAATCTTTATGTGATCCTACTTTCCAAACAGGTACACCTGAAAACGACCAAATTTTGCTTCGCAACTTGATCGCGTTCTATTGTGTTCTTGAAGGTATTTTCTTCTATTGTGGTTTCAGCCAAATTTTGTCTATGGGTCGTCGCAATAAAATGAATGGTGTTGCCGAGCAATTCCAATACATTTTACGTGATGAGTCTATGCACTTGAACTTTGGTATCGATATGATTAACCAAATCAAGATTGAGAACCCTCACCTTTGGACTGCCGAGTTCCAAGAAGAAATCATTCAAATGATTCTTGAAGGTACGATGCTTGAAATCGAATATGCGCGTGACACTATGCCACGTGGTGTATTGGGTATGAATGCAGCGATGATGGAAGATTACTTGAAGTTCATCTGTAACCGTCGTTTAAGCCAATTGGGCTTGCCTGAACAGTTTGCTGGCGCAACGAATCCGTTCCAGTGGATGTCTGAGATGATGGACTTACGTAAAGAGAAGAACTTCTTTGAAACTCGCGTAACTGACTATCAAACTGGTGGCGCATTAAGCTGGTAATAGCTTTTTAGATCGTCAAGCGACACATAAGTTGTCATTCATAAAAAAACCACCAATATCTGGTGGTTTTTTTAGTATTTGATAATAAATAATATTTTTAACTTAAATTTTGGCATGTACCCCATACTTATCAATCATATTGGTACTAGCTTCATTTAAGCCACGTACAGTCACATTGACACTATTCTTTTGAAATTTGCTTACCACGGAATCAAGCATAGCAACTGATGTAACATCCCAAATATGAGCATGTGTTAAATCAATAATCACTTCTTTAACATCTTCCTTAAAGTCAAAGCCCTGCATGAATTTTTCAGAAGAACTAAAGAAGATCTGACCATGTAAGTCATATAAGCGATGCATACCCTCTAAACTAGATTCCACACGAATATCATTCTCTAACTTATTCGCCAGAAACAATGCCGACAATAGAACGCCTGTCAGTACCCCTAATGCTAAATTATGAGTCGCAACTACCACAATGACTGTAGCAACCATCACAACATTACTGGTTTTCGGGTTCTGTCTAAACTCGGCAAGAGAACGCCATTCGAATGTTCCTATTGAAACCATAATCATGACAGCTACTAGCGCAGCCATTGGAATGACTTTGAGCCAATCACTAATAAAGACCACTAAGATTAAGAGGAAAATGCCTGCTGAGAATGTTGATAGACGAGTGAGACCGCCCGACTTCACATTAATCATGGATTGACCAATCATGGCACAACCTGCCATTCCCCCCATGAAACCAGATGCAATATTCGCAATACCTTGTCCTTTGCATTCTTGGAATTTATCACTTGGGGTATCAGTCATTTCATCCACGATAGTTGCAGTCATTATGGATTCAAGTAGACCCACAGCCGCTAGTGCTACCGAATACGGCAAAATGATCATCAATGTTTCAATATTCAAAGGAATATTGGGAATCAAGAACATTGGAAGTGTGTCAGGTAAAGCTCCCATATCACCAACTGTTCTCACATCAATTCCGAGGGCGATTGCCAATAATGTAATCGCAATAATGCAAACAAGCGGAGACGGTAGTAATTTTCCTAATTTAGGGATCAAAGGAAATAAGTAAATAATACCTAGACCTAGTGCGACCAAAGCATAAACGTGCCAAGTCACATTAGTTAACTCGGGTAGCTGTGCCATAAAAATTAAGATAGCCAAGGCATTCACAAAGCCAATCACGACAGACTTAGAAACAAAGCGCATCAGCTTAGCCAGTTTCAAATAGCCTGCTAATATTTGAATGACACCAGTTAAAATTGTTGCAGCAAGTAAGTATTCAAGCCCATGCTCTTTGACCAAAGTGACCATAAGCAGTGCCATCGCACCTGTAGCTCCTGAAATCATTGCTGGACGACCACCAATGAATGAAATCACTACGGCAATACAGAACGAGGCGTACAAGCCAACTTTTGGGTCTACGCCTGCAATTATTGAAAATGCGATAGCTTCTGGAATGAGTGCAAGACCTACAACTAGCCCTGCAAGCACATCTCCACGGATGTTAGAGAACCATTGTTCTCGGACATTAGATAACATAAAAATAGCCTGATTTTTGGAATTTTAGATAGGCTAGTGACGTGACATATACGACACACAAGCGACTACACCACATCACTAGACAGTGATGAGTTATTTACTGATTTAAGAGGTAAATAGACTTAAGGTGGCGTAAGTGTCATAAAGAAGAGAACTAATTTTAGAGGGTTTTCATGGGCAATTATATCATTGAATAGCCAATAAGGAAAATCAGCTAAATTCTACTTAACATAATGGCTGTTATATGAAAGACAATAACCTTTGTTATAAGTCTTGAGTCTGAAAAGTTATGTATCGAAAAATGACACAGGTTGAGTCATCTTACACTCATAATGATACTTCTTGAGTCCCAGTATGATGTCATTATGGTTCATTAGAATAACTAAGATACTGATTTGATTATCCTGCTAATGACAAGCTATGTATCGTTTGACGAAAATCTTAAAACCCTCTTCGGAGTTTTTTTTAATCTAAGAATATAAAAGGCTTATGCAAAAAATTAATTCGGAAAATATAAAAGAAATTCTAAAAATTATTTCATTTAAATCTAAAATTTATTATGAAAAATCAGATTATAAATTCTCCAAACTTCTTTACATTTGGGGTCTGATATTAATATTCATATCAATATGTGTTGCTCTATTTTATAAATATCAATCACCTATTGAAGAGCTAAGGCTTATTTTTAATATTTTATTTATCAGCGCATTATTTTCATTCGGATTTAGCCCAATTATCATGCTAATTAAAGAGAAAAAGATATTAAAAGAAATATTTCAAAATCCGCAAAAATCATTGATTGAACCGCTACAGGCTGAAACTGATGATTTAATACCAATTATTAATGAACTTTCCAGATATAAAGAACTAGAACTAGATTACGTAGTGGATAGAATTCAGATAAAACTTGAAAACACTGAAAAAAGGATTGGGCATTTAATTGGGCAGATTGATAAAGTCGGTTTGTTTCCAACAATATTAGCTATGCTAGTATTAGCTATAAAACCTGATTTCTTTGATGTTTCTAGTCAAAACTGGATAACCAATTCGGTTCTTATACTTATTGTCATAGTCATCCTTTTTAATTTTTTAGGAATGTATATGCATGATCAAACTGAGGAGTTAAAGCTAAAAGTAAAAATTTTACGTTTTAGCATTAAACTTAATCAGAAGAATATTGAATACTCAATAGACACTCAAAAACCTTTAAGCCATTCTATTATTTCACGTATTCATTACTATTTTAAAAAATAATTTTTTATATATTTCGTGAATTCTTTTAATACTCAACAACTAAAATAATGAAGTAAAACTAAATAAGAATCCCGCTATTTAAGCGGGATTCTTATTTACATAACGACAAGGTATTTTACAATTGATTCATTCGCTTCAATTCTAAGAATAAACCTGAGTGATCTAAATCACCATCTCCAGCATTTACCATGTTTTCAAAAAGCTGATCTACCAATTGAGCTACAGGCAATTTCAAACCTAAAGAATCGGCATGAGCAATTGCTGTATGTGTATCTTTCAATTGAGTTCGAGCTGCCCCACCTGGTACAAAGTTTTGGCTTAAAATTCTTTCACCATGTTGCTGAAGAATTGGGGAATCTGCAAAACCGCCAGATAAAGCCTCTCTCACTTTCCAAGGATCTGCACCACCTTGTTGAGCCAAAAGTAAACCTTCACTTACAGTTGCAATGGTACTTGCTACAATCATTTGATTCACAAGCTTTGCCAATTCCCCACAACCTGCATTTCCAACGAGAACAGGTCTGCCTAATGCTTTAAAAACAGATTCTGCTTGGGAAAACACATGTTCATCTCCCCCAACCATAATCGCTAAACTTGCATTAATTGCACCTTTTTCACCACCCGATACAGGCGCATCTAAATACTGCAAACCAAGTTCATTGCATTTTTTCGCTTGTTCCTGAGCTGTTTCCACAGGAATAGAACTCATAACAATAACTGTACTATTGGGTTTCAGCTGGCTAGTCGCGCCTTTATCTTGAAACAAGACTTCGTCACAGGTTTTACCATCACTTAACATGCAAATTAAAAATGCTACATCTTGTCCAATCTGTTCTAGTTCAGCGCAAGGAGTTGCACCTGCTTCAACCAGTTTTTTAAGTTTAGATGGTGTTCTATTCCATACTTTAACTTGATGACCCGCTTTTAATAAATTGAGCACCATAGGTGAACCCATAATACCTGTGCCAACAAAGCCAATACTAGACATCTACCACTACTCCGTAACAGATTGACTGCTTATCGCATTTTTTTCAGCACGGATACTTCTTGCTTTTAAGCGACCAAGTAAAATTAAACCTAAACCACCCATTGCTACAAAGCCAGCAATCACCATAAATGCAACGGTGTATGTTCCTGTACTTGTATATAAATAGCCCGTTAAATAAGGACCTGAAAAGCCACTTAAATTACCCACCGAGTTAATAATACCAATACCTGTTGCAGCCCCAATACCTGTTAGCGTTTGACCAGGAATAGTCCAGAAGATATTAATTGCGCTAAATACCCCAATTGCTAGGAAAATAAAGCCCACAATAATCGCCCATGGCTCATTTACAATAAGCGCAATTGCAATCGCACTAGCAGCCATAATTGCAGCAAATGCACCATGATGATAACGCTCTTGTTTTTTATCTGAACGACGACTCCACAAAATCATACCTACAGCAGCAAAAGCGTACGGAATAGCAGTCAGCAGTCCATTCTGCATTAGACTAATTTCCATACCAAATGTATTTCGGAATGATTCCAATACGCTTGGAAGGAAGAAGAACATTGCATTTGAACCCGATGTAATACCAAAATAAATTAACGCCATAATCCAAACCAATGGGTTTTTAAATACCTGTTTGATAATGGTGCTTTTACTTACATTTACATCTTCAGATTTTAACTTTTCTTGTTCTTCACGCTCTAATGTTGTCATTAGCCACTGACGTTGTTCAGCTGATAACCATGTTGCTTCTTTAGGTGTATTCGTTAAATATTTTAAGCAAATTAAGCCTAAAATAACGGATGGAATACCTTCTAAAATATACATTAAGCGCCAGCCTTCATAGCCAATGCTATCGCCCCATTGCATTAAACCGACTGAAACAGGAGCACCAATAATTTGAGCAATTGGTAGACCTAAGTAAAAACTTGCAAATACACGAGCACGGTAACGGGCTGGAAACCACAATGTAAGATAAAAAATCACACCTGGGAAAAAGCCTGCTTCAGCAATCCCAAGTAAAAATCTTAAAACAATGAATTGAGTTCCTGTCGTAATAAAACCCATAAATGCAGCAATAATGCCCCATGTAATCATGATACGGGCAATCCAAATTCGTGCACCAAACTTATGAAGTAATACATTACTTGGTACTTCAGCAATGAAATAACCGAGGAAGAAAATACCCGCGCCCAATCCAAAAATGGTTTGGGTAATTCCAAGTGCCTCATTCATATGCAAAGCTGCAAAACCAATATTCGTTCTATCTAAAAAAGCCATAATAAATAGAATGACTAAAAACGGAATAATACGTTTTGTCACGCGCTTTACGGTTTGCTCTTCCAGAGCAGAAATATGAGTATTATCCATAACTTAATCTCTCTTTAATCCATTTTTTGGCTATTATTCTTTAGTATCTTCAATATGTGCTTGGATAATATCTTCAAAGCTTTGATCTGCTTCAAATCCAAGTGAGTTTGCATATTCAGCTTCTACTTGTGTTGGCCAGCTTTGAACAATTCTTTGAATTGTTGCATCTTCTTCCCATTGCACTAAATTTACAGCTTCCTTACCTGCCACTTTTTCTAAGGCAGAAAGCATCTCTTTAACCGTAACGGTTAAACCAGGAAGTGGAATAATGCGTTCATTGCCTAATTTTTGCGGTGAAAGTGTTGCTGCCTTAATCATAGAATCAACACATTTTCTTGGAGATGTAATAAATACAGGCGTGTTTTCGGCAACAGGACAAACGGCTGTTTCACCTTTCAATGGCTCACGAATAATAGAACTGAAGAATGTTGATGCTGCTTTATTTGGTTTTCCAGGACGTACAACAATTGTTGGTAAGCGAAGTACTCGCCCATCAACAAAACCTTTTCGTGAATAATCTGCAACAAGCAATTCACCAATGGCTTTTTGCATACCGTATGAAGATTTTGGTGTGACAACAGTTTTGTCTGTAACAATTTCAGGTAAATCGCCACCAAATACAGCGCAACCACTTGCAAAAATGAATCTTGGTTGAGTATTTTGACTACGAATTACATCTAAAATATTCAATAAACCATATAGGTTCACATTCATACCCAAATCAAAATCAGCTTCAGCTCCCGAACTTACCACCGCAGCTAAATGCCAAACAACATCAACATTTTTTACGATTTCTTGTACAGTTTGCTTGTTGGTAATATCGCCTGTAACAACTTCTACTCTTGAATCTTGAGGAACGTCTTCACCCTGAAAAGCATCAAATAATATAATTTTTTCAACTTTTTTTGCTGATTCACCATCAAATGTAATGCTCCCTAATTCTAAAATTTTGCTTGCGATTTGTTTTCCAATAAAACCAGTACCGCCAGTAATTAGAATATTCATAGGTGCTCCTTTCCTTTATTTGTTTAGATTGACGAATCCAATTCGCTACCATCAAATTAAGCAGGACAACCAATAATTACCAATGAATTATTTGCGGATATTGATAACTTTTTAATATCATTTTTTTTAATTATCTTTAGATTTTGGGTCAGCTTATACTGTATATAATTCATTCATATAATTTTTATCATTCATTTAGCCTCTTCATTACTTTAAGAATAACGAAACGCTTATATTTTTAAATAAAAAAACAAAGGTCATCACCATAATTATTTAATAACCTGTAGTTATCAATAACTAAAATAATGCAATTGGTGTTTATTGATTTAGCGTCCTATCATATTTTCACAAATAACATGGATGATACATATGACACTTCTTTTAAACTCTGCAAATACACTACCTTCAGATGGAACTCAAGGTTGTCTCATTGGTCGAGCTTGGGTACCTCATGCAGAATATTCAGGTCCATCACCTGTTCTTTTAAAGAATAATCAAGTTTTTGATATTTCAAAAGAATTCAAAACTGTTTCTGAATTATTAGAAGTAGATCATCCTGTAGATGTATTGGCGAATCTTGAAGGTCAATACTTAGGTACTGTTGATGAACTTTTAGCAAATACCCATCAAAATCCAAATCCTACTCAAGCCTATTTTTTAGCACCTATCGATTTGCAAGTAATTAAAGCTGCAGGCGTAACTTTTGCAGCAAGCATGTTAGAGCGTGTAATTGAAGAACAAGCGGCTGGTGATGCTTCTAAAGCACAGCACATTCGTGACGTTGTTCAAAGCGTCATTGGCGATAGCTTGAAAACAATTCAACCGGGTTCTGAAAAAGCATTACAGCTCAAAGAATATTTAATTGAACAAGGCATGTGGTCGCAATATCTAGAAGTAGGTATTGGTACAGATGCTGAAATCTTTACTAAAGCACCTGTATTGGCTGCTGTTGGTGCGGGTCAACAAATTGGTATTCACCCTAAATCTGAGTGGAATAACCCTGAACCTGAAGTAGTTTTAGTTGCAAACAGCCAAGGTAAAATTTTAGGTGCGACTTTAGGTAATGATGTGAATTTACGTGATTTTGAAGGTCGAAGCGCACTATTACTTAGTAAAGCAAAAGACAACAATGCTTCATGTGCAATTGGTCCATTTATCCGCCTATTTGATGAAACATTTAATTTAGATGACGTTCGTCATTGCGATGTTGAACTAGAAATTAAAGGTGTCGATGGCTTCACGCTAAATGGCTTAAGTTCTATGTCACAAATTAGCCGTGATCCTGAAGATTTAGTCAACCAAACACTCAATGAAAATCACCAATATCCAGATGGTTTTGTTCTATTTTTAGGGACTTTATTCGCGCCAACAAAAGATCGTGAAAAACAAGGTGCAGGCTTCACGCATAAAATTGGCGATGTTGTACACATTCAAACACCTAAACTTGGCTCACTTTACAATGAAGTGACTACAAGTGATCAGGCAAAACCTTGGAATTTTGGTTTTAATGCGCTGATTAACAATTTGAAAGCCCGAAATTTACTGTAATTTTCCCATATTATTCTTAAGTTCAATAGTCCTCATGGCTATTGAACATTAAGATTGCTCCTTCGTAACACACATTAATTCATGTTGAAAAACAGAAATATAGGTTCCAAAGATGACTGATCAAAGTAAACGGATTTTTTTACGTAGCCAAGAATGGTTCGATGATCCAGATCATGCCGATATGACTGCTCTATATGTAGAGCGTTATATGAACTATGGCTTAACACGTGAAGAGCTACAATCTGGTCGCCCAATTATCGGGATTGCGCAAACAGGTAGCGATCTGACTCCTTGTAACCGTCATCATAAAGAACTTGCTGAACGTGTCAAAGCGGGTATCCGTGATGCAGGCGGTATTCCTATGGAATTCCCTGTTCATCCTATTGCGGAACAATCTCGCCGCCCAACAGCGGCTTTAGACCGTAACCTTGCTTACTTAGGTCTTGTTGAAATTTTACATGGCTACCCACTCGATGGCGTTGTACTCACAACAGGTTGTGACAAAACCACACCTGCATGTTTAATGGCTGCTGCAACAACCGATTTACCTGCAATTGTTTTATCGGGTGGTCCAATGCTAGATGGTCACTATAAAGGTGATTTGATTGGCTCTGGTACGGTTATTTGGCATGCTCGTAACTTATTAGCCTCAGGTGAAATTGATTACGAAGGCTTTATGGAAATGACGACATCTGCATCGCCATCTGTAGGTCATTGCAACACCATGGGTACAGCACTTTCAATGAATGCTTTAGCTGAAGCCTTGGGTATGTCTTTACCAACCTGTGCAAGTATTCCTGCGCCATATCGTGAACGTGGTCAAATGGCGTATTTAACAGGTAAACGTATTTGTGAAATGGTGAAAGAAGATTTACGTCCTTCTAAAGTTATGAACAAAAAATCTTTTGAAAATGCAATTGCTGTTGCATCTGCATTGGGCACATCAAGCAACTGCCCACCACATTTAATTGCGATTGCACGCCATATGGGCATTGAATTGACATTAGAAGATTGGCAACGTGTAGGCGAAGATATTCCTCTTATTGTGAACTGTATGCCTGCAGGTAAATACTTAGGTGAAGGTTTCCACCGTGCAGGTGGTGTTCCTGCCGTTATGTATGAACTACAAAAAGCAGGTGTTCTACATGAAGACTGTGCCTCTGTAAGCGGTCAGACAATGGGAGAAATTGCCCAAAAATCTAAGACTTCAAATGCCGATGTAATTTTCTCTTATGATGAGCCACTCAAACACGGTGCAGGCTTTATTGTATTGAGCGGTAATTTCTTCGACAGCGCCATTATGAAAATGTCTGTTGTTGGTGAAGCTTTCACTAAAACCTATCTTTCTAGCCCTGGTGATGAAAACAGTTTCGAAGCAAGAGCAATTGTGTTCGAAGGCCCTGAAGATTATCACGCACGTATTAATGATCCTGAGCTCAATATCGATGAGAATTGTATTTTAGTGATTCGTGGTGCAGGTACGGTAGGTTATCCAGGTAGTGCCGAAGTTGTAAACATGGCTCCTCCTGCCGAACTCATTAAAAAAGGCATCGACTCACTTCCATGCTTAGGTGATGGTCGTCAAAGTGGTACATCTGCAAGTCCATCTATTTTAAATATGTCACCCGAAGCTGCTGTTGGCGGTGGTATCGCATTATTAAAAACGAACGATGTTTTAAGAGTCGATTTAAACAAGCGCTCTGTGAACGTTTTAATTTCAGATGAAGAACTTGAAAAGCGTCGCCTTGAGTGGAAACCAGACTTTCCAAAATCTCAAACGCCTTGGCAAGAAATGTACCGCAGCATGGTTGGTCAATTATCTACAGGTGGTTGCTTAGAACCTGCAACGCTCTATATGAAAGTCATTAATGAGCAAAACGTACCAAGACATTCACATTAATAAAGTATTTAAGGAACTCCGATGACTATTGGACATAATTTTATTGCTGGGCAACGTAGTGCATTGGGCAGCAGCACACTAAAAAGCGTCAATGCAACCACGGGCGAAGCTTTAGCATATGATTTTTATCAAGCAACTGTAGAAGAAGTGAATTTAGCTTGTGAAGCAGCAGATCAAGCTTTCAAACTTTATCGTCATACTTCCCCTGAACAACGTGCTCAATTTCTTGAAGCAATTGCAGATGAGCTTGATGCTTTAGGTCAAGATTTTCTTGAAATCATTTCTCAAGAAACAGCGCTTCCACTTGCTCGTTTACAAGGTGAACGTGGTCGTACTAGTGGTCAAATGCGCTTATTTGCTAAAGTGCTTCGTCGTGGCGATTTTCTTGGCGCTCGTATTGATACCGCATTACCTAATCGTCAGCCAATGCCACGCGTAGATTTACGTCAAATTAAAATTGGTATTGGACCCATTGCTGTCTTTGGTGCAAGTAACTTCCCATTGGCATTCTCAACTGCGGGTGGTGATACTGCTTCTGCTTTAGCGGCAGGTTGTCCTGTTGTTGTAAAAGCACATAGTGGTCATATGGCAACTGCCGATTATGTTGCCCAAGCAATTGAACGTGCTGTAGCGAAAACCAATATGCCTGAAGGCGTATTTAACATGATCTATGGTAATGGTGTGGGCGTAGCAATTGTTCAACATCCACTAATTAAAGCCGTTGGTTTTACAGGCTCATTAAAAGGTGGTCGTGCTTTATGTGATATGGCTGCTGCACGTCCGCAACCTATTCCTGTATTTGCAGAAATGAGCAGTATCAACCCTATGATCATGCTTCCATCTGCATTACAAACTCGTGGTGATCAAATTGCTCAAGACTTATCAGATTCTGTTGTAATGGGATGTGGTCAGTTCTGTACAAGTCCAGGTTTAATTTTAGGTATTCAATCACCTGAATATTCTCAGTTTATTGAAAAATTAGCTGAAAATATCAATGCGAAACCTGCTCAAACTATGTTGAATGCAGGTACGTTAAGAAGCTATGTATCAGGTTTAGAGCATTTAGAAAATCATCAAGGGATTGAACACTTGGCAGGTCAAGCTCAACAAGGTGATCAAGCACAACCTCAACTATTTAAAGCAAATGTTGAATTACTTCTTGCAGGCGATCAATTACTTCAAGAAGAAATTTTTGGTCCAACAACCATTGTGATTGAAGTAAAAAACAAAGATCAGTTGATTCAAGCATTAAGTAGCATGAATGGTCAATTGACTGCTTCATTGATTGCTGAAGATGTTGATTTAACTAACTTTGCAGATATTGTGCCTATATTAGAAGAGAAAGCGGGTCGTTTATTATTAAATGGCTATCCTACAGGTGTTGAAGTATGCGATGCGATGGTTCACGGTGGACCATATCCTGCAACTTCGGATGCTCGTGGTACATCTGTGGGAACATTGGCTATTGAACGCTACTTGCGCCCAGTGTGTTATCAAAATTATCCGCAAAACTTACTCCCTGAAGCATTGCGCGATGAAAATCCGCTTAATCTATCAAGATTAGTGAATGGCGAAATAACTCGCGATAAAATATAAGACCTAAAAAATCCCGCTCATGTAGCGGGATTTTTTTATTTAAACAATCATTAGAAAGCTTTGGTCACACTCAAGCCAGCACTCCAATTACGTCCCTCAGCAGGCTCATAAAAACGCTTACTACTTTCATTCACAATCACAGAACCTGAATAATCTTTATCAAATAAGTTATCTACGCGAGCAAAACTATTGATTGACCAATCTTGATAAGACCACTTATAGCCTACATTTGCAGAAGTCACCACATAACTTGGCGCAGATTCAGCATTAATATCATTCACATAAATTTTATCTGAATAACGAACATCTAAACCTGCATATAAACCGTTTTCAGGCTTCCAACCTAAACTTAAAAACGCCTGATTCTTAGCAATACCTGGAATGTAATTTCCGTTCTGAATTGGAGTTACACCAACAATATTCACAGTGTCTTGATCAAAAGTTGCATCAATATAGCTATAACTTGCTTGAGCAGTTAAATCACGCCACAGGTTTTTAGTCCAAGAAAGCTCAACGCCTTGTCTTAATGTCTTATCTACATTGCGGAAAGTTGCTTTGCCATCTTCATTTTTGAGAGGCACAATATCATCTTTGGTTTTTGTATAGAACGTTGCAAAAGTAAAATCACCTAAATTGTTCTTAGATTTAAGCCCAATTTCATAGGTTTCACTTTTTGCAGCATCTAAATTAAATGGCACATTACTATCAACGGCAGGATAAGCCATTTCGGTAAATGTTGGCGTTTCAAAACCTTGTGCATAACTTGCATATGCCATTAACTCAGGAATTATCTGCCAACTTAAAGACACAGATGGCAACAATCGCTGATAATCGGTTTTGCCTGAATTGTCACCATTACTTAAGAATTTATCTTCAGATTTAAAATGCACATTGCTATAACGCAAGCCCGCATCTAAAGTCCAATCTTGAGCAAAGTTATAAGATGCTTGCACATAAGGATCGATATTCCATAAAGTATTATCTTCATCACGGCGTAATTTGCCTTTCACACCAAGCGCATCGCCATTGAAGTTTTCATAACCTTTTCGATCTTCAGTCATACCATCAATAGCAACACCTGCAATAAATTTGGTGTTTGGTAAAAGATCTTTCCCTGTCCAACGTAAATCTGTACCAAAGAATTTTCGGTCAAAATCAATGACACCACCCGCATGGTTTACCCCACCCTGAGAACCACTTGGAATAGATTGATATTGTGTAACCGAACGCTGTCCTAAATATGCCATCGCATAAAGTTCATGCTGATCGTTAATTGGTTTATTCCACGTTAAACCTGTTTGAACCTGTTCAATCTCTTTACGTGCATTATAAAGCGATACATTTCCTGCAACTTGTTTTGGGTTTTCATTCCATTGTGCGCGTGTTAAACCACCCGGATCATCAGCATTAATTTTGACGTAATTTCCCATCCAATTAATTTTAGAACCATCATCTAAGCTCCAAGTGAGTTTGGCATTGTGTAGCACTTTATTCGCTGCACTATGATCACGAAAACCATCGGTATCAAAATACGATGAACTAACAATATAACTTGGTTGATTGGCTTGCTCTGAACCACCTTGTAGGACAATATTCGCCTGATTTTTATGATTACTACCGCCCGAATAGCCGAGTGTTACAGAATCTCGCCCTTGCCCTTCTTTACTTGAGGTTAAAATTGTTCCGCCCGAAGAGTTTCCATAAAGCGATGAAAAACCACCTCCTAAAACTTCAATATGATCCAAACTATTCAAATCAATATTCGATGTTTGCCCTTGACCATCTGGCATGGTTGCAGGAATACCATCGACATACAAACGAATGCCTCGCACACCAAATGTAGAACGTGCGCCAAAGCCTCGCATAGAAATTTGCAAATCTTGTGCGTAATTTTCACGGTTATTGAGCTGTAAACCCGGCACACCTTTGAGCGTTTCCGAAAGATTCACATTCATACTTTTTTGTTGTTCTTGTGGAATGTAATACACCGAAGTCGGTGTCGATAGAACATCTTTATCTGTGCGTGTTGCTTCAACCACAATAGGTGCAAGTTGCGGAACATCTGTATTGTTGATGGTTGTATTTACATCGGCATAAGTACCTTGGGCACTGATACACGCAATAAGACAAGATAATGTCGATTTCATTGGTAGTCGTTTTAAATGACGTTGCATAAAAGTTCGTTCCTAATATCAAATAATTGCAGTGAAATCTCACAATCAATTACTTTTCTTGGTGGTGTTTCAAAAAGTA